>NZ_CAJYES010000216.1 GCF_913773995.1 uncultured Pseudacidovorax sp.
GGCGCCACACGGCATAGCCCGCGGCCCCCAGCACCGCGCACCACAGGGCCGCCGTGCGCCAGTGCATCTGCAGGTACTCGCCGCTTTCCCGCGCATTGGTGTTGGCCAGCGCGCCCAGCACCACCGCGCCGTCGGGTGCGGACTGGTAGGTGTCGAGCAGGTAGGCGCGCACCACGCCGTCGGCCGCAAAGGCCATCACCGCCGCCAGCACCGCCACGCGCCGCGCGCGGTGCACCGCCAGGCTGCGCACCGGCCAGGCCATCCAGGCCAGCGCGGGCAGCAGCAGCACCAGCATCTGCGCGACCCGCCGCCCATCGTGGCCCAGCACGACGAAGCCCGTGGCGATGGCGGCCAGGGCCAGCAGCGGCCACGCCTGGGTACGTCGTGGTGAGGGCTTCACGCTCGTCCGGTCATGTTCTCAGGGATGACCCATTGGTCGAACTGCTCCGCCGTGAGGTGCCCCGAGGCGATGGCCGCCTCGCGCAGGCTGGTGCCCTCCTTGTGCGCCTTCTTGGCGATGTAGGCCGCCTTGTCGTAGCCGATGTGCGTGTTCAGCGCGGTCACCAGCATCAGCGAGCGGCTCACCAGTTCGGCGATGCGGTCGCGGTTGGGCTCGATGCCCACGGCGCAGTGGTCGTTGAAGCTCACGATGCCGTCGGCCAGCAGGCGCACGCTCTGCAGGAAGTTGTGGGCCACCATGGGGCGGAACACGTTCAGCTCGAAGTTGCCCGACATGCCGCCGATGTTGATGGCCACGTCGTTGCCCATCACCTGTGCGGCCAGCATGGTCACGGCCTCGCTCTGCGTCGGGTTGACCTTGCCGGGCATGATCGACGAGCCCGGCTCGTTCTCGGGAATGCTGAGTTCGCCGATGCCGCTGCGCGGGCCGCTGGCCAGCCAGCGAACGTCATTGGCGATCTTGTTCATGCTGGCGGCCAGCGTCTTGAGCGCGCCGTGCGCATGCACGAAGGCATCGCAGGCGGCCATCACCTCGAACTTGCTCGGCGCCGTGACGAAGGGCAGGCCGGTCAGGCGGGCCAGCTCGGCCGCCACGCCTTCGGCATAGCCCTTGGGCGCGTTCAGGCCCGTGCCCACCGCGGTGCCGCCCAGGGCCAGCTCGCACAGGTGGGGCAGGGCGGCGCGCACATGGCGTTCGTTCTGGTCCAGCTGGGCGACCCAGCCCGAGACCTCCTGGCCCAGCGTCAGCGGCGTGGCGTCCTGCAGGTGGGTGCGGCCGATCTTCACGATGTCCATGAAGTCCTCGGACTTCTTCGCCAGCGTGGCGCGCAGCTTGCCGATGGCCGGCAGCAGCTTGTGCGTGAGCGCCTGCACGGCCGCGACGTGCATGGCGGTGGGGAACACGTCGTTGCTCGACTGGCTGCGGTTGACGTCGTCGTTGGGATGCACCAGCCGGCCCTCGCCACGCGCACCGCCCAGCAGCTCGCTCGCGCGGTTGGCCAGCACCTCGTTGACGTTCATGTTGGTCTGGGTGCCCGAGCCGGTCTGCCAGACGACCAGCGGGAACTCATGCGGATGCTTGCCGGCCAGCACCTCGTCGGCGGCGGCGACGATGGCATCGGTCTTCTTCGGGTCCTGCAGGCCCAACTGCTGGTTGACCACGGCCGAGGCCCGCTTCACCAGGGCCAGCGCCTGGATGATCTCCAGCGGCTGGCGCTCGCCCGAGATGTCGAAGTTCTGCAGCGAGCGCTGCGTCTGCGCGCCCCACAGGTGGTCGGCAGGGACCTCGATGGGACCGAAGGTGTCTTTCTCGATGCGGGTGGGGGTGCTCATGGCGGCGAGTGTCGAGTGGATGAAGGAAAAGTCCGCCAGTATCCCCCGCGATGAGAAAAATTCTCAACGGCGCGGGTATGGCCCGGCGCGCAGCCGTCCCGCCCAGAGCAGCCCCGCCAGCGCTACACCGAACACCGCAGCCAGCCGGCCCAGCCAGGGCAGCACGTCCGCCAGCGGTGCGCCCATCTGGTTGAGCCGCAGCGAGGCCTGGATGCCCGCCGTGCTGGGCAGCCAGCCGCCCAGCCACTGCAGCGGCACCGGCAGTGCCTCGCTGGGCCACGAGAAGCCCGAGAGGAAGGCCAGCGGCAGCGAGCTGAACAGGATCACCTGCAGCGCGCGTTCGCGGTCGCGAAACCAGCAGCCCAGCAGCAGGCCCAACGCACAGACCGTGGGCACGTAGAAGGCCAGCAGCAGTGCGGCCGCCGGCGGATTGCCGCCGCGTGGATAGTCCTGCAGCACGAAGATCCAGCCGAAGAAGAACAGCCCCGTCATGAGCCCGAAGCCCGACAGTGCCACGAGCCGCCCGAGCCAAGCGGAAGGCCTGGCGCGCAGCCGGTCGGCCTCGGCCCAGGTGCCGGCCAGCATGGCGCAGCCCATCAGCAGCGTCTGGTGCAGGATCAACAGCGCCACGGCCGGCACCACATAGCTGCCGTAGCCTTCGGTCGGGTTGAACAGCGGCACCAGCTGCGTATTGAGCGGGCTGCGGCTGGCGCGGGCCTGCGGCGCGCTCTGGCCGGCGGCCTGCAGGCGGCGGATCTCGATGCCGGCCGACACCGTGCCCACCGCTTCCGAGAAGCCGTAGAGCACCGACTTGTTGAGCAGCGCATAGGCGCCGTTGCCCTCGATGGTGACGCCCGCCGCCGCGCCGCGCACCACGTCGCGCTTGAGGTCGCGCGGCAGCAGGGCGTAGCCCTCGATCTCGCCGCGCCACAGGGCCTGCCGTGCGGCCTGTTCGTCGCCGGTGACCAGCCGCACGTCGATGCGCGGGCTGGCCTGCGCGAAGCGCACGATCTGGCGCGAGAGGTTGCTGCCGTCCTGGTCCACCACCGCGACGGGCACGCGCGTGACGGCCTCGGTGCCATAGGGCCAGGGATAGAAGAAGCCGTAGATCACCGGCGCGAGCAGCAGGATCAGCAGCACGCCCGGGTCGCGCAGCACGGCCAGGGCCGTGGCACGCCAGGCGTCGGCGAAGCGCAGGCGGCCGCGGTCGGTGTCGGGCGTGTTCGTCATCAGCGCTTGCCCCAGCTTTCGGGTGCCTTTGCCGCGCGGCCGACCAGGCCGGCGCTGGCGGCCAGCAGGGCCAGCGCGGCCACCGCCATCCACAGCGGCGTGGCCATCGAATAGGCCAGCGGCGCGCCCATCTGCAGCTGCTCGATCTGCACGCGGGCGTAGTGCGTGTAGGGCAGCGCCAGGGCCCAGGCGCGGGCCGCCGCGGGCATGGCCACCAGCGGAAAGCCCACGCCGCCGAACGCGAAGGCCGGCGCGGTGATGAAGCCGGTGCCCGAGAGCGCCGTGCGCAGCGAGCGCGTCAGCGCCGCCAGGAAGGCGCCCATGGCCACCGACAGCGCCAGGAACAGCACCAGCGCCACGCCCACCCACAGCAGGGAGCCGGCCGGATGCCAGCCCCGTCCGAGCGTGAGGCCCAGCAGCGCCAGCAACCCGACGACCGACAGCGAGCCCCACGGCAGCAGCAGCTTGCCGGCCAGCGCCGCGGCTGCGTCGTTCCAGCCCGTGCGAGTCGCCGCATTCACAGTCGTCCCCGCATCCGGCGCGAGCCACTCGCCCAGGCTGCGGTCGCGCAGCTCGCGGCCCAGGGTCCAGGCGCCCGCGGTCATCGCGAAGATGTGCAGCAGCGCCGGGATCAGCGCCGCACCCAGAAACTGCTCGTAGTTGCTCGACGTATTGAACAGCGCCACCGTGTTGGCGCGCACCGGGTCCAGGTGCGCCCGCGCCGCCGGGGCCGACTCGCCGCGCTTGGCGCGTGCCGTCAGCTCGATGCCGGCCGACACCGTGCCCACGGCCGTGCGCACGTCGCGCTGGATGAGGCTCGAATGGGTGCCGCGTTGCGCGTTGTGCAGCAGCACCACCTGGCCGGCGCGGCCCTGCTTGAGCTCGCGCGAGAGTTCGCGCGGCAGCCACACCGCCGCATGCACGCGGCCGGCCACCAGGGCACGGTCCATCTCCGCGGCATCGGCGTAGCGCTCGGCCACCTGCAGACCCGGCGAGGCCTCCAGGAAGCGCTCGATCTGGCGCGAGATGGCCGAATGGTCTTCATCGAGCACGCCGATGGGCAGGCGGTTCGGCAGGCCGGCCGAGAAGATCCACCACATCAGCGCGGCGGCCAGGGCCGGCACCCAGCTCACCATGGCCAGCTCCCAGGGCTGGCTGGCGATTCGCCGGGCTTCGCGGCGCAGGCTGCGGGCGAACACGGTCATCGGGCAGAGGCCGTGAGGGGGCACCATGGGCAGTGCGTGTGGCGAAGAGGCATGGCGCTTCGTCCACCCAGCCTCACTCGACCAGCACGCTCATGCCCGGCCGCGCGCCGGCGATGGGCTGCAGCGGTTTGGCGCGGACCTCGAAGGTGCGCACGTCGAAGCCGGCGCCCGCGCGCGTGGCGCGCCAGGTCGCGAAGTCCGGCAGCGGCGCGCTGTACGTGACCTTGAAGCGGGCCGTGGCCGCCTGCGGACCCAGGGCCGGCAGGCGCGCGTCGAACTCCTGCCCCACCGCGAAGCGCGACAGCCGGTCCTCGCGCACGTTCAGCACCACCCACTGGTCGGCGAGGTCCACCACCGTGACGGCGGCCACGCCCTGGGGCACCAGCTCTCCGGCGCGGGCCAGCACCTTGGCCACTTCGCCCGCGACCGGGCTGCGCAGCTCGGTCTCGGCCTTGGCGGCCTGAGCCTCGGCCACCACGCCCGCCACCTGCCGGGCCTGGGCCTCGGCGGCGGCCTTGTCCTCGCCGCGGGCGCCCTGGCGGGCCAGGTCGTACTGCGCGCGGGCGGCGATGGCGGCGTCGCGCGAGGCCTTCCAGTTGGCCTCGGCCTCGTCGCGCTTCTGCGCCGGCACCAGGCCGTCGCGCGCCAGACCGTCCACCCGGTCGAAGGACTTGCGGGCCAGCTCGGCGGCCGTCTCGGCGCGCTGCCACTGCATGCGGGCCATCTCGATCTCCTGCGGGCGGGCGCCGTTCTCGGCCTTCTTCGCCACCGCCTGCGCGGCCTGCTGGGCGGCCGTGGCCTGGGCCAGCTTGGCGTCGACCTCGGGCGAGGCCATGCGCAGGATCGGCGCGCCGGCCTCGATGCGGTCACCCTCGCGCACCAGCACCTCGGCGATGCGGCCGGGGATCTTGGCGGCGATGTCGGTTTCCTTGGCCTCCATCTGGCCCTGGAACACCTCGGGCGCCGGCCGGCTGGCGCGCCAGAAGCCCCAGCCGATCAGGCCGACGACGACGAGGCCGGCCACGATGGCCAGCAGGGGCAGGGACTTGCGACGTTGGGTCATGGTCATTCGATCCGGATGTCTGCTCGGGCGATGTAGTCGGCAAAGCGCTCGGAGATGCCGGCGCTCTGCAGCAGGCGGGCCAGGGCTTGCACGTACTCGTTGGCGGCCTGGGCGCGTTCGGTCTGCGCCTTGGCCAGGTTGGTCTCTGCGTCGATCAGGTCCTGTGTGGTGCTGGTGCCTTCGCGCAGGCCGGCGCTGCGCAGGCGCACCACCTCCTGCGCCAGGTCGATGCCGGCCTGCATCGACGCGAACTGCCGGCGCGCGTTCTCCAAGGCCCGCCAGTTGCGCTCCACCAGCAGCGAGATGTCGCTGCGCGCCTGCGCATCGGTGCGCTCGGCCTGCTCCACCTGCTTGAGGCTGGCGGCGGCCAGCTGATCGCGGTCGATGCTGTCGTAGAGGGTCCAGTACACGCCCACGCCGGCCACCCAGCCCGCCTCTTCGCGGCGCTTGAGGTCGTGCGTGCCGAACGCCAGCACCTGCGGACGGCGCAGGGCCTCCTCGCCGGCATGCAGTTCCTCGGCCTGCAGCTTCTTCGCCGCGACCTTGGCCAGGCCAGGATGGTGCAGTTGCGCCGCATCGAGGAAGTAGCCGAGCGGCTCGACCGGCTGGCTGAGGACGAAGAGCGGCGTGCGCGGCAGCACCGGCTGGTCGGCCCGCACGGTGCGGGCCAGTGCGACGGCGGCCAGCTCGGCATCGTCCTTCGCCTTCTCGGCATTGCGCCGCGCCTCTTCGTAGGCGCTGCGGGCCTGCAACCGCTCCACGCGCGAGATGACTCCGGCGGCCAGCATCTTCTGCGCTGCGTCGTCGTGGCCGGCGATGGTGCGCTCGGCCTGGGCGCGCAGGTCGGCGGCGCGCTGTGCGAGCTGGGCGCCGAAGTAGCGCTCCACCAGCGTCTGGTCCACCTCGCCGCCGGTCTGGTCGGCATCGGCACGGGCCTCGCGCGTCTGCGCGCCGGCAAAGCCGCGCACCGCGTCGGTGGCGCCGCCGGTGTAGAGCGGCCAGATGGCCGACACCGAGGACGTGAAGCCATGGCCGTCGCGCTGCAGCGTGTAGCTGTCGGGCAGGCGCACCGGCAGCCGGGCCAGGCTGCTCTGCAGACTTGCAGGCAGCAAGCGGCCGATCTGCGTCAGGCCGGCGTCGAAGGAAGACAGGTCCAGGTTCAGCCGCGCATCGTAGGCATAGCCCACGCCCGTCACGCTGACCACCGGGCCGCCCAGGTTGCGCAGCGCATCGGCGCGCAGGGACTTGGATTCGACGCCGGCGCGCGCGGCGGCCAGCTTGTCCGAGCGCTCCAGCATGCGCTGGCGGGCAGCCTCGAAGCTCAGCGCCAGGCCGTCGGGCTGCGGCGCCTGCGCATGCGCCGCGGAAGCCGCCAGCGCCAAGGCCGCGAGCAGGGAAGGGGATCGCAGGAAGGTCATGGCGTGAAGCTCATTTCTGACGGGCGAGAAGGGCATCCAGCTCCTGCTGAAGGATGAGCGGAAAGGCCGCCTGCACCGCCCCCGTGGCCAGCGGGCCGGCCTGCTGCAGCAGCGCGGCCGCGCGCTCCGGCTGCGCCAGCACCGCATCGACCAGCGTGCGCAGCCAGCGCCGCGCCACGCTGCGCAGGGTGCGCACCAGCGCCTCCTGCATGTCGATGGCCTGCTCGGGCGTGAGGCCCAGGGCCGCCAGTTGCTCAGCGATGCGGGCCAGGGCAGGGCTCAGGTGCTGCACGCTGCCGTCGGGCAGCCGGCGCGCCAGCCCGGCGCGCAGTGCGCGGTCGAGCAGGGCGGGCGTCAGGCGGCCCTGCCACTTCGCCTTGACCTGTTCGGCGGGCACCACCAGCGGCGCCTCGGCCGCGAAGAGGTTGTCCGAGATGGATTGCGCCACCGCCGCCAAGCTGCGCCAGGAACTGGCCGGCGCCTGCTCGAACACGCGGCGGATGGCGTCGATGCCGAAGCCCTGCTCGCGCAGCGCGCGGATCAGTTCGAGCCGCTGCGCATGCTCCTCGCCATAGAGCCCCAGCCGCCCGCGCAGCTTCGGCGGCGGCAGCAGGCCGGCCGTGGTGTAGGCGCGGATGTTGCGCACCGTCACGCCCGAGCCCGAAGCCAGGGCTTCGATGGTCAATGCGTCGGTGGCGGTCGGGTCGGTGGGCATGGGGGCGTGACGTGTCGTTTTCTATGTTACATGCGTCATGTCAAATAACAAAGCCGGAACACCGTCGGTCCGCAAGACGCCGCCAGCGCCCGCTGTACGCGCAGCCCTGGCGTGCGGATCAGCCGACGCGGCCGGCCAGCGCGCGCAGCCGCGCCGCATCCAGGATCTCCACCGTGCCGCGCCCCGGCCGCACGATGCCCTGGTGCGCCAGGCCCTGCAGCACCTGGTTCACTGTCTGCCGCGAAAGGGCCAGCATCGAGGCCAGCTGCTCCTGCGACAGCCGGACCACGCGGCGCGTCTGGTGCGTCCATTCGCCGTAGCCCTGCGACATGGCCAGCAGGCGCGCGGCGATGCGGTTCTCGGCCGGCAGCAGGGCCATGTCCTCCAGCGCCTGGAAGGCCGCGCGCAGCTTGCTGGTGGCCAGCAGGCCGATCCACTGCCACAGCGCGGGTTGCGTCTGCAGCACGGCCAGCAGCGCCGCCTGCGGCACATGCAGCGTGACGGCCGCACCCTGCGCGTGGGCGTCGTGCGTGCGCGGCAGGCCGTCGAGCAGGCCGATCTCGCCGATCCACTGCGACGGCTCCGCGATGGCCAGCAGGGCTTCCCGGCCATCGGCCGCCAGCCCGGTGATGCGCACCGCGCCCTCGGCGACGCCATAGAGGCCGTCGGGCGGGTCGCCGCGCCGGAACAGGCAGGCGCCGTCCGCATGGCGGCGCGCCACGGCCAGGCCCAGCAGCGCCTGCTGCAGGGGCGCGGGCGCGGCCTTGAACCAGCTGCCGCTGGCGGCGATGCGGGGCCAGTTGTCGTCGTTCATGGGTCGCAGGGGCGGCGGGCGCCTTGTGTCCGGCAGCCGACAGTGGCGCGCGGGGGCCCGCCCTAGCATCGCCGCATTGCGCCAAGGAGACAACGATGAAGACACTGACCGAGCAACTGGCCACCTACGCGGGCTACCACCGGGACCCGCGCAACATCGCCACGCATTTCATCGGGATTCCCATGATCGTCCTGGCGGTCGTCGTGCTGCTGTCGCGACCGGGCTTCATGCTGGCCGGGCTGTCGCTCACGCCCGCGGTCATCGCCGGTCTGCTGGCGATGACCTACTACCTGCGGCTGGACCTGCGCTTCGGCGCCGTCATGGCGGCACTGCTGGCCCTGGCGCTGTGGTTCGGCGACTGGGCCGCGGCACTGCCCACGGCCCAATGGCTGACCGTGGGCGTCGGCGGCTTCGTGGTCGGCTGGGCCTTCCAGTTCGTCGGCCACTGGTACGAGGGCCGCAAGCCGGCCTTCGTCGATGACCTGATGGGCCTGCTGATCGGCCCCCTGTTCGTGGTGGCCGAGGCTGCCTTCATGCTCGGCCTGTGCCAGCCGCTGCGCCAGGCGGTGGAACAGCGCGCCGGCCCGGTGCGCCACCGCGTGACTGCCTGAGCGGCCCGGCCACCGGCGTGCCCCTACGCCGTTCGCCCTAGACCTTCCTGCAAATAGGCCCCGCACGGGCCCGTTCCTAGACTGCCCCGACGACGTCCGACGGGCAGGCCGCATCCTGCGCCTGCGGGGCCCGCCGCCCGGGCGTGCCCCACGGCCGGACGCCTGGGGGTCGAATGGAACGCAAGATGCAGAAGCCGGCCGGGGGCGCCGGCCGCCACCGCGCCCGGTGGGGCGCCTGGGCCATGGCGATGGCACTGGCCTGGCCCGCCGCGGGCGCCTGGGCGCAGGCCGCCGCGCCCGATGCCGAAGCCGCTGCCCGCCAGCAGGAGCAGGCCCGGCTGGCCGATTCGGACACGCTGCTGGCGCTCACGCAGGAGGGCGCCATCCTGTATTCGCAGGACAAGGTCAAGCTCAGCGCCTACCAGTACTGCAGCCAGGCCGTGTCGCTGGCCGAGGCGGGCGACTTCCGCCAGAGCGTGCGCGCCGCCAGCAAGGCGCTGCACCTGGCCGGCGCCACGCAGGACCCGGCCCTGCTGGCCGCCGCCAAGCGCGACCTGGCCATCGTCTACAGCTATGCCGGCCAGCTGGAGAAGGCCGAGCAGTTCGCCCGCGAGGCGCTGCAGCTGCCCACGCGCGAGCCACAGCTCATCCGCGGTCCGGCCCTCAAGGTGCTGGGCGATGTGGACGCCCGCCGCGGCGACCTGCCCGGCGCCATCCGCAACTACGACCAGGCCCTGGCCGGCAGCTCGCCACGCTATGCGCCACTGGTGCAGGCCTCGCTCGCCAACGCGCTCATCGACAGCGGCAAGCCCGAGGACCTGGCCCGGGCCCGCCAACTGCTCGACAGCCTGCCGCCGCAGCGCGACGCCTCGCTGACGGCGCAGGTGGACCGCACCCGTGCCAACCTGCTGCTGGCCGAAGGCAAGCCGGCCGAGGCCCGGGCCCTCTTCCAGCAGCTGACCACGCGCCGGGCCGGCACCGACGCCGGCTACTTCCAGCTCTGGGCCTGGGACGGCGTGGCCCGCAGCGAACTGGCGCTGGGCCGCAAGGCCGAGGCCGCGCAGGCGCTGGACCGCGCCCTGGCCGGCGTGGACGGCGTGCGGGCGCGCTTTCGCAGCGACGAATTCAAGATGGGCGTCTTCTCCGACCTGCAGCAGCTCTTCGAGCGCGCCGTGGGCCTGTACGCCGACATGGGCGAGCCGCGCCGCGCCTTCGAGGTCAGCGAACACAGCCGCTCGCGCGCCCTGCTCGATGCGGTGCGCGGCCGTGCCCAGCTGGCCACCCAGGCCACCGCCGTGGTCGACCTGGCCAGCCTGCAGATCACTTTGGCACCCGACGAGCGTCTGGTGCAGTACCACGCGCTGCCCGACCGGCTGCAGGTGTGGGTGGTCAGCAGCACAGAGGTGCGCAGCCAGAGCCTGCCGATCCGCCGCGATGAGCTGGTGGAGCTGGTCGACACCTTCCGCAACTCGGTGGTGCGCGGCCGTCGCACGGCCATCGGCAATGCCGACAAGATGGGCGCGGCGCTGATCGGCCCGCTGGGC
Source organism: uncultured Pseudacidovorax sp. (assembly GCF_913773995.1). Lineage (GTDB taxonomy): Bacteria > Pseudomonadota > Gammaproteobacteria > Burkholderiales > Burkholderiaceae_C > Xenophilus. The sequence continues at coordinate 10,392 of NZ_CAJYES010000216.1, forward strand.
CTGCAGCCGGGCCAGCGCGTCGTGGTGGTGCCGCACGGGCCGCTGCATTACCTGCCCTTCCAGGCACTGCGGGTCAATGGCCGCTACCTGATCGAGACCAACCCGGTGTCGGTCGCACCCTCCATGAGCATCGCTGTGCAACTGGCCCGGCGCACGCCGCGCGTCGATGGTCGGCTCACGGCCTTCGGCAATCCGCGCATCGAGGACAAGTACGACCTGCCCGGCTCGGTGGCCGAGGTCCAGCGGCTGGAGCAGCTCTTTCCACGCCACACCGTCTACATGGGCGCGCAGGCCACCAAGACGCAGTTCCGCCAGGCGGCCGGCGGCTCGCCGCTGGTGCACGTGGCCGCGCATGCCGAGGCCGACCAGGTCGACCCGCTCTATTCGCGCATCCTGCTGGCCAACGAGAACGGGCGCCAGAACTTCCTGGAGGCGCACGAGATCCTGGAGCTGCCCATGCAGGGCACGGCGCTGGTCACGCTCTCGGCCTGCGAATCGGGCCTGGGCCGCATCGCCTCGGGCGACGAGGTGCTGGGCTTCACCCGCTCCTTCCTGTCGGCCGGCAGCAGCAGCCTGATCGCCTCGCTGTGGCCGGTGTCGGACGACGCCACGGCGGTGCTCATGAGCACGCTCTACGGCGAGCTCGCCAAGGGCCGCGACCTGCAGCAGGCCATGCAGGCCGGCCAGCTGGCGGTGCTGCGCGATCCCAAGATGGCCCATCCCTTCTTCTGGGCCCCGTTCAACCTGATCGGCAACTGGCGCCTGACCGTCCAATGAAGCCCGCCATGACCTCATCCTTCGCGATCCGTGCAACGGCACTGGCCGCCGCGTTGACGGCCATGGCGCCCGCGCTGGCGCAGCAGCAGCTGGTGCCCGTGCAGCCGCCGTGCAACAGCTGCGCCGCACCGTCCGCGCAGACGCCCCAGGCCCTGCCCGCGGCACCAGTCGCGCCCGCCGTCTCCTTTCGCCTGAACGACCTGCGCCTCACGGGCGCCGAGGCCCTGTCGGCCGAGGACCTGCGCGAGATCACCGCGCCCTACGTCGGCCGCGATGTCACGCTGGCCGACCTGGAGCAGCTGGCCCAGGCCATCACCGACCGCTACCACGCCCGCGGCTACTTCCTGGCCCAGGCGGTGGTGCCGGTGCAGACGGTGCAGAACGGCGTGGTGGAGATCAGCATCGCCGAAGGCCGCATCGGCAAGGTCGATGTGCAGGTGGCACCCGAGGCCCCCACCAGCGAGGCGCGCGTGCGCGGCTTCCTGGCCGCGCTGCAGCCCGGCGCGGCCGTGAGCGCGCCGGCCTACGAGCGCGCCATGCTGCTGCTGTCCGACCAGCCCGGCATCGCCGTCGGCTCCGGGCTGCAGGAAGGCAGCCAGCCCGGCACCACCGACCTGGCGGTGGAGGTGAACCCCGGCTCGCGCTTTTCCTTCAGCGCCGATGCCGACAACCATGGCACCAAGGAGTCGGGCCGCTACCGCGTGGGCGGCTCGCTGCGCTGGAACAGCCCGCTGGGCATCGGCGACAACCTGGACCTGCGGGCCATGGTGTCGAACAACGACGCGCTGCAGCTGGGCCGCATCGCCTACGAAGTGCCGCTGGGCACGAGCGGCCTGCGCCTGGGCGCGGGACTGGCGCGCATCGACTACCAGCTGGACGGCCAGTTCGCCGTGCTGGGTGCGCAAGGCAAGGCCGACGTGGCCGACCTTTCGCTCTTCTACCCGGTGATCCGCCAGCGGCGGCAGAACCTCTTCCTGCGCCTGTCGGTGGACACCAAGCGGCTGACGGACGAATACACCACCGTGGCCTTCGAAGGCCGCAAGCGCGTCAGCGGCACCGGCCTGGGCTGGACCTGGGAGCTGCGCGACGACTGGCTGGGCGGCGGCTACTGGGCCAGCTCGGGCACGGCCTACCGCGGCAGTCTGTCGATCCGCGAGGCGGGCCTGCTGGCGGCCGACCAGGCGCTGGGCGGCCCGCGCACCGAGGGCAGCTTCTCCAAGCTCACCTTCCAGGCTTCGCGCCTGCAGTCGGTGCTGCCGGAGCATTCGCTCTACCTGGCCCTGGGCGGCCAGTGGGCCAGCAAGAACCTCGATGCCTCCGAGAAGCTGAGCCTGGGCGGCGCGCGCGCCGTGCGCGCCTATCCCTCGGGCGAGGTGCTGGTGGACCAGGGCCTGATCGGCACCGTCGAATGGCGCTGGTCCGCCACCTCGGAGCTGACGCCCTTCGTCTTCTACGACGCGGCCCGCGGCCGGCCGCAGAAGACGCCGGGCCTGTTCGACACCACCCCCACCAGCCGCAGCCTGCGCGGTGCCGGCATCGGCCTGCAATGGGTGCGCGCCGGCAACTTCTCGATCAATGCCTCGCTGGCCTGGCGCGCCGGCACGCCCGCGGCCGTCACCGACGGCGGTGGACGCAATCCGCGGCTGTACGTGCAGCTGCAGAAATCCTTCTGACCGGCCGCGGCACCCGGCGCTTTATCCAAGAGGCCTCGCCATGAGCTCCCGACATCCCTCTTCTTCCGCCGCCGCGGCGCGCCACTGGCGCCTGCGTCCCCTGGCGCTGTCGTTGCTGTGCATGGGCGCCGGCTCGGCCATCGCCCAGCTCGCGCCGCTGACGCTGCCGGCGATCGCCCCGGGCCTGGGTTCGCTGCGCGGCGTCGCCATCACCGCGCAGAACCCGGCGGCCGGCACCATGACGCTGACGCAGAGCCAGGCCCGCGCCATCGCGCAGTGGACGAGCTTTTCCATCGGCTCGGGCGCGGCCGTCAACATCGTGCAGCCCACGGCCGCCTCGGTGCTGCTCAACCGCGTGACCGGCGGCAATCCGTCTGAGATCGCGGGCCAGCTCACGGCCAACGGCCGGGTGTTCCTGGTCAACCCCTCGGGCGTGCTGTTCTCGGGCACGGCGCAGGTCAACGTGGGCGGCCTGGTGGCCACCACGCTGGACATTCCCGACGCCAGCTTCATGCCCGCCGGGCGCGAGAACACGCCGCTGGGCCCGGGCGAGGTGCTCGTCTTCGAGCGCAACGATGCGACCGCCACGACCGTGGTCAACCGCGGCCGCATCGTGGCGACCGCGGGTGGCACCGTGCTGCTGATCGGCGCGGGCGTGAGCAACGACGCGGGCGGCACGATCAACGCGCCGGGCGGCACGGCGGGCCTGGTCTCGGGCCGCAAGGTGTCGCTGGACTTCGCGGGCGATGGCCTCACCAACGTGGTGATCAATGCCGACGCGCTGGCGACCTCGGCCTCCGCCGCCAACGCGGGCCTGATCCAGGCCGATGGCGGCCGGGCGCTGATGCTCGGCGCCTCCAGCCGCACCGGCCAGCTGGTGGTCAACAACACCGGCATCGTGCAGGCCCGCAGCGTGGAGGCGCGCAACGGCCAGATCGTGCTGGGCGCGGGCCGCAGCAACACGCTGCAGGTGGCCGGCGGCACCGTGGATGCGAGCGGCACGACGGCCGGCCGCAGCGGCGGCAGCGTGACGCTGTCCGGCGGCCAGGTGGAGCTGGCCGACGCGCCGGCCCCGGCCGTGCCGTCGGTGGCGCCCGCACCGGCCACGCTCGTGGATGTGCGTGGCGTCGCCGGCGGCGGCACCGTGGTGGTGGCCGGCCCGGTGATCAACGTGGCGCCCACGGCCACGCTCGATGCCAGCGCCACCGGCACGGGCAACGGCGGCAGCCTCAGCTTCAACAACGGGGCGGCGACGGTGATGGCGGGCGAGACCGCTGCGCCCGGCACGGCCGGCCGCAGCAGCGTGCAACTGGCCGGCACGCTCAACGCCCGTGGTGCCGGCAGCGGCGCAGGCGGAAGCATCAGCGCCACGGCCAGCGCCATGAGCGCCGGGCTCGCCAGCGTCGATGCCGGCGGCGGCACCGGCGGTGGCGCCAACGGCCGCCTGACGCTGGCCGTGGGCGATCCGCGGCTGCTCATCTCCGCAACCGATCCAGGCTATGTCGCGGGGGCCACCGGCGTGGAGGCCAACACGGTCAGTGCCGCCGGCCTCGGCCGGGCATTGAGCCGAGGCACGGACGTGGTCCTCTCCACCGCCCAGCGCAGCGACGGCAGTGGCGTCACCTTCCAGGCCGGGGCCCTGACCGGGGGGGCGGGCGGTGCGCAGGTCGTCAAGACCGGCGGGCCCACCACCACGTTGCGCATCGACTCGGCCGGCAGCATCGACATGCTCGCCGGCAGCGCGGTCACCGCCACGGGCGGGACGATCAACGTCGACTTCAATGCCGATGCCACCGGCGCGGCGCGTGCCACCGCCGGCACCGTCGCGGCCTTTCCCTCCTTCAACGCCGACACGGCCGCGGCCATCCGCCTGGACGGCGCGCGCATCGATGCCAATGGCGGCAACGTGCGCTTCTTCGGTCAGGGCGATGCGGCGGCCGGCGTGGCGGTGGGCGGCAGCAACGGCAGCGGCGCCAGCGGCGCCTCCACGCCGGCGGACCGCTGGCGCCCCGGCGTCTACATCGGCAACAGCCAGGTGCTGACCAGCGGCAGCGGCCAGGTCAGCCTGGCAGGCCAGGGCCGCAGCTGGGCCGGCAGCGGCAGCTACACGGCCAGCGAAGGCGTGCTGGTGACGGCCGGCAGCACCGTGCAGGCGGGCAGCGGCGGCCTGGCGGTCAAGGGCACCGGCGGCGTGGCCGCGAGCGGCGTGCGGGTGGACGGCGCCTCGGCGCTGAGCTCGGCCGGCGCGGCCACGTTGACCGGTGTGGCCAGCAGCAGCGCCACCGGCCAGCCGGGCGGCGGCATCGGCAACACCGCCGGCGTGCTGCTCAGCGGCGCACGGCTGCAGGCGCAGGGCAACGTCGCGCTGCAGGGCACCGGCGGCAACTTCGACAGCATGCGCGCCAGCACCGACTTCACGGCCTTCCAGAGCACGGCGCAGGCCTCGCAGGGTGTGCAGACGGTGTCGAGCCAGGTGGTGGCAGGGGCGGGGGCGCGCCTGGACGTCACCGGCACGGCGGGCAGCGGCGCCTTCTCGGCCGTGCGCAACCCGACGACCGGCGCGGTCACGATCCAGGATGGCGCCACGGCGCGCGCCATCGACATCGGCGGCGCGGTCGGTGGCGGCCTGCGCGCCGAGGGCGGCACGGTGAGCCTGCAGGGCGGCACGGGTGACGTGCGGCTCTCCAGCGACACCACCACCGTCGCGTTGCCCGCCGGCACGCCGCTGACGGCGCTGGTGGATGTTTCCAGCACCACGCGCGCGGGCGGCAGCATCGCCATCGCGGCCAACAACGTGCTGCTGCAGAACCCGCTGGGCACCGGCGCGCTGCTGGACGCCAGTGGCGCCGGCCAGGGCGGCAGCATCACGGTGCAGGGCACCAACGCCGTGGCCATGGCGGCCAATGCGCAGCTGCGTGCCGATGCGGCCTCGGCCAGCGGCAACGGCGGGCAGATCCGGCTGCTCGCGGGCCGCACGCTGCGCGCCTACGGTTCGCTGTCGGCCCAGGGTGGTGCCTCCGGCGGCAACGGCGGCGCCGTCGAGACCTCGGGCGGCACCTTCGACCTGCGTGGCATCCGGGTGAACACCGGCGCCAACGCTGGCACCGCCGGCACCTGGACCATCGACCCCTTCGACATCACCATCGTCAACGGCAATGCCGCCGGCACCCTGCCCACCAATCCCTATGACGCGGTGGCCACCTCGACGATCCAGGACGGCGACATCAACAACGCCCTGCTGCGCGGCAACGTGACCATCGGCACGGGCACAGGGGGTGCGGCCGATCAGGGCGACATCTTCATGAATGCCGCGCAGATCGTCTTCAACGGGACGGGCGCGCGCACCCTGACGCTCAATGCCAACCGCAGCGTGCGCTCCAACGGCCAGGCCAGCATCGGGGCCTACGGCGTGGGCTCGTCGATCAACGTGGCCTTCAATGCGGCCGCCACGGCGGGCAGCGCCGCGGTGGGCGGCGGGCAGGTGAGCTTCGACGGCCAGATCTACACCAACGGCGGCAACATCGCCATGAATGGCGCGTGGACCAACGACTCCAACGGCGGCACCAGCGTGAGCCTGGGAAACACCGCGGTGCTCGACACGCGCCAGGGCAATGCCCTGGTCTCGCCGGGCGCCTACAGCGGCGGCAGCGACGCGGGCGCGGGCGGCAATGTGCAGCTCACCGGCCGCAGCAACGCGGTGTCGACGGGCAGCTTCATCACCGCGGCCGTCAATCTCGACAGCACCCGCATCGCCACGGCCAGCGGCAGCGTGGACATTTTGGGCACCAGCAACCTGGGCACCGGCGTGCAGATCGCGGCCACCACGGCCACCGCGGGCATCCACACCACCAGCGGCGCCGTGCGCATCACCGGCGTGGGCAGCGCGGTCGCCAACAGTGGCAACGCGCCCGGCCATGGGGTGGTGATCGGCACGACCTTCGGCGGTGCGGCCTCGCTGCCGATGGTGGAGACGGGCAGCGGCAGCATCGCCATCACGGGCCTGCGCCTGACCGGCGGCGCGGCCGCCGGGGGCGACGGCGTGCGGCTGGAGAACGCGTCGCTGGTCACGAGCACCGGGGGCGGGGCGGTCACCGTGACGGGCGAGTCGCGCAACGCGGGCGGCGCCGGCATCCGCATCGTCGACGCCGGCGGCATCAGCGTGCCCTCGCCCGCCGGGCGCATTCAGTCCACCGGCCAGGTGGTGCTGCGCGCGGGTACCACGGGCACGGCCGATGCGCTGGTGCTGGGCACCGGCAGCCAGGTGAACGCCGGCACCACGCTCAATCTGCGGCCCGGCAGCGTCACGCTGACCGGCACGCCCGACACCTACACCGCCACGGGCGCCGAGCGCGGCGGCGATGCCATCGCGCTGGGCGGCACCAGCGCCGCCGGCTTCGCCATCTCCGGCGACGAGTGGGCCCGCCTGGCGGCGCCGACGCGGGTGGTGGGCAGCACGGTGCAGTCCGGCGCCATCACCGTGGCCGGTGCATTGACGACCACCGGCAACCTGACGCTGCAGGCCGACGGCGGCGGCAGCATCGCGCTGCAGGCGCCGCTCACGGTGAGCGGCACGCTGGGCCTGCTGGCCACCGGCGACATCGCGCAGACGGCGGCCGGCGGCATCACGGTGCCCACGCTGCTGGCGCGCTCCACCACGGGCAGCGTGCTGCTGGACCAGGCGGTCAACGACGTGGCGGCCAGCACGCTGGGCGGCAGTGCCGCCGGCAATTTCCGCTACGTGGACGCCAACACGCTGCGCGTGGGCGCCGTCACCGCCAACGGCTTCGACGCCGCGGCCAATGCGCCTGCGGCCGTGACCAGCGGCGCGTTGACGGCCGCCTCGGTGCTGGTGCGCACCACGACCGGCGATCTGCTGCTGGACACGCCCGTGGTCAGCACGGCCGGCACCGACCTGGTGGCGGGCGCCACCTTCCAGAACGTGGGCAACCGCACCATCACCGGCCCGTGGCGCATCTGGGCCGCGACCTGGGTGGGCGAGACGCGCGGCGGCCTGGTGGGCGGGCCGACGCTGCCCAACCTGTACGGCTGCACCTTCGCCGGCGCCTGCGTGCCGGCCTTTCCGACCTCGGGCAACCGCTTCATCTACACCGCCCGGCCGACGGCCACCATCACGATCGCCGACGCGACGCGGCAGGAGGCGCAGCCCAACCCGACCTTCAGCTATGCGCTGTCGGGCCTGATCCTGGGCGACGGCGGCGCGGGCATCACCGGCACGCTGTCGACCCCGGCGGTCACGACCAGCCCGGCGGGTGTGTACGCGATCAACGGCACTTTCGCCTCGGCCGAGGGTTACCTGTTGAGCGTGCTGCCGGGTCGGCTGACGGTGACGCCTGCGCCGGTTCCGCCGCCCCCACCACCGCCACCGCCGCCGCCCCCTCCGCCGCCTGCGCCTGCCGCAGCGCCCGCACCGGTGGTGGCGGTCCTGACGCCCCCGCGGACGGCGCCGCCGGATGTGGTGCGCGAGGACGTCAACACCTACACCTTCGACCGCAACATCGGCGGCCCGCCCATCTGCTATGCCACCGGCCCGCTGGGTGCGAGCCGCACGGCGCAGCAGGGCGACGACGTGCTGGCCCGCGAGTGGACGCGGGTGCGTTCGCGGCCGCAGCTCACGAGCTGCGTGGACACGGAGCGCAAGAACGGGTGTTCGGATTTCTGAGCGTTGGCGAGTCGGGCTTGGCGATTAGCGCTTAACACCTGGCACTCGGCACTCGGCACTCGGCGCAGGTGCTTCGTGCCCAGGGTTGGGCGGGTGGGGGCGGCTGGTGGCACGAGCCGCCGGGGCGGTAACCCGGCAGAGGACGCCGGCATGCGCGCTCCCGGTGCACGCTCGCGCTGACCGGCTTGCCTCGCCAGACGGGTGCTCGCCTTCCATCGACGCGCCTGCCGCACTGCACGGCGCCGCGAATGGCACCTCCGCACGCACACCGGCGCCCTCCGCCTCGACGCTGCGCGCGAGCCCTCCCGTTTTCGGGCCAGAGGTCTTTTGGCCTTCTGGGCTCTCGGGTCCTCTGGTCCTTGGGCGTCGGGGCTTTGGGGTTTTCGGTCTTTGAGGCTTCGGGCGTTGGGCTCATCGGGATCCTGAAGGTAGTGCGGGCCAGTCAACCCCAGTCCGTTCGGGCTGAGCCTGTCGAAGCCTGGTCCTCAGCGGCGGTACGCAGGCGAGCCAGGCAACGCCGGGCACGTGCGCCGAGCGCCGCTCCGCCCTTCGACGGGCTCAGGGCGAACGGAGTGGGGACCTGGGCGGCCGAACCGGCCGTTCTGGCGCAGCGTCGAGGCGGAGGGTGCCGGTGTGCGTGCGGAGGTGCCATTCGCGGCGCCGTGCAGTGCGCCAGGCGCGTCGGTGGAGAGCGAGCACGCATCTGGTGAGGCAAGCCGGTCGGCGCGAGCGTGCACCGGGAGCGCGCATGCCGGCGCCCTCTGCCGGGTTAGTACCCCGACGAGTGGTGCCGGTTAGTGCCCCGACGAGTGGTGCCGGTTAGTGCCCCGAGGGGTCATGCCGGGTCAGTGCCCCGACGAGTCGTGTCGGGTGTGCCCCCGCAGGGCGCGCCGGTTCGATTCCTCAGCCGCATCTGCCCGGGCGGTGCTCCAGTCGCCCGAACCCCACGCCCCCCGGTACTAGGCCCTTCGGACGAGTCCCGCCCCCCGCCTATTCCGTCCGATGGATTTGCCGCGCCCGGCGCCCCCGGGACACTGCACCTCGCTTGCCGCATCGAGGTTCCGAGCGCCCCCGTCCGCGTCCCGGCCCGGGCTGAGAAAGAAGCCCGGGCGGTGCAGCCCTGTCGTTTGGAAGGAGCGTGCGCGCGATGAGTTGGCGATCGAAAGTGGTCTGGAGCGAAGGCATGCTGCTGCAGCCGCAGCACCTGCAACAGGCCGAGCGCCACGCAGACCATGCGCGCCACCTGCTGCTGCGCGGCACGGCGCCCTGCGGCTGGGGCTTTTCAGCCTTGGAGATCGACGCCGCCGCGCTGTCGCTCGGCAAGCTCGCGCTCACCCGCGCGGTGGGGGTCTTCGCCGACGGCACCCCCTTCGACATGCCGGCGGTCGACCCGCTGCCCGAGCCCATCGACGTGCCGCCCTCGCTGCGCGACGAAGCCATCCTGCTGGCTCTGCCCGTGCGCCGAGCGGGCGCGCGCGAATCCAATGCCGAAAGCGGCGACGAGGACGAGCTGGTGCGCCACCGCGTGCTCGAGTCCGAGGTGCCCGACGCCAACACCGCCGGCGAGCGCACCGCCCTGCTGCAACTGGGCGCCCTGCACACCCGGCTGATCCGCGCCGGCGAAGCCACCGATGCCTGGACCACGCTCTCGGTCGCCCGCGTGGTCGAGCGCCGCACCGACAACCAGCTCTCGCTGCACCGCGGCTGGGTGCCGCCCTTGCTGGACGTGGCGGCCCATGCCGTCATCCGCGGCTGGGTGGACGAGCTCCTCGGCTTGCTGCGCCAGCGCGCCGATGCCCTGGCCGGCCGCATGACCCAGGGCGGCACCGGCGGGGTGGCCGAGATCGCCGACTTCATGCTGCTGCAGACCGTCAACCGCCACGAGCCGGTGTTCGCGCACTTCGCCCGCGGGCCGCTGCTGCATCCGCTGCGCTTCTACGAGCATGCACTGGAGCTGGCCGGCGACCTGGGCACCTTCCGCGACAGCCGCCGCGCGCTGCGCCTGCCGCCTTATGTGCACGACGACCTGGAGGCCAGCTTCCGCCCGCTGATGGACGACCTGCGCCGCAGCCTGTCGATGGTGCTGGAGCAGTCGGCCATCCGCATCGAGCTGCACGACCGCAAGCACGGCGTGCGCGTGGCGCTGATCCCCGACGTGGAACTGCAGCGCAACGCCACCTTCGTGCTGGCCGTGCAGTCGCAGCTGCCGGGCGATGCGTTGCGGGCGCGCTTTCCCACGCAGGTCAAGATCGGCCCGGTCGAGCGCATCCGCGACCTGGTCAACCTGCAGCTGCCGGGCGTGACCCTCACGCCGCTGCCGGTCGCGCCGCGGCAGATCCCCTTCCATGCCGGCGCCAACTACTTCGAGCTGGAGACCAAGGGCAGCGACCTGTGGCGCCAGCTGGAGGCCTCGGGCGGCATGGCGATGCACATCGCGGGCGATTTCCCAGGGTTGGACCTCGCTTTCTGGGCGGTCCGATGACGCCCGCTCGTTTCCTGCTCGCTTCGCGTAGCCGAATGCTCTCTGGAGGCCCTCGTGAGCACGCCTGATCCCTTCGCGGCCTTCGAGTCCGAACGCACCGTCATCAAGCCCAAGCCGCGCACGCCCGGTGCGGGCGGCAATGCGCCGCCGCCGATGATGCCGCCGCCTTCCTCCCCGGGCGCCGAGCCGCTGCCCACCGAGCTGGGCGACCTGGGCCTGCTCAATCCGCTGGTGTCGGCCGCCGGGCGGCTGCTGGTGCTGATGGGCAAGCTGCGCAACCTGGTGCAGCCGCCCGACGTGGGTGCGCTGCGCGCCTCGGCCGCGCAGGCGGTGCAGCAGTTCGATGCCGATGCGCGCCGCGCCGGCGCCAGCAACGAGACCGTGCTGGCCGCCCGCTACGTGCTGTGCACCGCGCTGGACGAGGCCGTGGCCAACACGCCCTGGGGCGTGTCGGGCGGCTGGAACAAGCAGAGCCTGCTGGTGCAGTTCCACAACGAAACCTGGGGCGGCGAGAAGGTCTTCCAGCTGCTGGCCCGCCTGGCGCAGGACGTGCCCACGCACCGCCAGCTGCTCGAACTCATCTACAGCGTGCTGGCCCTGGGCTTCGAGGGCCGCTACCGCGTGGTCGACAACGGCCGCGCCCAGCTGGACTCGGTGCGCCAGCGCCTGGCCGACCTGATCCGCAAGGACCGCCCGCCGCTGGAGCCGGCGCTGTCGCCCCACTGGCAGGGCGCGGGCGGCGGCAGCGCGCGGCTGCGCGAATCGGTGCCGCTGTGGGTGGTCGGCGCCGGCTTCCTGCTGCTGCTGGCACTGGTCTGGTTCGGCCTGCGGCTGTGGCTGGGCAACCTGTCCGACACCACCTGGTCGCGCGTGGCGGGCCTGCGCCTGCCCAACACGCAGCTCGTGCCGCCGCCTGCTCCGGTGCCGGCCAAGTCGCCGCGGCTCGCGCGCTTCCTGGAGGCCGAGGTCAAGCAGGGCCTGGTGACCGTCACCGACGAGGCCGACCGCAGCACGGTGCGGCTGCGCGGCGATGCCTTCTTCGGCTCCGGCAGCGCCGAGCCCATGGCGCAGGCCATGCCGGTGCTGGTGCGCATCGGCCAGGCCCTGGCCGAGGTCAAGGGCGAGGTGCTGATCACCGGCCATTCCGACAGCCAGCCGATCCGCTCGCTGCGCTATCCCTCCAACTGGCACCTGTCCACCGCGCGGGCCGAGGCCGTGCGTCAGGCGCTCGCGGCGCAGGTCGACCCGGTCCGCATGAAGGCCGAAGGCAAGGCCGATGCCGAGCCCGTCGCCGCCAACGACACGCCCGCCAACCGGGCGCGCAACCGGCGCGTGGACATCGTCCTATTGGCTCCCCCTGAAGGAGCGGCGAAATGAAGGCCGTCTTCAAGTTCATCTTCCACCCGGTGCTGCTCACCGTGGTGGCCCTGGCCATCCTGGGCCTGCTGATCTGGTGGATCGGCCCGCTGATCAAGATCGGCGCGCTGGTGCCGCTCGAAAGCGAGCTCGCGCGCGCCATCCTGATCGGCGTCATCGTGCTGCTGGTGCTGCTGCGCCTGGCCATCCGCCGCTGGCGCGTGCGCCGGGCCAGCCGCGCGCTGACCGACGGCCTGATGAAGGCGCCCGCCACCGCCAAGGCCGAAGCCCCCGGCAATGGCGAGCAGCAGGTGCTGGCCGACCGCTTCGGCGAGGCCATCGCCACGCTCAAGAAGATGCGCCTCACCGCGGCCGGCAAGAAGCCCGGCTGGCGCGACTGGCTGTCGCTGTCCGGCGGCAGCTACCTCTACGACCTGCCCTGGTATGTCTTCATCGGCGCACCGGGTTCGGGCAAGACCACGGCGCTGGTCAACTCGGGCCTGTCGTTCCCGCTGGCCGAGAAGTTCGGCGCCGGCGCCATCCGCGGCGTGGGCGGCACCCGCAACTGCGACTGGTGGTTCACCGACGAGGCGGTGCTGATCGACACCGCCGGCCGCTACACCACGCAGGACAGCCATGCCGCCGAGGACAAGAGCGCCTGGGACGGCTTCCTCAACCTGCTGAAGAAGGCCCGCCCGCGCCGGCCGCTCAACGGCGTCTTCCTCACCGTCAGCGTCGCCGACCTGCTGGGCCAGGGCCTGGAGGCGCGCAGCGCACTGGCCGCTTCCATGCGCGCGCGTCTGCTGGAGCTGGACGAGCGCCTGACCACCCGCCTGCCGGTGTACGTGCTGGTGACCAAGAGCGACCTGCTCTACGGCTTCACCGAATACTTCGCCGACCTCGGCAAGGAGCAGCGGGCGCAGGTCTTCGGCTTCACCCTGTCGCCCGATGAGGGCTCGCACCTGGCCGAGCACGGTCTTCAGCAGCCCTTCCAGCGCGAGTTTTCGCTGCTGCACGAGCGCGTCAACAACGGCCTCATCGAGCGCATGCAGCAGGAGACCGACGGCACCCGCCGCGGCGCCATCTTCGGCTTTCCGGCGCAGTTCGCCACCGTGGGTCCGCTGCTCGCGGACCTGCTGGACCAGGTGTTCACCGGCTCGCGCTTCGCCCAGCCGCCGTGGGTGCGCGGCGTGTACTTCACCAGCGGCACGCAGGAGGGCAGCCCCATCGACCGCGTGATGGGCAGCCTGGCGCGCAGCTTCGGCATCGAGCGCGCCATCCTGGCGCCGCAGAAGTCCAGCGGCCGCAGCTACTTCCTCACCACGCTGCTCAAGGACGTGGTGTTTCCCGAGCAGCGCCTGGCCGGCGCCGACGTCAAGCTGGAGCGCAAGCGCCACCTGCTGCGCCTGGCCGGCGTCTCGGCCATGGGCCTGGTCACGCTGGCGCTGCTGGCGGGCTGGGGCTGGTCGGCCTGGCGCAATGCCGAGTACCTGAAGTCGGTGGAGGCCAAGCTGGAGCCCACCCGCCAGTCGCTGGCCACGCTGCCCACGCAGGCCAGCAGCCCCATCGACATGGCCCCGGTGCTGGGCAACCTGCGCGACGTGTGGCGCACGCCGGTCAACCGCGAGGGCGACACGCCCTTCCTGATGACGCTGGGCCTGTACCAGGGCGACAAGATGGACGCCGCCGCCCAGGCCGCGCACCAGCGCGCGCTCAACGAGGCCTTCCTGCCGCAGCTGGCGCGCCGCATCGAGGACCAGCTGCGCAGCGCGCCGCGCGACAACCTCGAATACCTGTACGAGGCGCTCAAGAGCTACCTCATGATCCACCAGCCCGAGCACTTCGACCCCGAGGCGCTCAAGGCCTGGATCACGCTGGACTGGGAGCGCACGCTGGACCGCGGCGTGCCGCCCGAGCGCCGCAGGATGCTGGAGGACCAGCTCGACCTGCTGATCGCGCAAGGGCCGCCGCGGTCGCCGCTGCCCATGGACGAGAACCTGGTGCGCAGCACCCGCGGCCTGCTGGCCAGCTACCCGCCCGAGCAGCGCATCTTCAGCCGCCTCAAGCGCCAGCGCCTGGGCAAGGACATGCCCGACTTCACCGTGGCCCAGGCCGCCGGTCCCTCGGCGCCGCTGGTGTTCGAGCGGCCCAGCGGCAAGCCGCTGACCGAAGGCGTGCCGGGCCTGTTCACCTACGACGGCTACCACCAGCGCTTCCAGAACGCGGTGGTGCTGGTCACCGGCCAGCTCGCGGCCGAAGACCCCTGGGTGCTCGGCCAGGAGAAGAGCGCCGCCGACCGCGCCCGGGATGCCGCGGCCCTGGGCCAGCTCACCGACCGCGTGCGGCGCCTCTACCTGGAGGAATACGCGCGCCTGTGGCAGGCCCTGCTGGCCGACGTGCGCCTGATCCGCGCGGGCGGGCTGGAGAAGAACATCGACATCGCCCGCATCGTCTCGGGCGTGGATTCGCCGCTGGCCAACTTCCTGCGCGCGGTGGTCAAGCAGACCACGCTCACGCCGGCCAAGGACGACAAGTCCGCCGTCGGCAAGGCCGCCGAGACCGTGCGCAACACGCGCAAGGGCCTGGAGGAGCTGTTCGGCGGCAGTGGCAGCGACGCGCAGCGCGCGGTGCCGGTGGGCAAGAGCATCGAGTCCATCGTGGACGACCGCTTCGAGAGCCTGCGCCGGCTGGTCACGCCTGCGGCGCCGGGCCAGCCCGCGCCCATCGACGACGCGCTCAAGCTCTTCAACGAGGTGTACGTCTACCTCACGGCGGTGGACACGGCCGTCAAGAGCCGCAGCGCGCCGCCTCCGGGCGACGTGGCCGGCAAGCTCAAGTCCGATGCGGGGCGCCTGCCCGACCCGGTGCGCTCGATGATCGAGAACCTCAGCAGCACCGGCGCCGCCCAGGCCCGCGTGGCCGAGCGCGGCAACCTCAGCCAGGACCTGCGCCCGGTGACCGAGTTCTGCCAGCGCGCCATCGCCGGCCGCTATCCCTTCGTGGAGAGCAGCAACCGCGACGTGCTGCCCGAGGACTTCGGCCAGATGTTCGGCCCCGGCGGGCTGATGGACGACTTCTTCCAGAAGAAGCTGGCGCAGCTGGTGGACACCAGCCGCCGGCCGTGGCGCTACAAGCCCATCGCCGAGCAGGGCGCCATCTCGCCGGCCGCGCTGCAGCAGTTCGAGCGTGCGGACGTCATCAAGCAGGTGTTCTTCCGCGGCGGCGGCCGCACGCCCGGCATGCGGCTGGACTTCAAGCCGGTCGAGATGGACGCCGGCATCACCAGCTTCTCGCTCGACGTCGATGGTCAGACGGTCAAGTACGCGCACGGCCCCATCGTGCCGATGACCGTGCAGTGGCCCGGGCCGCGCAACACCAACCAGGTGCGCCTGACCATCGCGCCGCCCACCTCGGGCGGCACCTCGGGCCAGGTCACCGAAGGGCCGTGGGCGCTGTTCAAGATGCTCGACCGCGGCCAGCTGGCCTCGGGCGACGGGCCGGAGAAGTTCTTCATCACCTTCCAGCTCGACGCGCGGCGCGCCCGCTTCGAGGTCACGACCAACAGCGTGCAGCATCCGATCCGGATGAAGGAGCTGCGCGAGTTCTCCTGCCCGGAGGGCCTCTGATGGCGGCGCACTTCCTGGCCGAGCCGCAGACGCTGCCGGGCTGGTTCGGCAAGCTGCCGGGCATCGGCGACTTCGCCCACCGGCGCCTGCCGGCGGACTTCCGCGAGGCCTGGGACGGCTGGCTGCAGGAGGGCCTGATGCAGCTGCGCCTGCGCCACGAAAGCGACTGGCGCGAACGTTACCTCGAAGGGCCGCTGTGGTTCTTCGTGCTGGCGCCCGGCGTGGCCGACGGCCAGGCCTGGGTGGGCGTGATGATGCCCTCCGTGGACGGCGTGGGCCGCTACTTTCCCTTCACCGTGGCCGCGGCGCTGCAGGGCACGAAGCCTGCCGCGGCCGAATGGCCTGCGCTGCTGGCCTGGTGGCAGGGCGGCGCGCAGGCCGCGCTGCAGGCGCTGGAGCAGGACCTGGACGCCGCCGCCTTCGATGCCCTGCTGGCCACGGTGTTCGGCCGCAACGAGTCGTTGGTGGAGGGGGGCGACGCGCCGGCCTGGCCCACGCATGGCCAGTCGCTGTGGCTCACGCATCCCGAGGCGGGCGCCGCCGCGGGTGCGCCCGCCCTCACCGCCGCCGGCCTGCCGCGCGGCGCGCGCTTCGACCTGCTCTTCGGCTTCGACGACCGCAGCGAGGGCAGCCTGCCGGAGGCCGCGCCATGAGCGACGCCTCGCCCGACGAACCCACCCGCATCATCGGCGGCGGCGCGCCCGGCCCCGACGAGGCCATGCGCGTGGTCACCGGCGCCGCTGATGCAGCCGATGCGACCCGTGTCGTCACGGGCGGCGGCGCCCCGGCCGGCGATGCCACGCGCGTCGTCACCGGCAGCGCCTTTGCGCCGAGCCAGCCGCGCACCGGCGCCGGCGCCGCGCCGGCCGGTGGCGGCGGCGATGCCGGCACGCTGCCGCCGGGCAGCGTGATCGCCGAATTCGAGATCACCCGGCTCATCGGCCAGGGTGGCTTCGGCGTGGTCTACGAGGCCTGGGACCACACGCTCGAGCGCGTGGTCGCCATCAAGGAATACCTGCCCACCTCGCTGGCCACGCGCACCGGCGACGGGACCATCATGCCGCTGTCGGAGCGCCACCGCGAGACCTTCGACCTGGGCATGCGCTCCTTCATCAACGAGGCCCGGCTGCTGGCGCAGTTCGACCATCCCTCGCTGCTGAAGGTCTACCGCTTCTGGCAGGAGCGCGGCACCACCTACATGGTGATGCCCTTCTACCGCGGCGACACGCTGCGCCAGGCGCTGGCCGACATCCCGGCCGGCGTGGACGAGGGCTGGCTGCTGCGCGTGATGGACGGCGTGAGCCAGGCGCTGGCCGTGATGCATGCGGCCAACTGCTTCCACCGCGACATCGCGCCCGACAACATCCTGCTGCTCGAAGGCTCGGGCCGGCCGGTGGTGCTGGACTTCGGCGCCGCGCGCCGCGTGATCAGCGACAAGACGCAGGCCATCACCGTCATCCTCAAGCCCGGCTACGCGCCCGTCGAACAGTACGCCGAGATGCCCGACATGAAGCAGGGCCCGTGGACCGACGTCTACGCCCTGGCGGCCGTGATGCACGTGGCCATCTGCGGCCGCTCGCCGCCGCCCTCGGTGGCGCGCATCCTGAGCGACAGCTACGTGCCGCTGGCCGGCAACGAACAGCTGCAGCAGCGCTACAGCCCGGCCCTCCTGGCCGCGGTGGACGCGGGCCTGGCGGTGCGGCCCGAGGGCCGGCCGCAGTCCATGGCCGAGTTCCGCCAGCAGCTCGGGCTGGAAGAGACCACCACCATGGCCGCCACGCGCAGCGCACCGGCTGGCGGCGCGGCCCCGGCCGTGGCCCGTACGCCGGCCGCCGCGCGCACGCAGCCGCCCCGGCCAGCGCCCGCCCCGGCGCCGGTCGATGGCGGCGGGGGACGCTCGAAGCTCGTGCCCGTGATCGGCGGCGTGGCCGCGCTGGCCGTCGCGGCGGGCGCGGCGCTGTGGTGGAGCGGGCGCGGCGATGGCGCCGCGCCACCGCCGCCTTCCGCCGTGGCTCAGGCTCCGGTGGCCGATGCGCCCGCTGCCGCGCCCAGCCCGGCGCCCGCGCCACCCGCCCCGCCACCGCGCGTCGCGCCGAAGACGCCGCTCGAATCGCTGCAGGCCCTGTCGGTGGGCGCCACGCCGGGCTTCGACGTCACCGCCACGGCCCGCAAGCCGGAGGTGAGCATCGGCAAGGACAAGCTGGCCTTCGACGTGCGCAGCAACCGCGACGGCTTCGTCTACGTCTTCCTGCTGGCCAGCGGGGGCGAGCTGTTCCAGCTCTTTCCCAACCTGCTGGACCGCCACAACCGCATCACGGCCGGCAGCACGATGGCCCTGCCGCGCGCCTCCTGGCCCATGGAGGCGGGCGGGCCGCCCGGCACCAACCATTTCGCCGTGGTGGTGAGCGAGCGCGAGCGCGACTTCAGCGATGCCGGCATGAAGAGCGAGGGCGTCTTCCCGCTGTTTCCGGCCGCCGGCCTGGCTTCGCTCGAAGCCGCCAATCCCGGCCCCGCCGCCACCGTGCTGCGGGGCCGGCCCGTCTGCCCGCAAAGCGCCGGCTGTGCCGACGCCTACGGCGTAGGGAGCTTCAAGATCGTCGAGAAGTGATCGTCTTCATGGTCTTCCCCGCGCGTGAACCGAAGGAGTGATCCATGCAGGTCCTGGTCCCGAATCCCCTGTCCCCCAAGGCGCCCGCGCCTCGTGGCCGCCCTGCCGCGCCGACGGGCAGCGCCCGTGCCGTCTCCCTGGCCGGCGCCACGGCGGTGACGGTGGCGGCGCTGCTGGTCGCCGGCTGCGCCACGCCGCCGCCCCCCGCTGCGCCGCCGCCGGCCCCGGTGGCCGCCGCGCCGCAGGCGCCCATCGTCATCGGGCCGCCGGTGGCCGCACCGGCGCCCGCGCCGGTCGCACCCGCGCCACGCCCGGGCGGCAGCGTCGCCGGCCAGGCCCGCACCTTCTCGACCCAGCTGGCCACCTACACCGCCACCCCCTTCGACGTGGTGCCCGGCTGGCAGCGCGACGATTTCGTCGACAGCTGGTCGGCCTTCCTCGACAGCTGCAAGGTGCTCGTGCGCCGCGGCCAGCAATGGGCGCAGGTGTGCGAGCGCGCCCGCCAGGTGGACGGCCGCAGCAATCCGGCCATCCGCAGCTTCTACGAAAGCGAATTCGCGGCCTACCAGATCCGCGACGACGACCGCCGGCCCGACGGCGTGGTCACCGGCTACTTCGAGCCCGAGATCGAGGGCAACCGCAGCTACTCGCCGCCCTTCATCTACCCGGTCTATGCCCAGCCGGAGGACATGCTCTTCCTCGACACGCGCCGCCTGCCCGCCGGCAACGGCACCGTGGCCGCGCGGCTGAACGGCCGCAACGTGGTGGTGCAGCAGGGCCTGTCGACCCGCGACATGGGCGCGCCGGGCCTGTATGCGCTGGACCTGTCGCAGATCGTGCGCGACACGGTGGACCGCAAGGCCCGCCTCCGCGTCGAGGGCCGGCAGCTGGTGCCCTACTACACGCGCGCCGAAATCGAGCGCCTGGGCGTGCCCAATGCCAAGGTGCTGGCCTTCGTGCGCAGCGCCACCGAGCTGTACGAGATGCAGGTGCAGGGCTCTGGCCGCATCCGCCTGCCCGACGGCCAGACCGTGCGCGTGGGCTATGCCGAGCAGAACGGCCAGCCCTTCCGGCCCACGCTGGCCAAGGCGGCCAACGGCAAGGCCAAGACGGCCGTGCGCACCCGCGGCTCGGCCGTCGAGCTGGAGGTGGACGACGACGAGGCCGACGAGACCGACACCAGCACGGTGCGCACCCGCGGCTTCGCGCTCGCCCTGCCGGCACGCAGCGGCCCGGTGGCCGTGCCGGGGCAGCGCACGCCTGCCGCGGCGGCGACGGGCACTGGCATCCAGGATCCGAGCTACGTCTTCTTCAAGGAAGTGCCCACCAACGCCGACGGGCCAGTGGGGGCGCTGGGCGTGCCGCTGCAGCCGGGCCGTTCCATCGCGGTCGATCCACGCAGCGCGCCGCTGGGCTTTCCGGTCTTCGTCTCCACGCGCCAGCCGGGCACGGGCACGCCGATGCAGCGCCTGACCATCGCGCAGGACACGGGCGGCGCCATCCGCGGCGCGGTGCGGGCCGACTACTTCTTCGGCAACGGCCGTCAGGCGGCCAACCAGGCGCGCCGCATGAAGGAGCGCGGCCAGCTCTGGCTGCTGCTTCCGCGCGGTCTGACGGTGGCCGCGGCGACCACGGGCGGCGGCTCGGTGCGCACGCGCGGGGCCTCTCTGGCGAACTGCGTCGTCCCCGACGACGACACCTGCTCCGATGACTGACGCTCCCCCCCAGGCTACGCGCTGCGCGCTTCGCCTACCCCCTGCAGGGGGCACATCCTGCGGCCCGGCAAAGCCGGTTCCGCGGATGTCCCCGCATGGCCTGCTCCGCGGCCGTCGGACGCGTGCCGCCACAGCCCGGAGGGCCTGATGCAGAACACCCTCTCGTCCGAAGACAGCGCGGAGCTGGTGCGCCTGTGGCGCCGCCGGCAGACGCTGGCGCCGCACGAGATGGGGCGCATGTACGGCATCGTCGGCACAGCGCTGGGCGACTGCCATCCGCCCGAGCTCAAGGCCCTGGGCGAAGGCCGGCAGGAGCTGGTGGCGCAGTTCATCTACCTCAAGGTGCTGCGGCTCGACGCCGACCCGGAAGAGGGCGAGGAGGAGGGCGCCGGGGGTGCCACCGACCGTGCCGCGCACAGCGCGCCGTCGACCGCCTTCGCCCTGTGCGCCTACTTCCGCCGCTACCTGATCGACTGCACGCGGGCCACCAGCTTCCGCCGCAAGCTCTCGCTGGGCGAGGAGGTGAGCGACGAGCAGCTCGATGCCCACCTGCGCGGCCATCGCGGCGGCGCGGGCGATGCCGCCGGCTGCCTGGCCGAGCACGGCCTGAGCATGGCCGGCGTGGCCGAGGCGGCGCGCCGCTTCATCGCCGGTCTGGGTGAGCCCGAGCGGCTGCTGCTGTGCGAAGGCTTCGGCCGCGAGGCGCCGCTGTCGGGCGTGGCCGCGCGCCATGCCATCGCCTCCTACCACTACCGCGCCGGCCGGCTGGGCCTGGTGCACCGGCGCGAATCGCTGCCGGCGGACTATGGCCGCACCCTGCTGGGCGGCTGGATCGCGCAGACCCTGGGCATCGCCATCGAGCCCGGCAACATGGACGCGATCGGCGCGGTTTTCGAAATCCTCGGTGCTGAGGCGTCCTCCTCCTGACGACATAGACCATCAGGACGGATGCCATGCGCCCCCTCGACCTCTGGCCCCCGCTGGCCCACATCCGCAGCATGCTCGAAGGCCCGCCGGTGCGCCGCCCCGCCGCGGGCCCGGCGCGCGAGGGCGAACCTGCCGCTGCCGAAGCAGGCGCCCCCACCGACCTGCTGCTGCCGCTGACCGAGCTGGCCCGCCGCCGCGAAGCCCTGGCCGCCCGCGGCTTCGGCGCGCGCTGGGCGCCCGGTCGCCTGCTCTCGGTGCTGTGCGAGGGCCGCATGCTGGGCGTGCTGCTCGACCGCCTGCTGCCCGACGGCCGGTGGCAGGGCTGGCTGGCCGTGGGCGAGGCCGACTGGGCCGGCGCCTGGGACGTGCTGCTGGAGCCACAGGACGAGCCTTTCGAGCCGCTGTTCGGCGTGGTGCAGGCCTGGAACCCGGTCACGCTGGTGCCCTCGCCGCAGCTGTGCGCGCGCGTGCTGGGCGAGCTGTCGGCCACACGGCTGGCGGCCGTGCGCGCCGTGGCCGACGAATGGGCCGCGCAGCGCGTGGGTGCGCCGGCCGGCACGGTGCAGGCCACGCCGGCCGCGCCCGGGCAGATCGCGCTGCGCAGCGTGGCCGGCTGCTTCACGGTGCTGACCGGCACGCCCCTGGCCGCCGAAGGCGATCCGCGGGCCGACTACCAGGGGCTGTACCAGCAGGCCGCACGGCGGCTGGCGCAATCGGCAACGCCGATGGCGCGCACCGCTGGCGCACCGCTGCGTGGCGCCGCGCAGTCGATGCACGGCAGCGGTCGCGGTGGCGCGGGGCAACGTCACGGCGAGGACGACGGCGGCCCGCTCCGGCGCTTCTTCCGTCGCCTGGGCGGTGGCGCCGGCGGCTTCCGCGGCACCTGGGGCCCGGCCCTGGGCGTGCTGGCGCTGGTGCTCGTGGTGCAGAACGCCGGCCTGCTGCCCGCCCTGCACGGCGGCGACGACGACGCCATGCGCCTGCGCGATGCGCCGCCCACCGCGCCCGCCGCGCCGCAGGTCGACGCGCGGGTGCGCTGGAAGCCCGGCACCGACATGGCCGATGCCGCCCGTCTGCTGCAGACGGCCGGTGCCCAGGCCGTCGCCGGCCCGGACGGGCAGGGCCGCTGGTCGCTGCGGCTGCTGCAGCCGCAGGACGGGCTGGCCGTGTTGCGCTCCTCGCCGCTGGTGGACGCGGTCGAGCTGCCTTGAAAGCCGTCCCCATGCGCCGACTCGCCCTGTTGCTGCTGCTCGCGCTGGCCGCCCTGCCGGCCGCAGCGGTGCAGCGCGCGCTGCTGGTGGGCGTGTCGGAGCTGCCCTTCCAGCCGCAGAACCTGTGGCTGCAGGCGCCGCGCAACGACGTGCTCTTGATGCGCGAGGTGCTGCAACAGCAGGGCTTCGCGCCGGCCGACATCGCCACGCTGGCCGACGGCGTGCCCGGCGCACAGCCGCCCGACAGCCGCGCCATCGGCCAGGCGCTGCAGCAACTGCTGGCCCGCTCGGGCCAGGGCGACTTCGTGCTGCTGTACTTCTCGGGCCATGGCACGCGGCTGCGTGACACGGCCAAGCGCTACCAGGAGCCCGACGGCCTGGCCGAGAACTTCCTGGCGCGCGACGTGCGGGGAACCATCGGCGGGGGCCGCGCTCTGAACGGCGGCGTGCGCGACGTCGACGTGGACGGCTGGATCCAGGCCTTCCTCTCGCGTGGCGTCTTCGTGTGGGCGGTGTTCGACACCTGTTCGGCCGCCTCCATGACGCGCAGCACCCGTGCCGTCGACACCCCCGACCCCGGCCCGCCGGACGACGAGGTGCGCTGGCGCGGCGTGCGACCCGAACAGCTGACCGGCGGCGATGGCGCCGCGGTCCCCCCTCTGCCCGCCGCGCCGGCTACCGCCGCCGTGCCGCGTGCCCGATACGTGGCCTTCTTCGCTTCGGAGAGCCACCAGGTCACGCCCGAGCTGCGCCTGCCGCGCGGCGATCGGCAGGCCCGTCCGCACGGACTGCTCACCTGGGCCCTGGCCCAGGGCCTGCAGCGCCGTCCCGCCACCTGGCGCGAACTCTTCAATGGCGCGCTGGCGGCCTATCCGCCGGTCATCGACGAGCTGGAGCAGCGCTTTCCGCAGCGCGAGCTGCCCTCGCCGGTGGCCGAGGGCAGCCTGGACCTGCCCCTCTTCGACAACAGCGCCCGCCCGCGCAGCACGCAGCCGGCGTGGCCCGCGCAGCGCGCCGGTGCCAGCCTGTCGCTGGACGCGGGCCAGCTCGACGGTCTGGAGGCGCAGCAGGCGGTAACGGTGAGCGCCGTGCTGCCCGACGGCAGCGCACGCAGCGCCACGGCGCTACTGCAGGAGGCCACGCTCTCCCAGGCGCGCCTGGCCGTGCCCGACAGCCTGCAGGACGCCGCCGGTGGCGCGCTGTGGAGCGTCGCGCCGGTGGCGCCGCCACCCTCGCTGGTGCTGCGCGTGCGCGCCGACCGGGCCCTGCCCGCCGGCATCAACCTGGACTATCCGGCCGCCATCGAGTCGGTCGATGGCGACGCCGACCTGCTGTGGGCGCCGGCCGGCCGCGCGGGCCAGCGGCTGTCTCCGCTGTCGGCCGATGCGGCGCGCTGGACGGGCGCGGTGCCTGCGCCCCCTCCGCTCACCAGCGACGCTGCCGTGCGCCGGCGGCTGGAACTCATGGCTCAGCTCAAGTGGTTCGAGCGGCTGCAGCAGTTGGCCGACGGCCGCCGCGTGGATGGGCTGGACCTGGCCATCGAGACCTGGGAAGGCGAGCGCCTGGTGGCCAGCCGGCCCCTGCCGGTGGACGGCGTGCTCGCGCCGGCCGAGGGCCAGCGCCTGCGCCTCTTGGTGCGCAACGCCAGCGGCCATTCGCTGGACCTGGCCGTGCTGGCCCTGGATGCCCAGGGCGGCCTGTGGTCCGTCTACCCCGGCGAGGCCGGCGAGGCCAACCGCTTCGAGCGCGGCCAGCCGCAATCGCCTTCCATGAAGCGCTTCGATCTGCCCGCGGGCGGGGCCGGCCGGCTGCTGGTGGTGGCCAGCCCGGCATTGCCGCAGAGCGCACCGCGCCTCTTCGGCCTGTCGGCCGCCGCGCCGCTGGCGGACCTGCGCGTGCGCGGCCAGGCCCGGCCCGACCGCGAGCGCCAGGTGCTGGCCGTAGCCGTGCGCTGGGGCGCGGCCAGGGCGCCCTGACCGCCCATCTCCCCCTTCCAGACGACGAGGAACACCATGTCATTCAACCAGGACCAGCAGATCGATGCCGACGAGGCGCTGCGCATGCTCGAACTTTCGCTCAACCGTGCCGACAACATCGACCTGGTGATGAGCATCGAAAGCAAGGGCAACCAGATCGAAGGCGAATCTCCCCGGGTGTTCGCCGATGGCAAGAAGCGCATGGCGGTGCTGGGTTACTTCGCCGCCGTCCGGGCCGATGCGGCACCGGGCGGCACCAAGTCCAAGCTCACGCTCAACGCCATGCTGATCGTGCGCCGCTGCGACGCGGCCACGGCCTCCATCGCCAACCTGATCAAGTCGCAGGTCAGCGACGTGAGCGTGCTGCTGTCCTGCTTCAAGGCCTCGGGCGACTCGTCGCCCGTCCAGGAGTCGACGCTGGAGATCGCCCTCGAAGAGGCGCGCCTGTCCAACTACGCGCTGGTGACCGGCGGCAGCGTGGGCGTGCCCTGCGAGATCCTGGCCTTCGCCTACCGCCGGATGGTCATCGCCTCGGCGCCCCAGCTGAAGGACGGCCGGCGCGGCGCCGTCCGCGGCGCCGAGCTGGGCTGACACCGCCCACGCGCCCATCCCAGACCTTCCTCCGTCCACCTAGGAGCCCCCATGAGCACCCCCGAACAACTTCTGGCCGCCCACGACCCGGCCGGCGCCCTGGCCGCTCTCACCGTGCAGGTGCGTGCCAAACCGGCAGACACGAAGCTGCGCGTCTTCCTGGCCCAACTGCTGTGCGTGCTGGGCCAGTGGGAGCGCGCGCTGAACCAGTTGAGCGTGGCCGCCGAGATGGACGCCGCCGCCATCCCCATGAAGCAGATGTACGGCGAGGCCATCCGCTGCGAGGGCCTGCGCGCCGAGGTCTTCGCCGGCAAGCGCACGCCCATGATCTTCGGCCAGCCCGACGAATGGCTGGCCCTGCTGGTGGAGTCGCTGCTGCGCATCGGCGCGGGAGATGCAGCCGCCGGCGAGCAGCTGCGCGAACGCGCCTTCGATGCGGCGCCGGCCACATCGGGAACGCTCGACGGCCAGCGCTTCGAATGGCTGGCCGATGCCGATATGCGTCTCGGACCGGTGCTGGAGGCCTTCGTCAACGGCCGCTACTACTGGGTGCCCTTCTCGCGCCTGGCCGCCGTGAAGATCGAGGCGCCCGAGGACCTGCGCGACGCCGTGTGGATGCCCGCGCATCTGACCTTCGCCAACGGCGGCGAGCAGCTGGCGCTGATCCCCACGCGCTACGACGGCAGTCAGGCCAGCAGCGACGGCGCGCTGCAGCTGGCGCGCAAGACCGAATGGCAGGAGCGTGCACCCGAGGTGTGGACGGGCCTCGGCCAGCGCAGCTTCAGCAGCGACGCGGGCGAGCATGCGCTGATGGACGTGCGCGAGATCGTGTTCGACGTGGAGCCGGGCGCATCGGCGGCCGAGGCCGGCCAGGGCGACGCCGAGGACGCCACGCAGGACAGCGCCGCCGGTGGCTGAGCCACGCGACATCGCCAGCGCGCAGGAGCGCCTGCAGCCCTCGCTGCTCGACCGGCTGGTGGACCTGGAGCCGGGCCGCGAGCGCGAAGGCGACGAGCAGCGCACGCTCACCCGCCAGGCGTTGCGGGCCGCGGTGCTGCGCGACCTGGCCTGGCTCTTCAACGCCACCGGCGAACTGCGGGGCCTGGACGAGCGCCGTCATCCTCATGCGGCGCGGTCCGTACTGAACTACGGATTGCCTATGCTGTCCGGCCAGTTCACCTCGTCGATCCAGCGTGTCAGCATGGAACAGGCGCTCAAGAACGCGATCCTGCAGTTCGAGCCCCGCATCCTGCCCCGCACCCTGGAAGTTGAACTCGTCATGGAAGGCTCCGCCCTGGACTCCCACAACCGCGTCGGTCTGCAGATCCGCGGCATGCTGTGGGCGCAGCCGGTGCCGCTGGAGTTCCTGATGCGAAGCCGCATCGACCTGGAAGAAGGGCGCGTCGACATCGAGCAGGCCACGCCTCCGCGCTGAGGGCACGCCATGGACCCCCGGCTGCTGAACCTGTACGAGCAGGAGCTGCGCTACTTCCGCGAGAGCACGTCGGAGTTCGCACGCACCTTTCCCAAGATCGCGCACCGCCTCGGCCTCGAAGGCCAGGAGGTGGCCGATCCCTATGTGGAGCGGCTGATCGAGGCCACGGCCTTCCTGGCCGCGCGGGTCAACCTCAAGCTCGACGCCGACTACCCGCGCTTCACCGGCCACCTGCTGGACATCGTCCATCCGCACTTCCTGGCGCCCACGCCCGCGATGACGGTGTGCGCCTTCGACGTCGAGCTGGAGGACGGCAACCTGGCGCGCGGCCCCGTGCTGCCGCGCGGCAGCGGGCTGCGGGCGCGGGCCGCCAGCGGCCAGAACACGCACTGCGAATTCCGCACCGGGCAGGATCTGCGGGTGTGGCCGGTCGCGCTCACGCAGGCCCAGTACTTCAGCTATGCGCCCGACCTGCCGCTGGCGCGGCATCCACGCTCGCGCGAGATCCGCGGTGGCCTGCGCTTCACGCTGCAGGCCACGGCCGGACTGAACTTCGGCCAGATCCCCATGGACGAGCTGCTGCTGCACTTCGGCGGCGCGGACGACGTGGCCTGGCAGCTGCACGAATGCGTGCTCAACCGGCCGGTGGCCGTGTGGCTGCGGCCGCTGGGCACGGGCGCCGCGGCGGGCGCGGGCCTGCGCGAGCTGCCCGGCAGCACGGTGCAGGACTGCGGCTTCGCCGACGACGAGGCGCTGCTGCCGGTCACCCACACGGGCTTCTCGGGCTTCCGGCTGGTGCAGGAGTACTTCGCCTGCCCCGAGCGCTTCCGCTTCGCGCGGCTCACCGGACTGGCGCCGCTGCTGGCCACCATGCCGGTCGCCGAGGTCGAAGTGGTGATCCTGTTCTCGCGCGGCGATGCGGCGCTGGAGAAGCTGGTGGGCCCCGACAACGTGCGACTGAACTGCGTGCCCGTCGTCAACCTCTTCCCCAAGCGGCTCGACCGCGTGCAGGTGGGCGAGGGCGTGAGCCAGTTCCACCTGCTGCCCGACCGCACCCGGCCGCAGGACTTCGAGGTGCATTCGGTGACCGAGGTGGTCGGCCACAGCGGCACGGTGCAGGGCGACGGCGTGCAGGAGCAGCGCTTCCTGCCCTTCTATGCGGCCTTCCACGGCAGCCGCCATGTGCACCCGGCCTACTACACGACCACGCGCGAGCCGCGCCTGCTGTCCGCCCGCCAGCGCAGCGAGGGCCATCGCAGCAGCCACATCGGCTCGGAGGTGTACTTGCAGATCGTCGATCCGCAGGAGGCGCCCTTTCCGACGCAGTTGCGGCAGCTGGCGGTGTCGGCCCTGGTCACCAACCGCGACCTGCCGCTGCTGCTGCCGCAAGGGCGCGACAACGACTTCGAATGCATGGACGCCTTCCCGGTGCAGCGCGTGCGCATGCTGCGCGCGCCCTCGCGGCCGGTCTCGCCGGTGGTGCAGGAAGGCCTGGGCTGGAAGGTGATCGACCACCTGGCGCTCAACTACCTGTCGCTGGCCGACAGCTCGCCGCAGCAGGGCGCGGCGGCGCTGCGCGAGATGCTGCAGCTGTATGCCTCGCATGCGGACGAGTCGCGCCAGGCGCAGGTGCGCGGGCTGCTGTCGGTGCGCACGCGCGCGCTGGTGCGCCGGCTGCCGCTGCCCGGGCCGCTGGCCTTCGGCCGCGGGCTGGAGGTGGCGCTGGAGGTGGAGCCCACCGCCTTCCACGGCGGCAGCGTGTTCCTGTTCGGCGCGGTCATGTCGCGCTGGCTGGCGCGGCATGTGGAGGTCAACCATTTCGTCGAGACCGTTCTGCACGCCGCCGGTCGCGGCGAGCTGATGCGCTGGAGGCCGCAGTGCGGGACCCGGGCGATCCTGTGAGCGCGGGCGGCACACCGGCGGCAGCCTCGGCCGTGGCCATTCCCGTGCCGGCCCCTGCGCGTGCGGGGGCGGCGCAAGTGCTTGCCGAGCGTGCGGAGCAGGCCTGGGCCTACGACTACTTCGCGCTGATGCGCCGGCTGGAGGCGACCGACCTGTCGGCCCCACGCTGGGGCCATGCGCTGCGGCCCTCCGCCGAGCCGGTGCGCGTGGGGCAGGAGCCCTCGCTCGCCTTCGCGCCCGCAGGGCTCAGCCGCTTCGAGCTGCCGCAGGGCGATGGCCGGCCGCCGCTGATCCGCCAGCATTTCTTTGCCTACGTTGGCCCCAATGGCCCGCTGCCGGTGCACCTGTCGGACTTCATCCGCGAGCGCGCGCTCAACCATGGCGACCGCACCTGGCTGGCCTTCCTCGACACCTTCCTGCACCGCTTCGCGCTGCAGTTCTACCGGGCCTGGTCGCAGGCCCGGCCAGCGCCCGGCATGGACCGCCCGGGCGAGGACCCCTTTCGCCACCGCGTGGGCGCGCTGGTGGGCATCGGCGGTGCCGCGCGGCAGCAGCGCGACGACGTGCCGGACGATGCGCGCCTGCACTTCTCGGGCTGGCTCGCTAGGCGCGTGCACAGCGCCGAGGGCGTGGAGCGGGTGCTGTCGGGCTTCTTCGAGGTGCCGGTGCGGCTGGAGCGCTGGGTGGGTCACTGGATGACCCTGCCCGAGGACGAGCTGACGCGCGTGGGCGCGAGCAATCCCAACACCGCCTCGCGCACGCTGGGCCTCGGTGCCGTGCTCGGTCGCCGCGTGTGGGACCGGCAGAACAAGGTCTGCCTGCACCTGGGCCCGCTCACCCTCGACCAATACATGCGCTTCCTGCCCGACGGCAGCGCCCGCGGCCCGCTGGTGCGCTGGGTGCAGCAACTGCTGGGCGGCGAGCTGGACTGGGATGCCCGCCTGCTGCTGCAGCGTGCCGAGGTGCCGCCCACCAGGCTGGGCATGGGCGCGCGCCTGGGCTGGACCAGCTGGATCGGCAACCGCCCGCGCGCGCACCACGCGGTGGACGTGCGCATCGCCGGCCCTTCGCACCTGTCCTCCATCGTCGCCGCGCCCGCGGCGGCCCCTGCCCACATGGCCTTGTGAAAACAGCGGCCGCCGTTCGTTCTGTCTCTACTGGAGAAACCCATGAGTGAAATCAGCCGCACCGCCCTCTTCGGCAAGCTGAATCCCCTGGCCTACAAGGCCATCGAAGGCGCGACGGTCTTCTGCAAGATGCGCGGCAATCCTTATGTGGAGCTGGAGCACTGGTTCGCCCAGCTGCTGCAGAACCAGGAGAGCGACCTGCACCGCATCGTGCAGCACTACGGGCTGGACATCTCGCTGCTGGCCAAGGACGTGACGGCCGCGCTGGACCGCCTGCCGCGCGGCGCCACCGCCATCAGCGACTTTTCGCCGCACATCGAGAACGCCATCGAGCGCGCGTGGACCTATGCCACGCTGCAGTTCGGCGAGGCCCAGGTGCGCACCGGCTACATCGTGGTCGGCATGCTCAAGACGCAGAGCCTGCGCAACCCGCTGCTGCAGCTGTCCAAGCAGTTCGAGAAGATCAAGGTCGAGGACCTGGCCGCCAACTTCGCGAAGATCTGCGACGCCTCGGCCGAAGGCAAGATGCGGGCGCAGGACGGCACCGGCATGGGAAGCGGCACGCCGGGCGAGGAGAGCGGCGCCATCGCGCCCGCCGCGATGGGCAAGGGCGATGCGCTCAAGAAGTTCACCACCGACCTCACCGAGCAGGCCCGCAGCGGCAAGATGGACCCCATCGTCGGCCGCGACGACGAGATCCGGCAGGTGGTCGACATCCTGATGCGCCGGCGCCAGAACAACCCCATCCTGGTGGGCGAGGCCGGCGTGGGCAAGACGGCGGTGGTCGAGGGCTTTGCGCAGCGCATCGCCCGCGGCGACGTGCCGCCGGCCCTCAAGGACGTGAAGCTGCTGGCCCTGGACGTGGGCCTGCTGCAGGCCGGCGCCAGCATGAAGGGCGAGTTCGAGCAGCGGCTGCGCTCGGTGATCGAAGAGGTTCAGGCCAGCGAGCAGCCGATCATCCTGTTCGTCGACGAGACCCACACGCTGGTGGGCGCGGGCGGCGCGGCCGGCACCGGCGATGCGGCCAACCTGCTCAAGCCGGCGCTGGCGCGCGGCACGCTGCGCACCGTGGGCGCCACCACCTGGGCCGAGTACAAAAAGTACATCGAGAAGGATCCGGCGCTGACCCGCCGCTTCCAGAACGTGCAGGTGGACGAGCCCGACGAGCGCAAGGCCATCCTGATGATGCGCGGCGTGGCCAGCACCATGGAGAAGCACCACCAGGTGCAGATCCTGGACGAGGCGCTGGAAGCCGCCGTCAAGCTGAGCCACCGTTACATCCCCGCGCGCCAGCTGCCCGACAAGAGCGTGAGCCTGCTGGACACCGCCTGCGCCCGCGTGGCCGTGAGCCTGCATGCCACGCCGGCCGAGGTGGACGACAGCCGCAAGCGCATCGAGTCGCTGGAGACCGAGCTGCAGATCATCGGCCGCGAGAAGGCCATCGGGATCGACGTGGCCGAGCGCGAGCAGGCCGTCAATGCCGAGCTGGCCGCCGAGCGCGACCGCCTGGGCAACCTCGAAGGCCGCTGGGGCCAGGAGAAGGCGCTGGTGGACGAGCTGCTGGCCCTGCGCGCCAAGCTGCGCAGCGGTGGGCAGCCCGTCGACGTTCCTCCCCCTCCCCCCCTGGG
>NZ_CAJYES010000217.1 GCF_913773995.1 uncultured Pseudacidovorax sp.
CGATGTAGGTCGGCACGCCCACCGCGCGGCTCATGGTGTCGGCGCCGACCAGCACGCCAGCCACGAACACGCCAGCCGCGATCACGCCCAGCGGATGCAGCCCGGCCAGCATCGCGATCACGATGCCGGTGTAGCCATAGCCAGGCGACATGTCGAGCGTGACATAGCTGGTGCGGCCCGCCACTTCGACGGCGCCCGCCAGGCCGGCCAGCGCACCCGAGAGCAGCGCCGTGAGCACGACGGTGCGCGTGACCGGCACGCCCGCAAACGCGGCGGCGCGCGGGTTGGCGCCCAGGGCGCGGATGTCGAAGCCCAGCACCGTGTGCTTGAACAGCAACCACACGCCCACGGCCAGCACCAGTGCGCCGAGCAGGCCGCTGTGCACCCGGGTCTGCGGGATGAGCTTGGACAGTTCCAGCTCCGACTGCAGCGCCACGCTCTGCGGCCAGCCCATGGCGGTCGGGTCCTTCATCGGGCCGTCGAGCAGGGCGCCGACAGCCAGCAGCACGATGAAGTTGAGCAGCAGCGTGGTCACCACCTCGTCCACGCCCAGGCGGCTCTTCATCAGTGCGGGGCCGAGCAGCAGTAGGGCGCCAGCCAGTGCCGCCGCCAAAAACATCAGCGGCAGCAGCACCGCCACCGGCCATTCCAGGCCCGTGCCGTCGTGCATGCCGCCGATGGCGACGGCCGCCAGCGCGCCGGCGTAGAGCTGGCCCTCGGCGCCGATGTTGAACAGCCGGGCCCGGAAGGCCACCGCCGCCGACAGGCCGGTGAGGATCAGCGGGATGGCCCGCGTCAGCGTCTCGCTCAGCGCGAAGACCGAGCCGAAGCCGCCCGAAAGCAGCAGCCCGTAGGTGCGGCCCACCGGCGCCCCGGCCCACAGCACCAGCAGGGCGCTGACCAGCAGCGTGAAGGCGACCGCGCCCACCGGCGCGAGCACCAGGGCCGTGCGCGACGGCTGCGTGCGTCGTTCGAGGCGCATCGTCATGCGGGCGTCCTTTCGGTTTCACCGGCCATCGCCAGGCCGATGGCCTCGCGCGTCCAGGCCTCGGCCGGCCGCGTGGGCGTGAGCTGGCCGCCGTGCATCACGGCGACCTGATCGCCCAGGGCCAGCACCTCGTCGAGATCGTCCGAGATCAGCAGCACCGCCGCGCCCGCGTCGCGCGCCGCGATCAGCTGCCGCTGCACATAGGCCACGGCGCCGATGTCCAGGCCCCAGGTCGGCTGGTGCGCGACGATCAGCCGCGGCACCGCCGTGGAGCCCGCATCGGGCGCGGTCAGCGCGCGCCCGAGGATGAGCTTCTGCATGTTGCCGCCCGACAGCGAGCGGGCCGGCACATCCAGCCCGCCGCCGCGCACGTCGAAGGCCTGCTGGATGCGCGCCGCATGCGCGCGGGCTGCGGCGCGGCGCACCCAGCGCAGGCCGGGCAATAGCCGGCGGGAGAAAGCGGGCGTGCGCAGGCGCTCGGCCACTGCGTTCTCCCACACCGGCAGGTCGCCGACCACGCCCACGGCGTGGCGGTCTTCAGGGATGCGTGCCACGCCCTGCGCCACCAGCCGGGCAGGCTGCGCGGCCAACGGGGCGCCCAGCAATTCGACACGACCGGACTGCGCCTTTCGCGTGCCGCACAGCAACTCGGCCAGCGCGACCTGTCCGTTGCCGGAGACGCCAGCAATCGCCGTGATCTGCCCCGCGCGCAGCGTCAGCGACACCCCGTGCAGCGCGCCGGCGCCGCCGTCGGTGCTCACGCCGTCGAGCACGCACACCTCGGCGCCGGCAGCGGATGCCGGCTGCCGAACAGGCGCCTCCACCGCATGCCCCACCATCCATTGCGCGAGCTGCGCCTGCGTGGTGTCGGCGGCGCGGGCCTCGGCCA
Source organism: uncultured Pseudacidovorax sp. (assembly GCF_913773995.1). Taxonomy (GTDB): domain Bacteria; phylum Pseudomonadota; class Gammaproteobacteria; order Burkholderiales; family Burkholderiaceae_C; genus Xenophilus. Next base: position 1,878 of record NZ_CAJYES010000217.1, read on the forward strand.
CCAGCCGGCCCTGGCGCAGCACGGCGACGCGGTGCGAGACGCGCAGCACCTCGCCCAGCTTGTGGCTGATGAAGATGATCGACAGGCCCTGCGCCACCATCTGCCCCAGGGTGTCGAACAGGGCCTCGCTCTCCTGCGGCGTGAGCACCGCGGTGGGCTCGTCCAGGATCAGGATGCGGGCGCCGCGGTACAGCGCCTTGAGGATCTCGACGCGCTGGCGCTCGCCCACCGACAGCGTCGCGACGCGCGCATCGGGCGACACCGGCAGACCGAAGCGCCGGGCCACGACCTCCAGCCGCTCGCGCGCAGCGGCCCGGCGGGTGAAGGGCTGCCAAAGCGGCTCGCTGCCCATCACGATGTTGTCGAGCACGCTGAGGTTGTCGGCCAGGGTGAAGTGCTGGTGCACCATGCCGATGCCGGCCGCCAGGGCGGCTTGCGGATGGCCGGGCGGCAGCGGCTGGCCGAAGGCCTCGATCCGGCCCTCGTCGGCCACGTAATGGCCGAACAGGATCGACATCAGCGTGGACTTGCCGGCGCCGTTCTCGCCCAGCAGCGCCAGTACCTCGCCGGCATGAAGGGTGAGCGAAATGGCGTCGTTGGCCACCAGCGGGCCAAAGCGCTTCGTGATGCCCGACAGCCGCAGCACTGGCGTGCCGCCGGCCGCTTCGCCCACCGGGCTCAGGGCTTCCATTGCGCGAGGAATGCCAGCAGCACCTGCGCCGAATTGTCGGCCGCCAGGCGCATGAAGGTGCCCATCTCGTTGGCGCCCTCGCCACCGCCTGCCAGATCGCTAAGCGACCGGAAGGCGATGTAGGGCACGCCGTTGGCATGCGCCACCATGCCCACGGCGGCTGTTTCCATGTCGAGCACATTGGCCTGGAAGGTGGCGAAGGTGTATTCGCGGAAGGCCTTGTTGTCCATGAAGGCCTGGCCGGAGACGCCGTTGCCGCCGACCACCAGACGCGGCGCGTGCTTGAGGCAGGTGCCGGCTGCGCAGGCCGCCAGGTCCACCTTCATGTTGCGCGCGGCGGCCAGCATGCCCGGGTCCACCTCGAACCAGAAGCGCCGCGCGCAACATGAAGGTGGAC
>NZ_CAJYES010000218.1 GCF_913773995.1 uncultured Pseudacidovorax sp.
AGCGCTAGGCCGTAGCCCAGCACCATGCCGATCCCCAGCACGAGCGCATAAGCCGCCAGGAACTCCAGCGGGCTCGCACCGACGGTGGTGTTCATGGCAACTCCTTGACAGTGAAGCGGCGGGTGCCGGCCTTCGGGACGCCGTAGGTCGTCAGCAGCTCCGGGTGGTCGGCCAGTAGCCGATCCACGTCCAGGGCCGTGCCGTCCTTGCTGCGTTTCCACCTGACTTCGCCGCCGTCGAAGCGGGCCACAGTGGCTTCGCCCATGCGCTGCTGAATCCGCTGGCGCAGGATTTCCTGCTGCTGTTCGGCTTCGGCGATGGTCTGCCGCAGCGCCAGGAGGTCGGCGAACACGCCGCCATACTCGAGGTCATCCGCCAGGTCCAGCACCGTGCCGCTGTCGCGAGGCCACAGAGCCTTCAGCGCCAGGGCTGCAGACTCCGACCCGTCCGCCGGCGGCGCCATGTCCATCTCCACGTGCCGCCAAAACCGTGACTCCAACTGGATCAGCTTCGCGATGAGTTAGTCATCGCGCTCGATCCGGTGGATGCGCAGTTCCTGCCCGCAGATCAGCACCGCCACGTCCCCCGCCTGCTTGCCGGTGACGGCCAGTTGGTGCATGACCTGCAGCTGGATGTACTCGGGCACGCCGTCCTCCCAGAGGCGAGCCCCGTGGTACCCGGCCGTCTTGCACTCCAGGATCTGGACATCCGGCGCACCCAGAACCTCGCGGTCCAGGTTCGCCAGCATCCAGGGATTCTTGGGGTGCTGCAGCACGGCATTGATCCGGCGCACCTTGTGCCCGGTGCGCCGGGTGTAGTGCGCCGCCACGATGGGTTCCAGCAGCGTGCCCCAGTACATGGGGCTGGTCTCGTCGTTGGGATCGACCTTCGGCAGCTCGGCGTCGCGGCCGGTCTTGTCGAGCCAGAGCTCCAGCGGCGAGGTATACGGGCTCAGGCCGATGGCGGCCGCGGCATCGGAGCCGCCGATGCCCTGCTTGCGCAAGTCGAGCCATTGGGCGCGGTCGAGCTTGCGGAAATCCTGCGGCTTCACCAGGCGCAAGGCCGGGCGGGCACGAGCCGAGGGCTCGCCCGCCCGATGGGCTTCTGCCATGGGGTTCTCCTTGGGTTGAAAGAAAGGTTCAGAAAGAAGGAAGGCAAGCCGGCGCATCCCCTCGCCGCGCACCGACGCCCAGAAGCACAAAGCCCCGGTCCCTTGTGGGGAGCCGGGGCTTTGTGCCGCCAGGGTGCCGTGGTGGCGGTGATCCGGGTCGTCGCCGGAAGGTCGGAGGGGATGAGGACTGCGGCATGCTCAGGCCACCAGTTGCAGGGCAGCGTCGAGGGCGCGCTGCTTGATGCCGGCGCCCTGGCCAAACCAGGCGCTGTCCAGGCGGTACTCCTGGCTGCGGGCCCGGCGTTCGTGGTCGACGTATTCCGTCACCGCGCACAGCAGGCCCCAGGCCGTGCCTTTGGCGGCCTGGAGTTCGGCGCCGCGGCCCTTGCCTTCGTAGAGCTCCTGCACCTTCTTAAGGGCGCGCTCGTTGGTCAGGGCCTGCGGCTCGGCATGGCCGTCCGCCTGGCACATGACCTTCAGGAAGTAATTGAGCGACTCGTGCGTCTTGACCTTGCGCTCGGACAGCGTCTTCATGCGGTACATGAAGGCATCCCAGCTGGAGACGGCGATGCCGAGTTGCTTCTTGACGGCCTGCGCGTCGAAGCTGGTGCTGTGGGGCACCTTGACGGCATTGACCGCGCCCTGCAGGGCGATGGACAGCGTGTTGTTGCAGACGACCCGGATGGTGGTGGGCGTGGCGGTGGTCGCCAGCGTGCCGTCGCAGGACGTGGCCAGCAGGATGTAGCCCTTGACGGTGTCGTTGCCCTTGAGGGCCGACTCCTTGCCGGTGCGTGCCAGCGCCCAGAACTTGCGGCCGGCCTTGAGCACGCCGGCGGTCTCCAGCTCGAAGCCGGAGACTTCGGTCAGGTCGCGGTAGAACTCCAGGACTTCGCGTGGCTGCACGACCTGGTACCGGCCACCGACGACGGACAGGGGTGCCTTGGTGTCGCTGCGGTAAAGGACCTTCTGGTCATCGAAGGTCATGATGGAGCCGAGGGCGCCGGCCTGCTCGGCCATGTAGCGCACGGGCGTCTCGCAGATGGTCCAGTCCATGCCGGCCTGCTCGGCCCAGACTTCGATGGGCTGCTTGGGCGGGAGCTGGTTGCCGAGTTCGTGCCAGGGGGTTTGGCCGACGTAGGCCATTTGTTGGAGGAGGTGTGCCATGGTGGGTGAAGATGAAGTCGTGAGGGAAGGACGAGGGTTAATGAGGATGCGGGCGGCGGAAGCCTCCATCGCCGAGATCACGCCCGGCGGTGCGAGAAGGCGTGGCCGCAGCTGAGGCAGCGGCAGTTACTCAAGATGGAGCCATCAATGGCTTCGCCGAGGGCTGCGCCGACCGCGCAGCCAGCGATGCCGCCGCTCAGGCCGCCCAAAATGGCGCCGGCGACGGCGCCGAGCGGCGGCATGCACGGCACGGCTTGGGCACCGAGGCCCATGCCAAGGTGCGCGCCGGCGACGCCGCCCGACAGCGCGGCGGACATGCCGCCGGCTGCACCGGCCAAGGTGCCGATGGTGGCGCCGGTCTTCTTGCCGAGTTCGCGAGTGCATAGGCGCGCGGAACCGCAGGATGGGCAGACGGGCGCCGACGCGGTGTCGTTTGCGGCACGCTCGAACAGGGGCTCGTCGTCGTAGAGGTTTGAGGTGGATGGCATAGGCAGGGTCGTTGAAGAGGAGGCCTTACTGCGTCGAGCAGCCGGCCAGACGGCAAAAAGCCCCAGCTCGCTTTGGAGCGAGGCTGGGGCTACGTGAAAGCTGGGCGATTACTGGCGCCTGCTCATCAAAGAGATATGGGGTTGAAAAAATCTGAGATATGCATCTGAATGGCTTGAATACCGGGTCGCCTGAGCAAATATCGATGTTCGAGCAAGGCAATCATCCATAGACGTTCGGGTTGACCCAGATGAACTTTGCCTTTCCCGTTTTTGCGATTGTGATCTGCCCACGCTGCTGCAAAATCATGAGTGCTCGATCTCGCACTTCCCCGCTTCTCAGGCGATTGGGAGCGAACTGCAACCATCTCGCAAAGGGGAATGGATGGTCGCCACTGGATCTGCAGCGAATCAAGAACTGCAATGCCTCCTTGGCTTCTTCTTCCATCATTTGACCGAGCGCGCCTGATCCATAGCGGCGTTTGGCCTGGACAAAGAAAAAGCTCATCAAGTCTGCGGCACTTGCAAAATGATCGGCTCCAATTGCGCCCCGGTTTTCGTCGAAAAGCGAGATCAGTGCAGCCAATCGAGCAGCTTGTTCGCCGGCCTTGCCGAGGAAACCGGCAATGTCGCTTCCGACCGCACCAGGCTGCCGCCCTTTTTCTAGGTATCGCGTATACTGCTCATATTGTTGCGCTGACTGCTCAGTGAACTTGACGCATTGCCATTCACGCGCCTCGAAGTTGCTCAGCAGCAGTTCCTTGCAACGATCGTTAAACCAACGGATAGCCTCCTTTTCTACCTCTAACGGCGCCCGATAGGATCGCTCTCCGGAAAAATTTGGGCAGTTTGCAAAAAGTACCCTGGACCTGAAGCCGCTTTGTTCAAGCTGCTGTCCGTGCGCCCTTTCGAAGTCGTCGAATGTCGATGGCTGAGTGAGTACGACTAGGCTGAGAGACGCACGAGCCATGGGAATGCTCGACCGATGGCTGCCGAGTAGGCGGCGCTTTCCCTCGCCTGAGAAATAAGCGTTGAAATCGCCTAAATTTTCAATCATGTCACGATTGAATATTTCGCCTCCCTCGCAACTGACCAAGGCGGTCGAGCCAGGACCTTGGCTAAGCCCCAGGCTCAGCCCCGCGGCAGTCGCTGCCGCTGACATGATCGTCCAATGCCCGCGAAGTATTGGCTGAGCCTCAATGAGCTCCTCTAGGGCTAAAGGATCAGCTTCGTGGATTTTCAGCTTGCGCTGATGCGCTTTTCTTTCAATTTCATAGCGCAGCTTGTCTCTACGAAACCGGTCGTCTTCCAAAAGCTGAACCTCATTGATTCCTTGTTGAATCAAACTCAAAGTACTGCTTTTGCGTTCGCTCGTAGCGGCCGTCGCAACGAGATAGAGCGACGTCGGCGTTTGCCGGCCGAACGGCAATTCGACATTTCGAAGCGGAGATCCGGCTACGCTCATCATGCCGAGCACGTTCATCAGAGCCAGAGAAGCCCCAACTTGCTGAACGTCCGCCAAATGAATGATTGTCTCGCGGAGTCGCCGCGGTAGCCGGATAAAGTTGGGCGAATCCAACCCCACCCCCGGTGGCGCGAGGATGGGCAGCGAAACATCCACGCCAGAATTAGGGCGCCAGTCAGTCACCGACCGGCTCCAACAAGAGCTTGGCGGCACCCACCGGCCAACGTAGGCGACCGTTCGGCAGCTTGCGGGGTCGGATACCGAAGTAAGTGCCAGTTTGGTTGTAGCGCTTGCGTACCGAAGCCGGCTTGATCCCGATTTCCCGGGCGAAGGCTTCGGTGGACTGCAACTGCTCGTCCGCTACTACTGCTTTCTTCATCATGATCATGCCTTGCAGTTTGTGGGCTAGGCAAGATGCTACCGCCAGGAAATTCTAGAAAAGCAATAAGAGACGAAATCGCGAATTTCTAGATCTTCACTAGTTTTCAAGATATCTTTTTTTCGATTTCCTCACTTTTCGAAGCTTTCTCCAACTTTTCCAATGCATGCGACAAACACCAGAAGCGGTTGTAAATGATTCTATAAATCACTTTATCTTTATTCATTAAATTCGTTCCGCCTTTTTCAAGAAATATATAGTCTTGATTCTTTTTTCCTCCGAATATTCTATTTGTGTATCCTTCTGAAACCATTTTATCCAACCTTCTAATGACGGCACCAGCAAATTCCTTTTCAGAAGCCTCAGGAAAGCGGATGAGATAATCCGCGGCAAGTTGGGAAAGAAACCCAGCCGTCAAACTCTGATTTCGATGAGATCGGGCGCACGTGTTAGCGGAGCTCCAGAGCGCTAAGCGCTTCTGAAGTAGATCTGCGGCATCTTCGTGATTTCCGGATCCTGCAAGCAATTGCTGAACGGACTGACTGTCTGCGAGGGCAGGTCCCTCGGGTTTCGGGAGCTTGTCGGCCCTCGCTCCGGCGTCCTGCTCAGGTTGGTCGGATTGCAATTGGTCAGCCTCGATTTTTCCCGAGTCGGATTCAATTGCTGTGATCAAGGCGCGGCTTGTTTCCCGGCTCTCAATCGGCCTGTCCGCAAGCTGTTGGAACACATTAGGTAATCGTCGCTTCAAGTCCTTTAGTTGATCAAAATTTAATGGGTGTTGTGCGAATCGATTAATGAGTCTCGTAGCTGAGTGAGTGGAGGCATGAAGTTGTGTGCACCTATGCACATCTTTTAGACGGCCAAAGTAGAACAATTGCTCCAATTTGACGTTGTGCTTCACATCAATCGCATCTTCAATTTTTTTTGGCCAAAGTTCAACCAAGCGCAAGAGAAAAATTACCTCTTGCTTCAGCGATGTTGTCGATAGATATTTATCTTCAACATCGGAGAAATCGCTATCATTGAAATGGTCGAGATATTCGCCGCTCGCAATCGCTGTCTTTGCGAATCGACTCGCACAGTCGGCATTCTGATAAAGCTCTGTTAATTCCGGATACGAAATAAGCTTAAAAGGGGGCGTGCAGACACCTCGATTTTGCGCCTCGTAAGCCATACCTCGAAAAACAGTTTGCAACAGACTCACTCCCTCAATCTCGAGTTCCGGATTTTTCATTTCGCTGCGTCGTTTATGGATTGATCGTGGATATTCCAGCCTGCACCATCAGCCAGCTTTCGAATTCTGAGTGGAATTTTCTCAGAAAATCAACTGACCTCCGTCGATAGTGCTTTTCGGCGATTGCGCTCGGCTTGTGTCCTTGAATCTGTGCGATAACGCCCGCAGGAATGTTGCACCATTCGGCGAGAGTGCCGAATGACCGCCTTAATCCGTGAATAGATACGTGCGGCAAGCCAGCTGCATTCAGGGCCTTCACGTGGGCGCTTCTCGGCTCTTGAATGCGCCCACTTCTTGATGACGTGCTTGAAAATACCCAGGAATCCATTTCATGAGCTTCGACGAAATCCACGGCATTGTCAGTTGACTGAATTCGCTTTTTGCATAACAGTTCCAGCAAAAGTGTCTCAAAGTGCGGCGTAAGGGGAATAATGCGACCTTCATCGCCTTCTACTTTGTCGCGGAGTCGTATAGTTTTCCAGCGAAGATCGACGTCGCGCCAACGAAGTTGGGCGAGTTCCTCACGTCGAGCGCCAGTGATTAATAGACCTTGAAGGTAGATTGCTGCGACACGATTTTCGAGTTCATTAACTGCTTCAAACCAAGCGCGCAATTGCTCACGTTGAAGGACGTCGCCGTGTTTCGCCTTTGACCGAGGTACGGCATCTCTTACATTGCGCGCACTGTAGGATTTAGGAGGAATTAAGCCGCTGTATTGCGCACTCTCGTCGGCCCATCGTATAAATGCACGCAGCAGACGGTAAGCCAGAGCAGCCACAGTCGGTCGTTGTTCCGCTTGGCGCTGCATCCAAACTTTGACAGAGTCTGAGGTTAGGTCGGAGAGTCGCACGTCCATCAATGCTCCGATAGGTCCCGCCTGCGTCAGGCCGCTGCCCCTAAGCTTGGCTTGTTGGCCGCGCTGCGCGAGTTTGACGTGATCTGCGAGATGCCGCTCGCTCCAATAGGGTTTGCGCTCTCTCATGTAGGCGTCCCACGCATCTGCAACGATCGCCTTCTCCCGTATGGCTGTTTGGCGCGCCAGTCTAGATGCTTCGACCTGCGCTGCCCGCTCCTCGCGTGGATCAATGCCCTGATCGACCATCACCTTCAACCTTGAGGCTTCCGTGCGCGCGCGGTGCAGATCCCACGTATCGGTACTCCCGATCGTGCTGCGAATGGTCTGCCCGTGAAGCCGCGCTTCGAAGATGTAGGAGCGGCTGCCTGCAGCCGTGACTCGGACCGCGAGGCCCGGCGTCTTTGCGTCCCACAAAAATGCTTGACTTTTGCCTTCGGGACACCTGAAGCCGTCAACGCGGGACACAGTGAGAGTCTGCTTGCTCATATCAAAGCCTCCAGCGCACCAAGTTGTAGGTGCTATGTAGGCAGTATGTAGGCATTCCAGGGGGAGATCAATCAGCGCGGATCAGCGTAGATGACATGATCATGAGCATCTAAGCGTCTGATAAAAAACGACTTTGGTGCGGGGATGCACGCCAATCCCCGCCGATCTATTTTCCGTTTCCGCGGATTGAAAATCCGCGTGTCGGTGGTTCGATTCCGCCCCAGGCCACCATACAAATCAGAGGGTCAGCTGCTTCGGTAGCTGACCCTTTGTGCTTTCTGCTTGAGAGGGGCTCAAGACCGAGTGGGGGGAGGGCTCATGCTTGCTTTTGCCCGGTTGCCTGGTCGGGGCCCCGGTCCCGATACCATCTTGCGCGCAGACGAATTCAAGGAAAGTCGAGTCGATGGCGCAAAAAGGCCGGCGCAAGGCGTTGCAGGAAGAAGTTGGGCCGGCAGCGAGCCCGGCCGATCAAGATGATGGCGACGATGGCCCAAGAAGCACCGCGTCGGCCGATGCCCTGGACGGGACCGCGGCGCAGTCGTCATCGCGCGCGGCCAGCGAATCCAGCCTGTCCCGCCTGCTCGGCACCCTGGGGCTGTTCTCCACCGACTCCCCCTCGCTCACCGTAGAGGAGATCGCCACGCGTCTGGGCGTGCCCAAGAGCACGGCCTACCGCTACATCCAGGAGCTGTCGAAGGTGGGCCTGCTCGTGCGGCTCGACCGCAGCATCACGCTGGGGCCACGGATCATCGAGCTGGACCGATGCATCCGCGAGTCCGATCCCGTGATCCGCGCCGCCGCGCCGCCCATGCGCGAGCTGGCCGAGCAGACGGGGCTGGACGTCTTCCTGTCCAAGCTCTATGGCCACTCCATCATCACGGTGCACACCGAATTCAACGACCCGCTGCCGCATCTGCGCTACGGCCGTGGCCGGCCGGTGCCCGTGCCACGCGGCGCCAGCGCCAAGGCGCTGGTGGCTTTCCTGCCAGCGGCGCGGCTGCGCCGGCTGCACCAGGAGCTGGCGAGCGAGTCGCCGGACACGCCGCCTTGGGAGGCCTTCTACGAAGAGGCGCAGCGCATCCGCCGCGAGGGCTTCTGCCGCACCTCGGGCGAGCTCAATGCGGGCAAGACGGGGGTGTCGGCGCCCATCTTCGGACGCGGGCGGCTGGTGGTGGCCAGCGTCACGGCGCTCGGCAGCGACGCGCGGCTGGCGCTCTTCGACGCCGAAGCCATCGCAGAACTGGTTCGTCGCACCGCCCACATGATCAGCGTGCGGCTGTCGGCGGACGGCCACCTGTAGGCCCACGCGGGCCGCCGCATGGCGCGCCAGGAGCGTCGGCTTGCCGCAGGGCCGACCGGGCTCGCCTCAGAAGACGATGTTCGCCTTCTTGACGATGGGCGCCGCTGCAGCCAGCGAGCGGCGCCAGGTCTCCAGCGCCTGCGCGGGCGTGCTCACCACCGGCTCCAGCCCCAGGGCCACCATGCGGGCCTGAACCTCGATATCGGCGGCGATGGCCTGCAGTGCCGTGGCGAGCGTGGTCACGACCGGCGCAGGCGTTGCAGCCGGCGCGAAGACCGCGAACCAGCCGGCGTTGCCCATATCGCGCACGCCCAGCTCCTCGAAGGTGGGCACGGCGGGCAGGGAGCGCACGCGCCGCAGGCCGGTCACTGCGAGCGGCCGTACGGACCCGGCTGTGACCATGGCCTCGACCGCGGCCACGGTCAGGAAGACCGCATCCACCTGGCCGCCCATCAGGTCGGTGATGGCCGGCGAGGAGCCTTTGTAGGGCACGTGGAGCAGCTCGATCCCGGTCGACTCAGCCAGCACCTCGCCCATGACATGGGCCGACGAGCCGGCGCCGAAGCTGCCGTAGCTGAGCTTGTTCGCCTTTGCCCGCTGCAGGAAGCCGGGCAGGTCCTTGGCCGGGCTGTCGGCCCGCACCGCGAGCACCAGCGGGGCGTTGGCCATCACGCTGACGATGGTGAAGGCCTCCTGCATGGTCTTGCCCGGCACCACGGCTTGTTTGGACGCCAGCGCGGCGATCACATGGGTGGAGTTGCTGCCGAACATCAGCGTGTGGCCGTCGGCCGGTGCCTGGGCCACGGCGCGCGCCGCGATCAGGCCGTTGGCGCCCGGCCGGTTGTCGATGACGACCGTGCCGCCCAGTGCGGCCTGCAGCTTCTGGCCGATGAGCCGGGCCACGGTGTCGGTGCCGCCGCCCGCGGCGAAGGGCACCACCAGGTTGATCGGCCGATCGGCCAGGGTGGCGGCGCGTGCCAGGCCGATGCTGGTTGCGGCGAGGGTGGCAAGGAGCGCCAGGGCCTGGCGGCGCTGCGGGATGAAGGGTGTGGGAGATGAAGGCATGGGAGGGGGCGGTAAGGGGGGGGCGTCAGTCGACGCGGATCTGCCGCGCCTTGACGATGCGCGCATAGGTGGCGCGGCCTTCGGCGATGCGGGTGGCCATCTGCTCGGGCGTGCTGTAGGCGGTGGTGAAGCCCAGATTGCCGAAGGCCTTGGCCACGGGCTCCGAGGCCAGGGCGGTGCGCATGGCCTCGTTGAGGCGGGCCACGATGTCCGGCGACGTGCCGGCGGGCGCCAGCAGACCGAAGAAGCCCTGGATGGTCATCTCGGGCAGGCCGGCCTCGGCGGCGGTGGGAATGTCGGGGAAAGCCGGGTCGCGCCGCTCGCCGGTCATGAACAGCGGAACCAGCTGACCGGCGCGCAGCGCGCCGATCAGCGGTGAGGTCACTTCGTCCATCAACTGGGCCTCACCACGGATCACGGCGTCCTTGGCCATCACGGCGCCCTTGTAGGGCACGTGGACCACGGGCGCGCCGGTGGCGGCCAGGAAGATCTCGCCCAGCAGGTGGTTGCTGGAGCCCATGCCCGCCGACGCGAAGTTGAGCTGGCCCGGCTGGCGCTTGGCCAGCGCGACGAATTCCTGCACCGTGCGCGCGCCCAGCGTGGGGTTGGTGACGAAGACGAAGGACTGGGTCGCGCCCAGGCTCACGGGCACCAGCGTTGCCACATGGCCCTGGTCGGGATACAGCACGGGCGCGGCCGTCAGGCTGCTGCCGCTGCCCCACAGCAGGGTGTAGCCGTCGGGCCGCGCGAGCGCCGCGGCCTTGGTGCCGATGCGCCCGCCCGCACCCGTGCGGTTCTCGACCACGACCGGCTGCTTGAGCTCCACCGCCAGTGCCTGTGCCACGGCGCGGGCCGAGATGTCGGTGGAGCCGCCCGGCTCGAAGGAAACGATGAGCGTGATGGGGCGCGAGGGCCAGGCATCGGCCCCTGCGGCCGTGCCGACGAAGAGGCTGGCGGCTGCCAGTGCGAGGAGCAAGCCGGCGCGGCGGCGGGTGGCATCGAGAAGGGGCATGGCGGGTTCCGGTCGGCGTGGCAATCGGTGCAGGTCTCAGTCCAGCGACACGTTGGCCTCGCGGGCCACGCGGCGCCATTTCTCCAGCTCGGCCTGCAGCTTGGTGCGGAATTGCGCGCCGTCGGCCGCCGTGACGACCACGCCGCGGGCACCGAGCCTGGCCTCCATGTCGGGCGTGCGGATCACCTTGTCCAGCGCCGTGCCCAGCGTCTTGACGATGGCGGGCGGTGTGCCCGCGGGGGCGAACACGCCCATCCAGCCCTCGGCGACCAGGCCGTCATAGCCCAGCTCCTGCAGCGTGGGCACATCGGGCAGGCTGGGCAGGCGCCTGGGCGAGGGCGTGGCCAGGGCGCGCAGCTTGCCGGCCTTGATCTGCGGCAGCACGATGGCGGTGGTGTCGAAGGTGAAGTCCACGTCGCCGGCCAGCAGCGAGGACATTGCCTGCTGGCTGCCCTGGAAAGGCACGTGCGTGGCGCGCGTGCCGGTGGCGTTCAGGAACAGCTCGCCGATGAGGTGGTTGGTCGAGCCCATGCCGAAGGACGAGTAATTGAGCTTGCCGGGCTGCGCCTTGGCTCTGGCGATCAGCTCCTGCACGTTCTGCACCGGCGAGCCCGCAGGCACGGCCAGCACGAAGGTCACGATGCCCACCTCGGTGACCGGCACGAAGTCCTTGAGCAGGTCGTAGGGTGCGGTCTTGCGCGTGACCGGGTTGATCAGCAGCTCGGCGCCGGTACCGAAGAACAGCGTCTGGCCGTCGGGCTTGGCGCGGGCCACCGACTGCGCGCCGATGGTGCCGCCGGCGCCGGCGCGGTTGTCGATGACGATGGACTGGCCCAGCTCGGGCGCCAGCTTCTCGGCAATGAGCCGGGCCGCGCCATCGGTGCCGCCGCCAGGCGGAAAGGCCACCACCAGGTGCACGGGTGCGGAAGGGTAGGCGGTCGGCTGGGCGCAAGCCAGTGCCGGCGCCAGGGCTGCGAGGCCGGTGATCAGAAGACGTCGCGACAACGGCATGGTCGGTCCTTGCGGGGAGTGGGAAAGGCGGTCAGTGCGCCAGCGCGGCGGCGGTTGCGGCGGCCCGTTCGCGCTCGCGCACGCCCTGCGCAGCGGCCGCTGCCTCGGCGGCACGCACGCTGGGGCGGGCGCCACAGCGCGCCAGGTAGGCCTCCAGATGGGGCCAGCCCTGCGTATCGATGGCATGGGCGCGGGTCCACATCGCGATCGTGTAGCAGTGCGCGTCGGCGATGGTGAAGTGCTCGCCGGTCAGGAAGGGGCGGCCGGCCAGCTGCTCGTCCACCCACTGCAGCTTGGCCTCCACGATGCGCCGTGCAATGGCCTTGTATTCGGGCGGCGTGATCGCCTTGAACAGCGGCATGAAGCCGCCCTTGTGCAGGTCGGCGGCGATGAAGCTCATCCACTCCAGCACGCGGTAGCGCGGCAGGCCCGAGGCGGGCAGCAGCGTGTTGCCCGGGCACCCGTCGGCCAGGTACTGCATCACGATGCAGCCCTCGCTCAGGTGCTGGCCGTCGGGCATCTCCAGCGTCGGCACGGTGCCCTTGGAGTTGACGCTGAAGTAGTCGCGGCCGTCCTCCAGCCGCTTGGTCTTCATATCCACCCATTCGAGGGTGAGGGGCAGCTGCAGTTCGCGCGCGACGATGTCGACCGCAAGCGAGCAGCCGCGGACTTCGTGGTAGAGCTTCATGGGGGTTCTCCGGAAACGGCGGACGGGGTTCAGGCTGCGGCGCGGCGGGCGATCTCGACGCGCTCGGCGGCGCGCGCCGCCTGCACGCTGGGCCGCGCATCGATGCGCTGGACGTAGGCATGCAGGTGCGGCCAGGCCGACAGGGGAATGGCCTGCAGCTCGGCCCACGTGACGATGGCGTAGGCATGGGCGTCCGCGGCGGTGAAGCGGCCGCCGTGCAGGTACTCGCGCGTGGCGAGCACCTCGTCCAGCCAGGCCAGGCGGCGCTGCACGTTCTCGGTGGAGATGCGTCGGTACTCGGGCGGCGTGTTCGCGCGGAACAGGGGCGTGAAGCTCTTGTGCAGCTCCGAGCCGAGGAAGTTCATCCACTCCAGCACCCGGTAGCGATCCATGTCGAGGGTGCGGGGCAGCAGCGCGTCGGTACCGTGCCGGTCGCAAAGGTACTGAATGATCACCGCGGCCTCGGTCAGCGTCTGGCCGTCGTCCGTCGCCAGGGCGGGCACCTGGCCCTTGGGGTTGATCCGGTGCAGGTCGCTGCCGTCGGCCAGTTGCTTGGCGCGCACGTCCACCCAGGCCAGATCGAGTTCGACGCCGATTTCGCGCGCCACCACGTCCACGGCCAGTGCGCAGGTGTGGGGGGTGAGATAGAGCCTCATCGCGCCGCACTCCGTTGGCGGTCGCCATGAAGTGGGGTGGTGCACGCATGCACCAGCTTGTTGCATAGGGTCGAAGGCATGGTCATTGGATTACTGCTATGCGATAAATATGCCATCGACGACAGGCGTGCCGTGCTGGTGTAACTACTCAATGCCAGCCATCCAATGAACGCCGTCCGTGCCCACTCTTTGGAAGATCGACGTTCTCCATGTCCGAGCTCCCTGCCAGATCAGTTATCGCATTGCGGGAATACAGAAAGGACACGGCGGCGCGCTCGCATGGAACGGTAGTTGCTTGCTGTGATCGCGTATGGATGAAATCGTGCATTCATTGTAAACACCTACCTCAAATAATAATGCTGCATTCCATCTAAACGAGAAAACAGCATATGATTTGGTTGTAGACGAGGTGTCCGATGCCGCCGCCGTCCATTGCCGCCCAGGCGCGTCTACCCCGGCGCCCGGTGCCGGCCCCGTCTTCGCAGGGGTGCCAAGGAATCGTGCAATGAGAAGGAAATTCGTTCTTCAGGCCTGCGGTGCCATCGCACTGGCGGCCGCGTCGTGGGGGATGCCGCTGCAGGCATCGGCCCAGGGCAACTGGCCTTCGCGGCCCATCCGCATCGTGGTGCCCTACCCGCCGGGCACCGGGCCCGACGTCATGGCCCGGCTGGTCGCCGACGGCCTGGGCAAGGAGCTCAAGGCCTCCATCGTGGTGGAGAACAAGGCCGGGGCCAACGGCATCATCGGCACGTCGGAAGTGGTCAAGGCGCCGGCCGATGGCTACACCTATCTGCTGGTCGACCGGTTGACCCTGACGGTCAACCCTCTGCTCTACCAGCCGCCCTACGACCCGAAGAAGGACCTGGTGTCCGTCAGCAACATCGCCGACGTGAACCTCTATCTGGTCACCAGCGCCCAGCTGCCGGCCAACGACTTCAAGTCCTTCATCGCCTACGCCAAGGCAAACCCGGGCAAGGTCAGCTTCGGCACCGGCGGCGTGGGCAGCGTGATGCACCTGAACATGGAGCTGCTGCAGTCCGGCACCGGCGTGCAGTTCCTGCATGTGCCCTACAAGGCGCTGGCCGAGGTGATCCCGGCGATGCTGGGCGGGCAGGTCGAGGCCACCTCCGGCGGCGTCGAGGCCATGCTGCCCTATGTGCAGAAGGGCAGCTTCAAGCTGCTGGCGGTGGGCGCGCCCACGCGCCAGACCATCGTGCCCAACGTGCCGACCATCATGGAGGCGGGGGGCTCGGACATGCTGCTGTCCACCTCGTATTCCTTCCACGCGAAGAGCGGCGTGCCGCCCGAGATCCTGGCGCGCATGAACGAGGCGCTGACCAAGGTGCTCTCGCAGCCCGAGCTCAAGCGCTGGGCCGCCGAGCGCGGGCTGGGTGCCGGCGCTTCCTCGCCCGCCGAGCTGGACGCGCGCATCGCCGTCGACAACGACCGCATCGGCCGCCTGGTGCGCGAACGCGGCATCAAGGTGCAGTAAGCACCGCTTCCCACTCACACAAGCAAAGAGGACATCGGCGATGACTGAGCAGACTGGCGCCCAGGCCCTGTGGGCGGCGCTCTCAGGCGAAGGGGTGGACACCTGCTTCGCCAACCCCGGCACGACGGAGCTGGACCTGGTGCGCGCGCTGGAAGGCCAGGATTCGATCCGCTGCGTGATCGGCCTCCAGGAGAACGTCTGCACCGGCGCGGCCGACGGCTATGGGCGCATGACGGGGCGGCCGGCCGCCACGCTGCTGCACCTGGGCCCCGGCTTCGCCAACGGCATCGCCAACCTGCACAACGCACGGCGGGCGCGCACGCCCATCGTCAACCTGATCGGCGACCACACCAGCTGGCACCTGCCCTTCGATGCGCCGTTGACTTCCGACATCGAGTCGCTGGCGCGGCCGGTGTCGGGCTGGGTGCACCGCATCGACGGCACGGCTGACGCGCCGCGGGCAGCGGTCGAGTCGGTGCGCCAGTCGCTGGCCGGCGGCGGGCAGGGCGCGACGCTGATCTTCCCTGCGGACTACCAGGCCGAAACGCTGCCGGGCACGGCTGCGCCTTCTCCGACCGACGCGGGGGCGGTCGTCTCCGGCCCGTCGGCGGTCGACCTGGCGGCCTGCGCGCAGCGCCTGCGCGCGGCGCGCCGCATCGTCATCCTGCTGGGCGGCGGCGGCGAGCAAGGCGGTCTGGGCGCGCGCGCCCAACGTGCCGCAGCGCGCCTGTGTGCGGCCCTGGGGGCCACTGCCTATGCCGAGACCTTTCCGGCCCGGGCCGAGCGCGGTCAGGGCCTGCCGGCCTTCGACCGGCTGCCCTACTTCCCCGAACCGGCGCGCGCCGTGCTCGACCCGGCCGACCTGGTGCTGCTGGCCGGCGCACTGCCGCCGGTCACCTATTTCGGTTACGCGGGCCATCCCAGCCTGATGGTGGAGGCCGAGCGCCTGCTGAGCCTGGGCGCGCCCGGCCATCCGGTGGCCGAAGCGCTGGAGCAACTGGCCGAAGCGCTCGATGCGCCGGCCTTCGAAGCCCCCGTGCATCCGCTGCCCGCCGCACCCGCCGGCCCGCTCACGCCCGCCGCCATCGGTGCCGCGCTCACGCGCGCCTTGCCCGAGGGCGCCATCGTCTCGGTCGAAGGCGGCACCTGCGGCTATCCCTTCTACGCCGCCTCGGCCGCGGCAGCACCGCACACGGCGCTCACCAACACCGGCGGCGCCATCGGCCAGGGCCTGCCCGTGGCCGTGGGCGCGGCCATCGCCTGCCCCGAGCGTCGGGTGGTGGGCCTGCTGTCGGACGGCAGCACGCAATACACGATCCAGGCGCTGTGGACGATGGCGCACGAGCAGCTCGACGTTGTCGTGCTCATCGCCGCCAACCACCAGTACGCCATCCTGCGCAACGAACTGCGCCGCGGCGGCGCTGCGCTGGGCAAGCGCGCCGAGGCGCTGACGGCGCTCGACTCGCCCCGCATCGACTGGGTGGGGCTGGCGCAGTCGTACGGCGTGCCGGCGACGCGTGCCACGACCGCCGAAGAACTCGCGGCCCAGCTGCAGGACGCCTTCGGGCGCCGCGGCCCGGCCCTCATCGAAATGGCCCTCTGACGTCCTGCGACGGGCCGCAACGCATCCAAGGAGCAATCGAACATGGACCTCAGACTCAAGGGCAAGGTGGCCGTCGTGACCGGCGGCAGCCTGGGCATCGGCCGCGCAGTGGCCGAGGCCTTCGCGGCCGAAGGCGTGCGCGTGGCCATCGTGGCCCGCAGCCAGGGCGCGCTGGAACAGGCCGCGCGCGAGATCACCGAAAAGACCGGCACCGAGGTGCTGGCCGCGCCGGCCGACGTCAGCGACACGGCGCAGGTGCAGGCGGCCGTCGACAAGGTGGCGGCGCACTTCGGCCGCATCGACATCCTCGTCAACGGCGCGGCCCATCCGGGCGGCCTGGTGCGCAGCGAGATCGAGAACGCCGACCCCGAAGGCCTGCTGCAGGACATCGACATCAAGGTGGTGGGCTACATGCGTTTCGCCAAGGCCTGCGCGGCGCACATGCGCAAGGGCGGCTGGGGCCGCATCGTCAACATCGGCGGGCTCACCGGGCGCGGCAGCAAGCAGCTGTCGGGCATGCGCAACGTGGCCGTGGCCCACATGACCAAGACGCTGTCCGACCAGCTCGGCCCCTCGGGCATCACGGTCAACGTGATCCACCCCGGCGTGGTGGAAACGCCGCACATCCACGAGCTCTACGCCAAGGAGGCCAAGCTGCAGGGCCTGACGCCCGCGCAGGTGGAGGCCAACTACGCCAAGGCCACGCCGATCCGCCGCGTGCTGCAGGTGGGCGAGATCGCCGACGTGGTGCTCTTTCTATCGTCCGACCGGGCGGCGGCCATCACCGGCGAATCCATCGCGGTGGACGGCGGCATCACGCGCGGCATCTTTCTCTGAGACACGCAACGACCACAGGAGCAAGCGACATGAACGGAACCATTCTGGTGGGCACGGCGGGGCAGGGCATCCTGCGCAGCGTGGACGACGGCGCGACCTGGCACCGCCTGGGCCTGAAGGAGGCCATCGAGTTCGACGGCACGGTGCGGGCGCTGGCCGTGGACCCGGCCGACCCCAGCCGCGTGCTGGCCGGCGCGGACGTGGGCATCTGCCTGTCCACGGACGGCGGCGCGCACTTCCAACGCATGGCCTCGCCGGCCGACGGGCAGACCGTCTGGGCCCTGGCCTTCAGCCCGACGGACCCGAAGCTGGTGCTGGCCGGCACCGGTGCGCCCTCGCGGGCCTGCATGTTCCGCTCGCGCGACGGCGGCCTGAGCTGGGAGCAGCTGAATGTGGAACTGCCCGAGTTCTGCGCCGGCGTGCACCGCCCGCGCATTCTGACCATCGCCTTCCATCCGCACAGAGCCGGCGAGGCCTGGTTCGGCGTCGAGGAGGGCGGCGCCTGGCGCACCCGCGACGCTGGCGACACCTGGGAGCGCATCGACACGCCCGGCCGCGGCATCAACAACTCCGACATCCATGCCATCGCGGTGCTGCCAGCCACGGCCGACGCACCGGCCAAGCACATCGTGGTGACCGTCAATTCGGTGTGCGAGAGCACCGACGATGCCGAAAGCTTCCGCTGCCATCCGTCGAAGGACCGCTTCGACGGCCTCTACTACACGCGCACGGTGCAGCCACTGGACGCGGAGGGCCGCGAGCTGCTGCTGGCCATTGGCGACGGCACGCCGGGTTCGCGCACCCGCATCTACCGCTCGGAGGACCGCGGCCAGACCTGGGCGCAGACGCTGCTGAACACGGCGCCCAACTCCACCGTCTGGGCCTTCGGCACGCATGCCAGCGACCGCGGCCTGCTCTTCGCCGGCACCAAGTACGGCCACCTGCTGCGCTCCACCAACGGCGGCCGCACCTGGTTCAAGGAATGGCGCGATTTCAGCGAGATCACCTCGGTGGCCTGGACGCCCTTCGTCGCGCCCGTGCACGCCCATCCGCAGTCCATCAACTGATCCGCAGAGGTTTGCCATGAACACCCTTGCTTGCGCGCCTGCCGCCGAGTCCGTTCGCCCCCGCATCCGCCGCACCCACCTGGCGCTGTTCGTGAAGGACCCCTTTGCCTCGGCCCCCTGGTACGAGGAGGTGCTGGGCATGGAGGTCACGGCGCGCGGCGCGCGCTGGGTGTTCCTCTCCTTCGGCCGGAAGCACCACGACATCGCGCTGATCCAGGTCGACGAACCCGAGTCCGCCAGCCGGGGCAGCGTGAACATGCAGCACTACGGCCTGGAGATCGAGGGCGGCCTGGACGACCTGCGCCGTCTCTACGGCATGCTGCTGCGCAAGAACGTGGAGGTGGTCAAGACCACCGACCACAAGGTGGGTTACGGCCTGTACTTCCACGACCCCGACGGCCACCGCTTCGAGTTCTTCCTCGAACTGGTCCACGACGACGAGGAAGCCAAGCGCCTGCTGGGCGAATACAACGCGCCCAGCGACAACTTCGACCTGCAGCCGCTGTGAGCGGCGCAAATCCCTTTCCCCAAGACATGCACACCATGAGCACTCCCGACCTCAGCGCCTTCCACATCCGCAAGTGGTACCTCCAGATCGAGGACACCCTGGCCGGCGAGACGGGCGCGCCCGCCGACGGCGAGCCGCTGCGCAAGATCGTCATCGCCGCCTGCCTTCGCAACCCCTTCGCGGGCCGCTACGTGCAGGACCTGTCCGAATGGATCGAGCCATCGCCCGAACTCGGCAAGGAGTTCGGCCGCCGCATCCGCGAGGCCGCTGGCGGCCTGGACATCCAGAGCTACGGCAAGGCCTGCCTGGTGGGCATCGACGGCGAGTACGAGCACGGCAACGCGCTGCTGACCAACCCGGCAGCCAACCCGGTGCGCGAGGGCGTGGGTGGCGGCAAGTCCTGGGTGCCGTCGACCGGCAAGCGCGGCGGCCCGGGCACCGTCATCGACATCCCCCTCGCGCACAAGGATGCGCTGTACGTGCGCTCGCACTACGACACCGTCACCGCCATGTTCGCCGACGGGCCCAACCGCGACGAGGTGGTGCTGATCTGGGCCTTCGCCACCCGCGGCCGGCTCAATGCGCGCCTGGGCGGCCTGAGGGCCTCCGAGATCAAGGGCGAGGACGGCCTGGTCTGAGCGCCGCAGCAGAGACCTCCATGCAACGCCGCGACCACCGCCTGGCCCTGAACGGCTTGGCCTTCCACGTCACCGAATGGGGCGACCCCGACGCCTGGCCGGTGCTGATGCTGCACGGCATCCGCGGCTATGCCGAAACCTTCGCCGGTCTGGCTGCCGCGCTGCAGCCGGGTTTTCGCGTGATCGCCTTCGACCAGCGCGGCCGCGGCGAGACCGACTGGGACCCGAAGCACGACTACTACACCGACGCGTACGTGGCCGATGTCGAGGCGCTGGTGGCGCAATTGGGCCTGCAGCGCTTCGACCTGCTGGGCCACTCCATGGGCGGCATCAATGCCATCGTCTATGCCGCGCGGCACCCGCAGCGGCTGCGCCGCCTGGTCATCGAGGATGCCGGCCCCGGCGCCTTCGAGGCCAGCGACGGCGCCACTCGCATCCGCAAGGAGCTGGCGACCACGCCCACCACCTTCGCGACCTGGGACGAGGCCGCGGCCTTCATGCGCGCACTGCGCCCCACGGTGACCGAAGAGGCGCGCCAGCAGCGGCTGCAGAACATGCTCAAGCCGTTGGCCGGCGGCGGCTTCACCTGGCGCTACGACCACGCCGGCATCGTCGCCACGCGGCTGAACCCCGACCCGGCGCGCAAGGTGGACCTGGCGGCGCATGTGGAGCAGCTGCGCTGCGAGACGCTGGTGGTGCGCGGCGGCCGATCCGACTATCTGCAGCCGGCCATGGTCGCGCACATGCAGGCGCTCAATCCGCGCATCGCCGCCGTCGAGATTCCCGACGCCGGCCACTACATCCACGACGACCAGCCGGCGCTCTTCGCCGAGGCCGTCACCGCCTTCCTGAAGCGGCCCGAAACGGCCGCGAGCGACCCTCTCCGACCATGATCCACGAACTGCGAACCTACACCCTGGTGCCTGGCGGCGTGCGCGACTACCTGCGCATCTACAACGAAATCGGCCGCGAACTGCAGACCCGCACCCTCGGCCACCTGGTGGCGCTCATGACGCCTGAGAGCGGCGACGTCAACCAGCTGGTCTTCCACTGGGTCTTTGACAGCCTGGACGAGCGCAGCCGCCGCCGCGCCGCGCTGATGGCCGACCCGGCTTTCGCCGAATTCCGCAAGCAGGTGCGCCACCTGCTCGTTCGGCAGGAAAGCCGGCTGCTCGCGGCTGCCTGAGTTCGCGTCCGGCGCCCCGTCCCACGACCCTGGAGTCCCTATGAGCGCTTCCGTGGAAGAAGTCCCCGTCCTCATCATCGGCGCCGGCCCGGTCGGCGCCACGCTGGCCAACCTGCTGGGCACCTACGGCGTGCGGACGCTGGTGGTCGAGCGCAGCCCCGCGGTGCTCGACTTTCCCCGCGCGGTGGGCCTGGACGACGAGGCCCTGCGCACCTTCCAGGCCACCGGACTGGCCGCGGAGATGCTGCAGGACATGATCCAGAACGTGCCGATGCGCATGTACACGGCGCGCAAGCAGTGCTTCGCCGAGATCCTGCCCAGCACGCGCGAGTTCGGCTGGTTCCGCCGCAACCTGTTCTCGCAGCCCCTGGGCGAGAAGACGCTGCGCCGCGGGCTGGCACGCTTTGCCGACGTGCAGCTGCGGCTGGGCCTGGAGCTGGTCGCGCTGGCGCAGGACGAGGCCGGCGTCACCGCCACTCTGCGCGACGAGGCCGGCGCGCAGCAGCAGGTGCGCGCCGCCTACGTGGTGGCCTGCGACGGCGGCCGCAGCACCGTGCGAGAGATGCTCAAGCTGCCCTACGAGGGCCGCACCCACCCGGCCAAGTGGGTGGTGATCGAATGCGACCAGGACCCGCTCGATGCGCCCTACACCGCGCTGCATTGCGAGCCGGCGCGGCCCTATGTCTGCCTGCGCCTGCCCTATGGCCTGCGGCGCTGGGAGTTCATGCTCTTCCCCGGCGAGGACGGCGAGCAGATGCTGGCACCCGACAAGGTGCGCGAGCTGCTGGGCCGCCATGTGGCTGATCCGGCCGCGCTCAATGTGATCCGCGCCCGGGTCTACACCCACAACTCGCGGGTGGCGGGCAGTTTCGTGAGCGGGCGGGTCTGCCTCGCTGGCGACGCTGCCCACATCACCCCGCCGTGGATCGGCCAGGGCCTCAATGCCGGCATCCGCGATGCCTTCAACCTGGGCTGGAAGCTGGCCTGGATCCTCCAGGGGCGGCTGCGGCCCGAACTGCTGGCCAGCTACAACGACGAGCGCCATGCGCATGCCAAGGCCATGATCGACCTGGCCGACACCTTCGGCGCCGTGCTGTCGCAGCGCAACCCGCTGCTGGCATGGGCGCGCGACCGATTCTTCATGGCCATCCGCGGCATTCCCGCGGTGCGCGACTATGTCTTGCAGATGAAGTTCAAGCCCATGCCGCGCTTCGTGCAGGGCGTGGTGCGCAACAGCGGCGTCGCGGCGCGCGACGCGCTGGTGGGCCGCATGTTCATCCAGCCCAACGTGGAGCGTGTGCGGGGCGTCGGTGAGAAGCTGGACGACGTGGTCGGCCCGCGCTTCGCGCTGATCAGCTGGCGCTGCGATGCGCTGGCCGATGCGCCGCCCTCGCTGCGCGGGCAACTCGCATGCCTGGGTTGCGACCACTACCTGGCCGTGCGCTCGCGCAGCGCGGGCAACGAGGCGGGTTCGCCCATGCCGACGCAGCCTTCTGGCACCCTGATCGAGGATCTGGAGAACGGCCTGCACCTGTGGTTCCAGGGCAAGGACGTGGACTGGGTGCTGATCCGGCCCGACCGCTTCGTCGCAGCCGTCGGCCGCCGCGGCGACGCGGTGGCGGAACTGGGCGCCTTCTGCGCTTCGGTGCTGCCAGCGGCGGACGCGGTGCTTCCCGCGGCGGCGGCCAACCATGCCTGCCTCGCCGCCGAAGCCCTCGCCGCCTGACCGTTTGTTCCGCTCTCCCGCACGCGAGAGTCCGCGCGGGCCCCGACGCGCCGTGCTGCAGGCGGCTTCGCGGCCCACCCTTACCCACATGCTCCATGTACCCCGACCTCTTTCTGTACATCGCCGGCCGCTTCATCGGCGTCGAAGGCCGCCGCACCCAGGCCGTCCAAGACCCGTCCACCCTCCAGCCGCTCGGGCGCCTGCCGTGGGCCGAGCCCGAGGACGTGGACACCGCCGTCCAGGCCGCCCATGCGGCCTTCGCGGGCTGGCGCCGCGTCTCGCCCGTCGAGCGGTCCGAGCTGCTGCGACGCGTGGCCGCGCTGGCGCGCGAGCGGGCGCAGGCGATCGGCCATGCCATGACGCTGGACAACGGCAAGCCGCTGGCCGATGCGGTGGCCGAGGTGCTCAACGCCGCCGAGCATGTGGAATGGCATGCCGAGGAAGGCCGGCGCATCTACGGCCGCGTGGTGCCGGCGCGCCAGCCGGGCGTGCGCCAGCTGGTGGTGCGCGAGCCGGTCGGCGTGTGCGCCGCCTTCAGCCCCTGGAACTTCCCTTTCGGCCAGGCCATGAAGAAGGCCGCAGCGGCCATCGCCGCCGGCTGTCCCATCGTGCTCAAGGGACCGGAGGAGTCGCCCAGCGCGCTGGTCGCCATGGCGCAGCTCTTCCACGACGCCGGCCTGCCTGCGGGCGTCTTCAACCTGCTGTGGGGCGTACCGGCTGACATCTCGCGCCAGCTGATCGAAGCGCCCGAGGTGCGCGTGGTCTCCTTCACCGGCTCGGTGCCGGTGGGCCGGCAACTGGCGGCGTTGGCCGGGCAGCACATGAAGCGCATGACCATGGAGCTGGGCGGCCACGCGCCGGTGCTGGTCTTCGACGACGCCGACGTGGACGCCGCCGTGGCCCTGCTGACGCGGCTCAAGACGCGCAATGCCGGCCAGGTCTGCGTCTCGCCGAGCCGCTTCTACGTGCAGTCGGGCATCCACGACCGCTTCGCCGCCGCCCTGGCGGACGCGCTGGCCGACGTGAAGGTGGGCCATGGGCTGGAGGTCGGCGTGCAGATGGGACCGCTGATCCATGAACGGCGCTTCCAGGCGGTGCAGGCGCTGGTCGAGGATGCCTGCGCGGCGGGCGCCGAGCTGCTGACCGGCGGCAGACGGATCGGCGCGCAGGGCCACTTCCACGCGCCCACCTTGCTGGCGCAGGTGCCGGCCCGCGCGCGACTGATGCAGGAAGAACCTTTCGGTCCCATCGCCGCCCTCGTGCGCTTCGACACCGTGGAAGAGGCGCTCGCGCAGGCCAACGCCTTGCCCGTCGGCCTGGCCAGTTACGTGTTCACCCGCTCGCTGCAGACCGCCACCCGTGCGGGAGACGGTCTGGAAGCCGGCATGGTCAACATCAACCATTCGGGCATGGCCCACCCGGAACTGCCCTTCGGCGGCATCAAGGACAGCGGCTTTGGCAGCGAGGGCGGCACCGAATCCTTCGACGCCTTCCTGAGCACCAAGCTCATCACGCAAATCTGAAGCAACCATGCTGACCCTGAACGATCCCTCCCTGCTGCGCACTCAATGCCTGGTGGCCGGCGAATGGATTTCCGCTGAGCGGACCATCGTCGTCACCAACCCGGCCACCGGCGCGCTCATCGGCCACGTGCCGCGGCTGGACGCCGCCGACACGCGGCGCGCCATCGCGGCGGCCGACGCCGCCTGGCCGGCCTGGCGCCGGCGCACGGCCCACGAGCGCTCGGCCGTCCTGGCACGGTGGCATGCGCTCATCCTGCAGAACCAGGAAGACCTGGCCCGAATCATGACGGCCGAACAGGGCAAGCCCCTGGCCGAGGCGCGTGGCGAGATCGGCTACGCCGCCTCCTTCATCCAGTGGTTCGGCGAGGAGGCCAAGCGGGTGTACGGCGAGACCATTCCCTCGCCCGTGGCCTCGCAGCGCATCGTGGTCGTGCGCGAGCCCGTGGGCGTGTGCGCCGCCATCACGCCCTGGAACTTCCCGGCCGCGATGATTACCCGCAAGGCTGGGCCGGCGCTCGCGGCCGGCTGCACCATGGTGGTCAAGCCCGCCAGCCAGACGCCACTCACGGCCCTGGCGCTGGCCGTGCTGGCCGAGCGTGCCGGCGTGCCGCCGGGCGTGCTGTCGGTGCTGACCGGGTCGGCAGGCGACATCGGCACCGAACTCGCCACCAACCCGGTGGTGCGCAAGCTCAGCTTCACGGGCTCGACCGAGGTGGGCCGGCTGCTGATGCAGCAGACGGCGGCCACGATCAAGAAGGTGTCGATGGAGCTGGGCGGCAATGCGCCCTTCATCGTCTTCGACGACGCCGACCTGGATGCCGCGGTGGAGGGGGCACTGGTCTCCAAGTTCCGCAACGCGGGCCAGACCTGCGTGTGTGCCAACCGGCTCTACGTGCACGACGCGGTGTACGACGTCTTTGCCCGCAAGCTGGCCGATGCACTGGCCAAGCTGCAGGTCGGCCCCGGCGACGCCGAGGGCGTGCGCATCGGCCCGCTGATCGACGAGGCCGCCGTGGCCAAGGTCGAAGAGCACCTGAACGATGCCGTGGCGCACGGCGCGCAGGTGCTGGCGGGTGGCCGGCGCCATGCGCTGGGCGGCACCTTCTTCGAGCCCACGGTGCTCACCGGTGTCACCCAGGCCATGAAGGCGGCGCGCGAGGAAACCTTCGGGCCCATCGCGCCGCTGTTCCGCTTCCGCGACGAGGCCGAGGTGGTACGCCTGGCCAACGACACCGAGTTCGGCCTGGCGAGCTACTTCTACGCCCGCGACCTGGGCCGCGTCTGGCGGGTGGCGGAGCTGCTCGAATACGGCATGGTCGGCGTCAACACCGGCCTCATCAGCAACGAGGTGGCGCCCTTCGGCGGCGTCAAGCAGTCCGGGCTGGGGCGCGAGGGCTCGCGGCACGGCATCGAGGACTACCTCGTCATCAAGTACATCAACATGGCCGGCATCTGCTGAGACGCCGAGACGCCGAGACGCGCGAGCGCCGCCCGACCCTCTTTCTTTCGCACAGGAGCATTTCATGAGCAACCCCCGTCAACCCGCCCATCCCATCGACCCGCTGTTCACCGAGCGCTGGTCGCCCCGCGCCTTCACCGAAGAGGGGATGCCACAGGCCACACTGATGAGCCTGCTCGAAGCCGCGCGCTGGGCGCCCTCGGCCTACAACGTGCAGCCCTGGCGCTTCATCTATGCGCACCGCGACACACCCGCCTGGCAGCCCATCTTCGGCAGCCTGGTCGAGTTCAACCAGATGTGGACGAAGCGCGCCGCCGCACTGGTGGTGATCGCCTCGGCCCGCGAGGCGGTGTTCCCCGGCGCCGCCGCGCCGGCGCCCAATGCCTCGCATGCCTTCGACGCCGGTGCCGCCTGGGCCAGCCTGGCCTTCCAGGCGCAGCTGTCGGGCTGGTCGGCGCATGCCATGGCGGGCTTCGATGCGGCCAAGCTGCGCGCCGCCATCGGCCTGCCCGAGGCCTATGCCATCGACACCGTGGTGGCCGTGGGCCGCAAGGGCGATCCGGCCGTGCTGCCCGAAGGCATCCGCGGCCGCGAGCTGCCCAGCGATCGCCGGCCGCTGTCGCAGACGGCCTTCGAAGGCAGCATGCGCTAGAGCCGTCGCGCCCAGTCCGAACCATCCGCCGCCATGAAGGAAAGACGCACCATGTCCCAGTCCTCGTTCCTCGAGCGTCGCCGTGCGATGGCGCACCTGGGCGCGGCAGCGCTGTGCTGGGTGCCGGCGCTGCCGGCCTGGTCGCAGGCCTATCCCGCCAAGGCGCTGACCATCGTGGTGCCGTTCGCCGCGGGTGGCAGCATCGACGTGGTCGCACGACAGATCGCCTCGCGCCTCTCGGCCCGGCTGGGGCAGAGCGTGGTGGCCGACAACGTGGCCGGTGCCTTCGGGACCATCGGCACGGAGAAGGTGGCCCGCGCAGCGCCGGACGGCCGTACCCTTCTGTTCGTGGTGTCCAGCCCGCTGAACGTGGCGCCAATCCTCAACCCGAGCGCTGTACGTTACGACGCGTTCAAGGACTTCCTGCCCATCGCCACCGTGGGTCGCCTTCCCGTCATGGTCGTCGGCCGCACCGGCCTGCCGGCCGATTCGATGGCGGCGCTCATCCAGTTGGCGCGGGCGCGGCCGGGGGCATTGAACTTCGGCACCGATGGGACGGGATCGCTGCTCCACATCACCGGCGAGCTGATCAAGCAGCGCGCCGGCGTGGACATCGTCCATGTTCCCTACAAGGCGGCGCCGCAGGTGCTGACGGACATCGCGGGCGGGCAGCTCGATCTGGGCATCCTGCCTGTGGCCCTTGCACAGCCGCTGGTGCGCGAGGGCCGTGTGCGTGCCTACGCCGTCACGTCGCCGGGCCGCCTGCCCGGGCTGCCGCAGGTGCCGGCACTGGCCGAGCTGCCCGGCTTCGATGGCGTGTCGCTCACCTCCTGGATGGGGCTGTTGGCGCCGGCGGGCGTGCCCGCACAGGTGGCGACGCTGCTCACGGATGCGATGAAGGCCGCGGCTTCCGATCCGGCGCTGGTGGCGCAGCTCGTGGAGCGCGCCATCGAGCCGGACGTCGTCGTGGGCGGCGACTTCGCCGCGCTCCTTCGCAGCGAGCGGCAGCAGATCGCCGGTGTGGTGGCACGCACGGGCCTCAAGCCGGAATAGCCCTTACGCTCCGCGCCCTGCCAGGCAATCGGGCGCCGCGGTCCGTCGTTTGTCGGCACGGCGGCGACCGGCGTCCTAATCCGACGGCCACTGCGCCTTGAAGGCGTCCCCTGGCAGCACACCCTGACGAGAGTAGGCCACGGGCCGTCCCTGCGAATTGGCCAGGACGCTGGTCAGAGGCAGCCGGTCAGGCCGCGAGGCGGTGGCTAAGCTGCGGCCATCGTCACGGCTGATGAGCAGCAATCCGTCCAGGCCCACGCCGATGATCCGGTCGCCAGCGCTCGCGAGGGCCGTGATGGACGCCGTTGTGTGCGTGTCGATACGTTGCCAGCTCTGGCCCATGTCCGCGCTGCGGTACATCGAGCCCCGCAGGCCGGCGACCAGCAGGGCTCCGCCGGGCGTCGCAGTGCCGGTCCAGAAGGAGCCGGCATAGCCGGTGGACAGGTAGCGCCAACTCCTGCCCTGGTCGTCCGAGCGCAGCACCATGCCGCGCTCGCCCGGCGCGTAGAGCCGGCCCTGCGCGTCGGCGAAGAGGCCGTACAGATTGAGGTCGGCCCGCTTGGCACCCTCGGGCGGGCTCAGATCCACGGCCTGCCAGTGGGCGCCGCCGTCCTGCGTCACCAGCACCAGCGACCACAGGCCCACGGCCACGCCGTGCTGTCGGTCGAAGAAGTGCAGGGCGAACAGGGGACGGTCGTGCTGCACGTCGCTGCGCTGCAGTTGCCAGGTTTCGCCGCCGTCTTCGGTGCGCAACAGCACGCCCCAGTGCCCGGCCGCCCAGCCGTGCTGCGCATCGACGAAGGCGACGGCCGTGAGCGCCACGTCCACCGGCACGCTGCGCGCCTGGCGATGGCTGCGGCCGCCGTCGTCCGACAGCAGCACCACGCCGTGGTCGCCCACCGCCACGATGCGGTCGCCCGCGCGGGTGCTGGCCAGCATGGTGGCGCGGTCGGCATGCGCCACGCGCACGGCCGGGATCAGGGTCGGCGCTGCGGCCTGGGCGGACAGGGCCGGTGCGCTTGCCTGGGCCGCACAGCCGGCGGCCACGAACAGGGCGCTGGCGGCCAGCGCCCGCGCGAGGGTGCACAGAGAAGGTTTCATCGGCGGGTGAGCCATTGCTTCGTCAGTGGTGTTGCAGGCCGGTCGCGCGCACCGGGCGGCGGTGGGGGAAGAGCCGTTCCAGCCATACCGCCATGGCGGGCAGGGCGGTCATCGCCATCACCATGTTCACCATGAACATGAAGGCGAGCAGCTTGCCCATGTCGGCCTGGAACTTGAGCTGCGAGAAGGACCAGGTCGCCACGCCCACGGCCAGCGTGATGGCGGTGAAGATGGTGGCGGTGCCCACCTCCAGGATGGCGTGCTCGATGGCGCGCACGATCGGCTCGCCCGCCGCCAGGTGCATCAGCAGCCGGTTGTAGATGTAGAAGGCGTAGTCCACGCCGATGCCCACCGCCAGCACCATGACCGGCAGCGTGGCGACCGTCAGGCCGATCTGCAGCTCCTTCATGAACCAGTAGCCGATGAAGGTGCCCACGGTGAGCGGCAGGCAGCAGGCGATCACGGCACGCAGGTCGCGGTACACCGCGAAGACCAGCACCACGATGGCGGCGTATACGTACAGCATCATGGGCAGTTCGCTTTTCTCGACCTCGTCGTCGATGGCCGCGAGCACGCCGGCATTGCCGGCCGCCAGGCGGATCTGCACGCCCGGCATGGCATGCGCATCGCGGAAGGTCTTCACGGCCGCGATCACGCGCTGGATGGTGGCGGCCTTGTGGTCGGTGAGGAAGAGGTTCACGGCCGTCATGCTGCAGTCCTTGCGCATGGTGCCGCGGATGCGGGCGATCTCGGTGGATAGGGCCGCATAGTTGGCCGGGTCGATGGGCACCACGCCCATCTTGGGATTGCCCTCGTTGTAGCCCTCGTTGTACAGGCGCAGCTGTCCGGCGTACGACGAGATCGACAGCACGCCCTCCACCGGCTGCATGGCCCATGCGAAGCGGTCCTGGTAGAGCCCGACGTTCACGTTCTCGCAGCTCTCGGGGGGCGCCTCGAAGACGACGGTGAGCCAGTCCAGGCCGGTGTCGAAGTTGCGCGAGATGGAGGCCGCGTCGCGGTTGAAGCGGGCGTCCTCGCGCAGTTCTGGTGCGCCGGGCTGCAGGGTGCCCACCACGCGGTCGCGGCTCTCCCATGCGGCGGCCGTGAAGATGGCGGCGGTGGCCAGCAGCACGGCCGCCGCCGGACGGGGCTGCGCCACGCGGGCCAGCACGCGCAACCAGCCCGAGCGCCGCTCGCGCTGCAGCAGGGCCTGTTCGGCGAAGTCGCGGTTGACGTCGAAGAAGGAGGCAGCCACGGGCAGCATCACCAGGTTGGTGACGATCTTGTAGGCCACGCCCAGCGAGGCGGCGATGGCGAGCTCGCGCACCATGGGGATGGGGATCATCAGCAGCGTGACGAAGGAGACGAAGGCCGTCACCAGCGCCAGCGTGCCGGGAATCAGCAAGCCGCCGAAGCTGTCGCGGCAAGCCTCGTAGGTGCTGCGACCCTGCGAGATGCGCCGGACGATGTAGTTGATCTGTTGCACGCCATGCGACACGCCGATGGCGAAGACCAGGAAGGGCACCAGCACGGCCAGCGGATCCAGCCCGAAGCCCAGCAGCCGCAGCGTGCCGAATTGCCACACCAGCGAGGCCAGCGAACAGGCGATGGGCAGCAGCGTGAAGCGCCAGGAGCGGCAGTACCAGTACACGGCCCCCGCGGTGAGCAGCAGCGCCACGGCGCAGAACTTGAGCACCGAGCGCGCCCCGTCGGCAATGTCGCCGATCTGCTTGGCGAAGCCGATGATCTGGATCTCGAAGTCCGCGTCCTCGAAGCGGTCGCGCAGCTTCTCTTCGAGCAGGTGGTTGTAGGCCACGTAGTCCAGCTTGCGGCCGTCGGCGCCGTACTCGGCCAGCTCGGCCGTGACCATGGCGCTGGTCTGGTCGCGCGAGACCAGCGTGCCGATGAAGCCGCCCTGCGCCGCTGCGCGCCGGATGCCGGCGATGGCCTCGGGCGTGAGGCGTTCGGGCGTGATGGTGGCGTCGATCAGCGGATCGGCGCGGAAGCCCTCCTCGGTGATCTCGTTGACGAAACTGTTGGGCGTCCACAGCGACTGAACGCCCAGCCGCTCAATGCCGGGCAGGTAGGTGACGGCCTGCGTCACGGCATACAGCCGCTGCAGCGCGGCGGGCGTCCAGATGGTGCCGTGGCGGGCCTTGACCACGACGTTGAGCCGGTTGGCGCCGAGCAGATCCTCGCGGTAGTCCTGGAAGGTCCGGATGTATTCGTGGCCGGAGGGCATCTGCTTGTCGAAGCCCGCGTCCATGCGCAGCTGGGCGGCGAAGCCGGCCATCGCCAGCGTGAACAAAGCCAGGATGGCCAGGATGGCGCGGCGGTGCGAGAAGCAGAAGGCTTCGAGCCGCTGCACGCCGCGCTGCAGGGCGGAAGAGGGGGCGTCGGTGGTTTCAGGCACGGAAGGCTTTCGACGAGCACGCCGCCCGCCGCCACGCGGGCGGCGGCGGGCAGTGCGCGGACTCAGAAGTTGCGCGAGAGGGTGACGCCGATGAAGTTGCGGTCGCGGTAAGGCTGGTCGAACACGCGCTTGCCGCCGAAGAAGGCCGCGTAGTTGATCGAGGCCTGCCACTTGGCCGGGTTCTGCACGAAGGTCACCACCAGGTTCACGGACTTGGCGCCTTCCATCAGCTGGCCGGCACCGTTGGGCGTGCGGCCCTTCACGGCCTGGAAGTAATACACCTCGGGGATCACCTGCCAGCCGGGGATCAGCGTGCCGTCGTAGACCCAGCTGAAGTCCAGGTTGTAGCCCCAGGCGTTCCTGGTGCCGACCGGCTGTGGCGTGCCGGCGGCGCTGAATTCCTGCCCCCAGCCCCAGGCGCCGGCGGCGATGGGGTCCGGCCCGTAGAAGGGCTGGAGGTTCGGGTAGCGCACCACCACCGATTCGGCCATCAGCGTGGCCGTGTCCGCGCCCAGCAGCCGCAGCAGGCCGCCCGCGTTGCTGGGCGTGAGGCTGAGCATGCCGGTCAGGTGCCACTGCAGCTTCTTCTGATCCACCCAGCAGTTGCCGTTGTTGTACGAGCAGCCGCTGGCTGCGGGGTTGAGCGCGACGGCGTCGCGCGGCCGGTACGACAGCTCGGTGCCCACCGACCAGTCGCCCACCGGCATGTTGGCGCTCAGGCCGTAGAGGCGGCGGTTCTCGGCATAGGCCCAGCCGGGCCGGCCGGTGCCGCCGGCGTTGGTGCTGAAGTTGAGCGCCTTGTCGTGGTAGTTCATCGCGTAGGCGCCCAGGTTCAGCTGAGTGCCTTCAGGCTGCCACTTGAGGGCGGTGCCCCACTGGCCGCCATTCTTCGGCTTGACCTCGATGAGGCCGTAGGCGTCATGGCCCTTGCCCATGCCGTTGGCCGTCGACCAGTAGGAACCAGTGGGCGGCATGTAGTTGCCGTTCCAGCGGGCCTGCACGTAGCCCTCGAAGTTCAGCCCATGGCCCAGCCCGGTGGCGAAGCTGGCGATGGGCGCGGGCAGCACCGCCTCCTTCAGCTGGGTGCCGGGCTGCGACAGCCGCATGATGTCCAGCGCGTTGGTGGCGTTGATGCCGCCCGGCAGGAACAGGCTCTCGCCCCAGCTGATCACCTGGTTGCCCACGCGCAGGCGGGCCGTCTGGTCGCCGAGCTGGAAGGTCTTGCTCACCCAGAAGTCCAGCAGCCGGGCCTTGAAGCGCAGGTCGCTGCGGGCGTCGCTGGCCAGGCCGCCGGGCAGGTCCAGCGGCGAATTGGCGCTGATGTAGCCGGTGGTGTTCGTCGCGGTGAGGTCGCGGATCCAGTTCACCCGGCCGAGGAAGGTGAAGTCCTCCGGCATCTTCAGCAACAGCTCGTGGCTGCCCTTGACGTAGGTGGTGAAGGCGTCGCCCTTGCCGTAGTTCAGGTCGCCCTGGTCGCCCAGGGACGAGGTGGGCGCCAGGCAGCCCGTCGGGGCGCCCGCACCGCGCGCGCCCTGGGTGATGAGCGTGCACGACGGGTCCTTGGCACGGATGCCGGTGCCGATGCTGATGGTGGAGTCGAAGCTCCCGCGCAGGCTGTCGGTCTCGAAGGTGAAGGCGTGGGCGGCGCCGGCGGCGGCCAGCAGGCAGACGGCCGGCACGGCGCGCAGCCGGAAGCGGGCAGGGGCGTTCATGGGAACTTCTCCTCGGCGTGTTGTTGTGGGGGTGGGCCGGGTTCAGCGCTCGCTGATGGCGCGCAGGTTGTCGGCCGTGTAGAAGCTCGCGCGCATGCGCGGGCCGGTCGGCTCGGTGAACCAGCGGATGTCCTTGCCGGTGCCCACGGTGTGGGTGTCGAACACGTAGCGGCCTTCGGCCAGGTTGTTCTGCACCATGGCCATCACGTCGCAGGAGCCGGTCTCGTAGACGGGGATGAGGAAGCCCTCGCGCATCTTGGCCAGCTTGCCCTGGCCGTCGAAATCGTCCATCAGCAAGGGCGACCAGCTGTCCTCGTCGAGGTAGATGGTGCGCTTGGGGGCGGAGTGGCGCATGCCGGCCTTCACCGTCGCCTCGATCACCCACACGCGGTGCAGTTCGTAGCGCCGGTGCGAGGAAGCGATGAAGTCGTCACGTGCGACGTCCTCGAACTTCGCCTTGAAGTCGTAAGCGCCGAAGGCGTTGTAGGGCACGTAGATCTCCTTCTTGCCCACCAGCTTCCAGTCGAAGCGGTCGAGCGCGCCGTTGAAGACCTGCGGCTCGTCCAGCGTGTACTGGTTCTCCATGCCGATCTGCGGCGCGTCGTGCGAATAGGTGGGCATGCGGCGAACGCGCCGCTGGCCCGGGAAGTAGTAGAAGGTCTCGTTCTCGGCCTGGTTCAGGTACTGGGTGATGGCCAGGGCCTGGCCGGCGAGCGCGGCGGGCGCCGTGTAGCCGAAGTACACGTAGAACTCCACCGGCGGCAGCGAGGAGAGCGGCTGAGAGCCCTTGGCGCCGGTGGGAATGAACACGGTCTGCTCCGAATCGGCGCGGATCCATTCGGTGCTGCCACGGCGCGGCGACACGGCGGTGATGGTGCCCTTGTAGTCCACGCCCACGCCGCGGTAGCGCATCTTGGAGTTCCACATCGCCTCCACGCCGCTGGCCGGGATGGGGAAGGGATAGCCCGGCACCGTGGCCTCCTTGAGGCTCCAGCCGTCGTCGTTGAGGCGGGCGGTGCCCAGGTTCCTGCGCGTGTTGGCGGCCACGAAGTCGGGAACGCCGCAGCTGCGGTGCGACGGATAGACCTCCATGCGGTAGTCCTTGCGCTGCTTGAGCATGGCCACCTGACCGGCCGACAGCTTGTCGGCGTACTTGTCGACGTTGGCGGCGTCGATGGTGAACAGGGGCTTCTCGTCCTTGTGCTTCCAGTAGTCCCGGCGCAGCTTGCCCCACTCCCAGCCGGGCAGGGGTGCCTCGGCGCCCTGCCAGGCGGGAATGCTGCCGTCGGCGTTGCCCTCGCGCTGGGCGCCGGAGGGCGTGAGCTTGTCCAGCTGGCTGGCATCGGGTGCGGCCAGGGCCGTCAAGCCCGGCGACAGCAGGCCGGCGACGAGGGCCGCCGCCAGCGTGAGGCGGCCGGGGCGAAATGAACGGGCAGAAGGCTGGGCCATGGGGGCTCCTGGAACGTGAGGAATGAACGGAGTGGTGCGTGCGGTCCCGCGGCACCTTGGGGGCGCCGTCTCCCGCTTTTGCCAAGCAGGAGTGGGGTGACGTGACTGTCGGGGCCAGCCGGAGCAGGGCGTTATCCGAGATCGGCAAGCTTTGAAGCGGGCGGGGAATCTGCGCCTGCCGACCCAGCGGCAGAGAGATCGGGCCTGACGCGCTCGCCACGTCAGTGGTCGAAGGCGCCACGCGCCACCCGCACGGCGTGAGACCGGCTCAACTCCAAAATCGAGTGGCCGCGGAGCAGGCCAAGCCAGGGCACCCACGGAACTGGCTTTGCCAGGCCGTAGGGTGCGCCCCCCAAGCCGAAGGCGACAGAGAGGGGCTGAGGGCCGCGGCTCCAAGCCTGCCAGTGCAGGCTTGGACGTGCCCGAAGAGCAGCCGCCTCTGGCGGCCGCCCCGAGCGTTGAAGCGGCTTGGGGGTGCTTCTTCTACTGCGGCAGCATGCGCCGCAGGACCGCGTCCTTGCGCACGAAGTGGTGCACCAGGGCGGCGCTCACATGCACCAGCACCAGCGGCCAGGCCAGCCAGGCACCGATGAAGCTGTGCACGGCCCAGGCCACGTCTTCCAGCCCGGTCACGGACAGGCCGAAGACGCCGCGGATCCAGCCTGCGAAGGCGGTGTCGCGGCAGGCCGGGACGACGAACAGGCCGAAGTCCGTCGGGTCGTAGGTGGTCATGTAGCCCGACAGCGGCATCAGCAGCAGGATGGCGTAGAGCGCCCAGTGGGCGACGTCGGCCGAGCGGTGCTCCAGGCGCGAGCCCGGCACGTGCCGCGGCGCGCCGAAGGCGAGCCGCCACGCCAGCCGCGGCAGCGTGAGAAAGCCGATGCCCAGGCCCAGCACCCAGTGGATGTTGAGCAGCGGCACGACCCGGTCGGCATCGGGCACCGTGCCGAACAGCGCCGGCTTGATGCTGGTCTGCGGATCGACGAACCAGATCACGTAGTACACGACCACGTAGGCCGTGATGAAGGCCGCCGCGGTGGCCCAGTGGAAGAGCATGGAGGCACGCCCCCAGGCATCGATGGTGTTGCGCCAGGCCATGTGAAGCTCCCTCGTGGACGCCGCCGCCGGATCAGCCCGGCAGCAGTACGGTGACCACCTTCTCCTCGGTGTACGCCAGTGCCCCCGGCAGGCCGCCCTCGCGGCCGATGCCGCTGGTCTTCAGGCCGCCCCAGGGCAGGTTGGCATCCAGCGGGCTCCAGCAGTTGACGCCGACTGCGCCGGCCTTGAGGCGTGCCGCCACGCGATGCGCGCGGGCCAGCTGGCCCGTCCAGACGGTCGCCGCCAGGCCGTAGGCGGAGTCGTTGGCCAGGGCGACGGCCTCGTCTTCGGTGTCGAAGGGGATCACCGTGCCGACGGGGCCGAAGATCTCCTCGCGGGCGATGGTCATGCGGTTGGTGGCACCGGCAAAGATGGTGGGCTGCACGAACCAGCCCTTCTCGGGCCGCGACACGCCGCCGGCCAGCAGCTGGGCGCCTTCGTCCAGGCCGGTCTGGATGTAGCGGTTGACCCGCTCGAACTGCGCCTTCTTGGCCACCGGCCCCATCTGCACGCCCGGCTGGCGCGGATCGCCCACCGTGATGGCGCGGGCCGCGTCGGCCAGTGCCTGTGCGAAGGGCTGGGCGAGCGAACGCTGTACCAGGATGCGCGAGCCCGCCGCGCACACCTGGCCCTGGTTGACGAACAGGCCCAGCGCGCAGCCGCGCAGGGCGCCCTCGAAGGAGGCGTCGTCGAACACGATCTGCGGGCTCTTGCCGCCCAGCTCCAGCGTGACCCGCTTGAAAAGCGGTGCGGCAATGCGCTGGATGGCCCGGCCGGCCTCGGGGCTGCCGGTGAAGCTGATCTTGGCCACCAGCGGGTGCTCGCACAGGGCACGGCCGACCACGTCGCCGAAGCCTGTCACGACGTTGATCACGCCATCGGGGAAGCCGGCCTCCTGCGCCAGCTGGGCCAGGCGCAGGGCGGAGTGGGGCGTCTCCTCGGCCGGCTTGACGACCACCGTGCAGCCGGCGGCCAGCAGGCCGGCCAGCTTCCACACGGTGATCATCAGCGGCGAGTTCCACGGCACGATGGCCGCCACCACGCCGACCGGCTCGCGCAGCGTGTAGGAGAGCGTGGGCGTGCCCATGTAACCCGCGGTGGGCACGGTGCGGCCTTCGAGCTGATTGGTCCAGCCGGCGGCGGCGCGCAGGTTCGCCACCGCGTTGGGCACGTCCATCATGCGCGGCTCCATGGGCGAGCGGCCGATGGCATGGGCGTCCATGTCGGCGAGCAGCGCGGTGTCGCGCTCCACCAGGTCCGCCAGGCGCAGCAGCAGCCGGGCGCGCTGGCTGCCGTCGAGACGGCTCCAGGCGCCGCCCTCCAGCTGCGCATGCGCGGCGGTGACGGCGCGGTCCACGTCCTCGGCGGTGCCGCTGGCGGCGCTGCCGCAGGCCTGCTCGTCGATGGGGCTGACGAGGCGCAGGCGCCCGCCGTCGGACGCTTCGGTATGCGCGCCTTCAATGAAATGGTTCAGGGTCTGGGTCATGGTGGTCTGCCGGTGTTCGGGCGGCCGGAGTGTGGATGGCCCTGGCCGACGGCGTTAGCCCAAATCAGCAAGCACGCCTTGCCGCACCTGCACCGGCGCGGTGCTCGCCGGCCTTGCCCCGGTTTGCACGATTGTTGCTTGGATGAAATTTCGCAACGTAGTGCTTTTCCGTCGGCGAAGCTGAGCGCTCCCTGATCAGGCTCTTCTGGAGCTCGGTCCTGACGGCAGGGGGTTTCCCGGGTGCGGCACCGTATGCGTCGAATGCAGAATTTTTGCCTTGCGCAAAAACAGCAACAAAGATTGGTCGATCAGACACGTACCGAGCAAAGGCCTGCGCCATGAACCGAAGCATCCACCATTTCCAGGACCTGCATGCCCATGCTGCGTCGGTGACGCAATGGCGCCAGCTCTACAGCCAACTGACGGCCGGGGCACTGGACAGTTCGCTGCAGCAGTTGTCCAGCGAGCGCTGCCACGTGTTTCGCGAGCGCATCAACCAGCGCGTGGTGCAGCAGGGCGAGGCGCCGGCCGGGCGCGTGTGCTTCGCGGTGCCCATCGCGGTGCCGGGCAGCGTGCGCATGCAGGGCCGCGATGCGGACGCCCACAGCCTGTTCTTCCTGCGTGGCGGCGAGGAATTCATGTTCCATATGCCCACCGGCATGGACATGCTGTCGGTGACCTTCGACCGGGACTTCTTCGACACCGCGCTGCGGGA
This sequence comes from uncultured Pseudacidovorax sp., assembly GCF_913773995.1. GTDB lineage: Bacteria > Pseudomonadota > Gammaproteobacteria > Burkholderiales > Burkholderiaceae_C > Xenophilus. The sequence continues at coordinate 36,631 of NZ_CAJYES010000218.1, forward strand.
CACGCCCTGCGCCGACGAGGTGGCACAGCTGCTGCGCCAGCCTGTCATCAAGGTGCCGGCGCCGCGCTTCGCCGAATGCCGGCAGCGGCTGCTCGCCATGTTCTGCGAGGCACTGGCCAACGACGAGCTCAGCGGCACGCCCGCCCGCCAGGACGAACTGGAACAGGCCATGCTGGACGAGCTGCTGCGGCTGGTGCTGGACCCGGGCTGCGACCGCCGCCAGCGCAGCGCCAGCTCCACGCAGGACTTCATCGTCGAGAAATGCCACCGCCTGGCCATGGCCGACACCGTGACCGCCCCGACCGTGATGGACCTGTGCGAGCGCCTGCAGGTCAGCCGCCGCACGGTGCAGAACAGCTTCCGCGCCGTGGCCGACACCACGCCGCTGCACTACCTGCGCTCGGTGCGGCTCAACGGCGTGCGCCGGGCCCTGACGGCGAGCCGCGCCTGCGACCTGAGCGTGGGCGACGCGGCGGCGCAGTGGGGCTTCTTCCACCTGAGCCACTTCGCCGCCGAATACCAGGCCCTGTTCGGCGAACTGCCGTCGCAGACGCCGCGCGCGGCGCGCTGGGGTCACGACGCCTGAGAAGCGTCGAGCGCCCACCGGTACGGCGGCCCGGCGGATTGCCGATCCGGGATACCGCGGCCAGGCCCGCCCTTCCTAGACTGGACGCTTCCGCGGCCGGCGCCCCGCTCACCGGTCTTGTTCCCGCACTTCTGCGTGCTTCTTCACGCAACCCGACCGACGCACCATGGAAGCGCTCACCTCTGCGACGACGCCTGCCCACGACACGGCCCCTGCCCATGCCACCGGCCTGCGCCGCGGCACGTTGAGCGCGGGCTTCATCACCCTGCTGGTCATCTCCGCCGCCAGTCCGCTCAGTGTGGTGGCCGGCGGCTTTCCCATCGGCATGTTGCTCGGCAACGGGGCGGGAACGCCCGTGCTGGTGCTGGTGGCGCTGGGGCTGCTGCTGATGTTCGCGGCCGGCTATACCGCCATGGCCACCTGCGTGACGAGCGCCGGCGGCTTCTATGCCATGGTGGCCCGGGGGCTCGGCGGGCGGGCCGGCGGCGCGTCCGCCATGGTGGCGGTGTTCGGTTATGTCACGCTGCAGTTCGGGCTCTACGGCCTGCTGGGCGCCGTGGCTGCCGAGGCGCTCCAGGCGCAGTTCGGGTGGGCCGTGCCCTGGTGGTGCTGCGCCTTCGCCGCCATGGCCAGCGTCGCGGTCTTCGGCTACCGGCAGATCGACTTCTCGGCGCGTGTGCTCGCCGTGTTCGTGGTGGCCGAGTACCTGGTGGTGCTGACGCTGGACGTGCTGATCCTGGGCCACGGCGGTGCGCGCGGCATCGACGCGCACTCCTTCTCGCCCGCGGCCTTCACCAGCGGCAATCCCTTCATCGGGCTGCTCTTCTGTTTCGCGGCCTTCATCGGCTTCGAGGCCACCACCATCTACAGCGAAGAGGCCAAGGATCCGAAGCGCAGCATTCCCATCGCCACCTATGCGGCGCTGCTGTTGGTGGGCGGCTTCTATTCCTTCTCGCTGTGGTGCCTGGTGCTCGGTGCAGGCAGCGACCGTGTGGTGGCCACCATCGCCGCACTGGCCGACCCGACGAACCTGCTCTACCTGCTGTCGGACACCTACGCCGGCCACGGCTTCACGCTGCTGCTGCGGCTGATGTTCATCGCGAGCATCTATGCCGGGCTGATCGCCTTCCACAATTCCAGCGCGCGCTACTTCTACGCCATGGGCCGCGAGGGCCTGCTGCCGGCCCGCCTGGGCTGGACCCACGTGCGCCACCGCAGCCCGCACGTGGCCTCGGTGCTGCAGACGGTGCTGAGCGCGGTGGCGGTCGGGCTGTTCGCGCTCATGGGGGCCGATCCGGTGCTCACGCAGTTCGCCTGGCTGAGCAATCTGGCCACGCTGTGCCTGCTGGTGCTGATGATCGCGACGGCGGTGGCGGTGGTGCGCTTCTTCCACGCCGACGCGCACGGCCATGGCAGGCTGCGCATCCGCGTGCTGCCGATGCTGGCCTGCGCGGGCCTGGCCGCGGTGCTCGTGCTGGCGGTGGCCAACTTCCACGTGCTCACGGGCGCCAGCCGGGGCATCTCGCTGGCGCTGGTGCTCACGGTGCCCGCAGCCGCCCTGGCGGGCTGGCTGGCCGCATCGCGGCTGGCGCGGCGCGATCCGAAGCGCTTTGCCGGCCTGGGCCAGGACCGCGCCTGAGGACGTGCTCAGGCCAGCGGCCCGCCGCGCCACTCCTTGCGCAGGATGGCGTATTGCAGCGTGTTCTCGTAGACCGGACGGCCCTGGCCGTCGGCGATGAACGAGATGAACTCCAGGAACAGCCCTTCCTCGCGCATGCCCAGCTTTTGGCACAGACGTCGCGAGGCGCGGTTGTGGTCCTCGACGTAGGCATAGAGCCGCCGCGCTCCGCGCGCAGCGAAGAGGTGGTCGAACAGCGCCGTCGCCGCCTCGACCGCGTAGCCCTGGCCGCCGAAGCGCGGGTTGAGGTTCCAGCCGACCGACCAGGTGTCGTCTTCCTGCATGGCGAACAGGTCGCCGATGAGCTGGCCCGTGGTCTTGAGGCAGACGGCTACGTGTTCGTCGTCCTCGGCGCCGCGCCGCGTGGCCTCGGCCCGCGCGGCGTCGAGGTCGGGCAGGGCCAGCGACAGGAAGCAGCGGGCGGTGGGCGCATGCAGGTAGTCGAAGAGCGGCTCGGCGTCGTCGGCGCGAAATCGGCGCAGCACGAGCCGGTCGGTGTCCAGGGGATGAAGAAGCGGGGCCTCGGCCCGGTGTTGTCGCATGCGAATGCCTCGATGGTTGGAAGGTGGCGATTGGAGCGGCCCGGCTGCAAAGGGTGCCCGACAATCCCGGGTTGCGGCCGCCCGGCGCGGCGCCCGACCGATCTCTTGTTTCACGACCGCTTTCCGACCCGACGATGAACAGCCTCCGTCGCATGCTCGATGTCCTCGACCTCTTCCGGCCCGACCAGCCGGTCATCGACGTCGAGATCATCTGCCAGCAGCTCGGCTACACCCCGGCCAGCGCCTACCGCTACCTGCGCGAATTGGGCGATGCCGGCCTGCTGGTACGGCTGCCGCGCGGCTATGCGCTGGGCCCGCGCATCATCGCGCTGGAGCACCAGATGACCGACTACGACCCGGTGCTGGTGCGCAGCCGCGACCTGGTCGAGAAGCTGGTGGCCGAGACCGGCCTGGACGCCATGATCAGCGAGTGGTACGGCGATGCGGTGGTCAACGTGCTGATCCGGCGTGGCCCCGACCCGGGCCCGGCGGGCGGTGGCCGCGGACGGCCCATCGACCTGTTCCACAGCGCGACCTCGCGCGTGGTGCTGGCCTACCTCCTGCCGCGGCAGATCCGCCGCATCTTCGATGCCCATGCCAGCACGCCCGAGGCGCAGGCGCAGGGCCTGGAATGGAAGGCCTTCTCCAAGGGTCTGCTCGCGATCCGCAAGCAGGGCTATTGCATCAGCGAAAGCGAACTGCACCCGGGTCGCACCGGCGTGGCCGCGCCCATCTTCGACGAGAAGCAGCGCGTGCTCGGCAGCATGACGCTGGTGGGCCGCAACGAGCGCTTCCGGGCTTTCCAGGAAAGCTACCTCTGCAACCTGGTGACCACGGCGGCCGCCGAACTCACGGCCCGCATCGCCCAGCAGTAGCGGCCGGGCGGCGCGGGCCGCGCGCTGCGGCGCGCTCAGAGCGAGGCGAGGGCGTCGCCGAACACGTCCAGCGCGCGGTGCAGCAGCGCCCGCGAGATGGTCAGCGAGGGCATCACCCGCATCACGTTGCCGTAGCGGCCGCAGGGCACCATCAGCACGCCGTGCGAGAGCACGTACTCCATGAGCTGGCCGATCTTCTCGGGCGGCAGCGGGGCCTTGGTGGCCCGGTCGGCCACCAGCTCGATGCCGATCATCAGGCCCTTGCCGCGCACCTCGCCCACCCAGGGGCTGCCGAGAGCGCGCACCCGGTCCTGCACCTCCTCGCCCAGCACCGCGGCGCGGTCCATGAGCCCCAGTTCCGGGTCGTGCAGGATCTCCAGGTTGGTCAGGGCCACGGCCGCGGACAGCGAGTTGGCCGCGAAGGTGTTGGGCACCGAACCATCGGGAATGCGCGCCGCCAGTTCGGTGCGCATGGCGATGCCGGCCATGGGCACGTCGCCGCCGATGCCCTTGCCGAAGGTCAGCATGTCGGGCTTCACGCCCGCATGCTCCACCGCCCACATGCGGCCCGTGCGGCCGGCGCCGCATTGCACCTCGTCGACGATCAGCAGGGTGCCGCTGCGGTCGCAGGCGGCGCGCAGCCGCTGCAGGAACTCGGGGGCGGGCGGCACATAGCCGCCTTCGCCCTGGACCGGCTCCACGATCACCGCAGCGACGTCGTCGGCGGCGGTGTAGGGCGTGTTCAGCAGGTAGTCCACATACTCGCCCGCGATCTGCTCGGCGGGCTTGTGCGTGGTGTCGAAGGGGAAGCGGTAGGCGTAAGGGTAGGGGGCATGGATCACGCCGCCCATGAAGGGACCGTAGCCCTTGCGGTAGGCGGTGCCGGTGGTCAGCGCGTTCGACGCGTGCCACACGCCGTGGTAGCCGCCATGGAAGGCGATGATCTGGTGGCGGCCCGTGACGCGCCGTGCAAACTTCACCGCCGCCTCCAGCGCATCGCTGCCGCTCTGTGCGAAGAAGGTGATGCAGTCGTTGCGCAGACCGTCGGGCATCAGCGCCGACAGCCGGGCGGCCAGCTCGGTGCGCCGGGTGCTGTTGACCTCCATGGCATGCATGAGATGCTGCGACTGCTCGCGGATGGCGGCCTGCACCTTGGGATGGCAGCGGCCCACGCTGCTGACGCCGACGCCGGCGGACAGGTCGACGAAGGTGTTGCCGTCCGGGTCCTTGAAGGTGGCGCCTAAGGCGCGGTCCATCACCACCGGCATGCGTCCGCCGCCGCGCGCCATGGATTCGGTGCGCGCCGACAGCGCCAGGGCCTCGGCGGCGCGCGGTCCGGGGAAGGGCCCCGCCACCATCTTCGGTGCGTCGGAGAAGTGCAGGGCTTCGAGAGCGGTTTCGATGTCGGTCACAACATACCTCGGGTGAGTCTCTGGACGATGGGAGGCAGGCACCCCTGTGCCTGGTGCCGTCATGGTTCCACCCTCGGTGGTCGAGCGTTAGCCCGAATCGGCATGGCGATTCGTCGAGCCGGCCTCTTCTGGGGCGCGCGGTGTTTCGCCCGCGCCGCGTCCGCCCGATCCCGCGCCATGGCCGCGCAATGCGCGAGAGGTGAGGAGATCCTTCGAGGGGCGGTGTCCGGCTGGCAGCGCGGGCTCATGCTGCTTATGCGCGTGCGCACTGGCGAAAAGGGGGCGGATTGACCACTGCGGGAGGGCGGCAAGACTGTCAGGCGAGGTCTGTGGCGTCATATGCCATGGAGGCGTCGGTACACACGGGCGCGCAGGCGTGTGAGGCGCGCATCGCGCGTGCAAGTGGATCTCCAAGGCAAGCACGCGCTGCCGTTCGCTCCCTGGCAACTGGGCAGGGCAGGTCGAGCCCTTATCGGCCAAGCGGACCGTGGCCCATCAGGCCAACGCCGCCGACTGCGCCTCGGTCTCTGAACGACCACGCCTTCGCGGCCGGCACGGGCAGGCTGAAGTCGCACAGCAACAGATGGGCTCTGCGGTTCGTCAGCGCCCAGCCGGCGCAGGGGACGGAGGCGAAGCGGACCCGGCGCGCAGCGGCAGGCATTCAGGCACGACTCCTGCATGCAGTCGCAATTGCCGGCGGTGACCAGGGCCCGAGCACGACGTGTACCAGGTCGATCTCCGCCTTGAAATGTCTTATTGACAGAACAATAAAACGGCTCCTACGATCTTTTTCCATGTCCTCGGCGCTGCCGCTTCCCAAGTACCACCGCATCTACCTCGTGCTCCGGCAGCAGCTGGAGGAGGGCGCCTTCGAGGCGGGGCTGCCGGGCGAGCATGCCTTGATGGAGCAGTTCGAGGTCTCCCGCGTCACGGTGCGCAAGGCGCTGGAGCGCCTGTCCGACGAGGGTTTGATCAAGCGTGAGCCCGGCCGCGGCACCCGGCCCACCACGGCCAATGCCTCCGTCGCCGCACCCGACCGCACGCCGCTCACCGGCCTGCTCGAGAACCTCGTCGCCATGGGCCTGAAGACCTCGGTGAAGGTGCTGGAGGTGGCGGGCATCACCGCCTCCGAATCGGTGGCGCAGGCACTGGCCATCCCGGTCGGGGCCGAGGTCCAGAAGGCGGTGCGGGTGCGCAGCACGCGTGAGGGGCCGCTGTCGCTGATCACCACCTACGTGCCCCAGGCGCTGGCGCAGGGCTTCGGCCGCCGCGAGCTGGCGCGCAAGCCCATCCTGCTGCTGCTGGAGGAGTCGGGCGTGCGCGTGGGCCGGGCCCACCAGAGCATCTCGGCCCGCCTGGCCGACGCCCACATGGCCGAGCACCTCGATGTGTCGGTGGGTACGGCGCTGCTGGCCGTGCGCCGCCTCATCTACGACGTGGACGACCGGCCCGTGCAGTGGCTGCACGGCCTGTACCGGCCCGACCGCTACGAGTACCAGATGGAGCTGTCCCGCGTTGGCGACATCGACGCCAAGGTGTGGGTCAGCAAGGACGCTTCCGCCCGCTTTTCCTGACATCGACCCACGAAGGAGTTCGCCGTGACCCAGCCCACCCGCAACCGTCGCCAGTTCATCGCCCAGTCGGCCGCCGCCGCCTCCGCGCTGGCCCTGCCGACCATCGGCGGCGCCCAGCCGCGCAGCATCAAGGTCGGCGTGCTGCACCCGGTCACCGGGGCGCTCGCCTATTCGGGCCAGCAGTGCCGGGCCGGCGCGCTCATGGCCATCGAGGACATCAACAAGGCCGGTGGCATCAAGTCGCTCGGCGGTGCGCGCATTGAGGCCCTGCTGGGCGATGCCCAGTCGCAGCCGCAGGCCGGCGCGGCCGAGGTGGAGAAGATGAACGAGGCCGGCGTGTCGGCCGTGGTCGGCGCCTTCGCCTCGGCCATCTGCCTGGCCACCACGCAGGCCGCCGCCAAGTACAGCCTGCCGCACATCGTGGACGTGGGCGTGGCCGACCAGATCGTCGAGCGCGGCCTGAAGAACACCTTCCGCTTCGGCCCCGGCTACAAGGCCGTGACCGACCTGGCGATGTCCAACCTGCACGTGCTCAACAGCGTGGCGGGCAAGCCGGCCAAGACCGTGATGATCATCCACGAGGAGTCGCTCTTCGGCACCGGCACGGCCAACCTGCTGTCGCGCGAACTGCCGGGCTATGGCTTCGAGGTGAAGGAAGTCATCAAGCACGCCAACCCCACGCGCGACTTCAACAACATTGTGCTGCGCATCAAGTCCGTCAACCCGGACATCGTGATCCCGGCCAATTACTACAACGAATACGCACTGCTGGTGCGCACCATGCAGCAGCAGCGCGTGGTGCCCAAGGCGATCTACTCGGTGCTGGGCGGCGCGGCGTCGAGCTACAAGTTCGTGCAGGAGTTTCCCGATGCCTCGCACGGCATCATCGACTGCAACCACTGGTTCAACCCCAAGGACGCGCGCGCCCAGGCGCTGAAGAAGCGGGCCGAGGCCCAGAAGCTCTTCTTCAGCTATGAGCTGTTCATGACCTACACCAGCATGATGCTGCTGGCCGATGCGCTGGAGCGGGCCAGGTCCAGCGAGCGCACGGCGCTGATCGACGCGCTGGAGAAGAGCACCTTCTCCGACCACTTCATGCCCTACGGTCCGACCAAGTTCGTCAATGGCCAGAACCAGGGCGGCCGCCCGCTGATGACGCAGGTCATCAACAAGGACATCAAGGTCATCATCCCGCGCGAATACCGCGAGGCCGAGCCCCTGTTCCCGCTCAAGGCCTGAACGGCACCACCAGGCTCTTTTTCCATGTTCGATCTGTCGATCGTGGTGCCGTCCGTGCTGAACGGACTCACCACCGGGGCGGTGTACGCCCTCATCGCCCTGGGGCTCACGCTGATCTACGGCGTGCTGCACATCATCAACTTCGCGCACGGCGCATCGCTGATGCTGGCGCTCTATGCCGTCTACTGGCTGCGCGCGCAGTTCGGCATCGACCCCTACCTGGCGCTGCCGCTGGTGGTGGCGGGCATGTTCGCGCTGGGCTACGCATTGCAGCGCGGCATCATCAACCGCGCCAGCCACGGCAAGGACGAGAACATCCTGCTGGTCACGCTGGGCCTGTCGATCGTGATGGAGAACCTGGCGCTGCTGTTCTTCCGCTCCGACACGCGCACCATCGACACGCCCTACACGCTGACGACGCTGCAGATCGGGCCGGCCTTCATCGCGCTGCCCAAGCTCATCGCCTTCGGCGGTGCGCTGGCCGGGGCGGCCGTGCTGCTGTGGATCGTCAAGGCCACCGACCTGGGCCGCGCGATCCGTGCCGTGGCCAAGGAGAAGCAGGGCGCGCGGCTCATGGGCATCGACGTCGACCATGTCTACGCGATGAGCTTCGGCATCGGCCTGGCCTGCCTGGGCGCGGCCGCCTGCTTCCTGCTGCCGGCCTACTACGTCAACCCGCAGGTGGGCGGCGGCTTCGTGCTGGTGGCCTTCACCATCGTGGTGCTGGGCGGCATGGGCAGCTTCGCCGGGGCATTGGTGGGCGGGCTGCTGATCGGCGTGGTCGAGTCGCTGGGCGGCCTCTTCCTGGGCGAGTCGCTGGGTCAGATCGGCATCTTCCTCATCTTCATCGCGGTGCTGCTGTTCCGTCCCCAGGGCCTCTTCGGAAGCAAGGCATGAAATCGGTTCTCTTCATCGTGGTGTTCGCCCTCGTGGTGGGCGCCATTCCGCTCGTCACCACCTCGGGGGTCTGGCTCAACTTCGTCATGATGGCGCTGTATGCCGGGCTGCTGGCGCAGGCCTGGAACATCCTGGGCGGCTTCGGCGGGCAGTTCTCCTTCGGCCATGCGCTGTTCTTCGGCTTCGGCGCCTATGTGCAGGCCATCGCGCAGCTGCAGTGGGGCCTCAACCCCTGGGTGGCGCTGGTGGCCGCGGCGGGCGTCGCCGCGCTGGTCGGCCTGGTGGTGGGGGCGCTGAGCTTCCGCTACGGCCTCAAGGGCTCTTACTTCGCGCTGGTCACGCTGGCCTTCGCGGAGGTGTGCCGCATCCTGGCGCTGTCGCTGCCCTTCACCGGAGCCGGCGTCGGCCTGATGGTGCCGCTGCGCGAATCGGTGGCCAACCTGCAGTTCGGCTCCCGGGCCGGCTACCTCTACGTGATCCTCGCCATGGTGGTGGCGGCCCTGCTGGTCAGTGCCTGGCTGCGCCACTCGCGCTTCGGCGCCTACCTGCAGGCCGTGCGCGACAACGAGGACGCGGCCCGCGCGGCCGGGGTCGACCCGCTGCGCGTCAAGCTCGGCGCCATCGTACTGTCGGGCGGCTTCATGGGCCTGGCAGGTGCCTTCTATGTGCAGGTGTTCCAGTACATCGACCCGGGCATCGCCTTCGGCTCCTCTGCGTCGGTGGAGGCGCTGGTGGCGGCCATCGTGGGCGGCATGGGCACGGTGTGGGGCCCGCTGCTGGGGGCCTTTGCGCTGCATGTGCTGGCCGACCTGACGCGCAACCTGTTCGGCGAGCTGCCGGGCATCAACATGGTCATCTATGGCTGCGTGCTGGTGCTGATCGTGATGTTCCTGCCGCGCGGCATCGCCGGCGTCGGGCAGAACGTGCGCCGGCTCTGGAAGGGAGGCCGCGGTGGTTGATCATCTGCTCGAAGTCGAAGGCGTCTCCAAGACCTTCGGTGGCCTGCGCGCCGTGCGCGAGGTGTCGCTGGCGGTGCCCGCGGGCTCGCTCACCGCGCTGATCGGCCCCAACGGTGCCGGCAAGACCACGCTGTTCTCGCTGATGTCGGGCTTCCAGCGTCCGGACACCGGCCGGGTGCGTCTGGGCGGTCGCGACATCACCGGCCAGGCGCCGCACCTCAATGCCCGCATGGGCATGGGCCGCACCTTCCAGATCGTGCAGCCCTTCGCGGCCCAGACCGTGCGCGAGAACATCGCGGTGGGTGCCCACCTGCACCATGCCAACCGGCGCGAGGCCCTGGCCGCCGCCACGGCCGTGGCCGAGCGCGTCGGCCTGGGGCCGCAGCTGGACAAGCCGGCTTCCGACCTCACCGTGGCCGGCCGCAAGCGGCTGGAGCTGGCGCGGGCCCTGGCCACGCGGCCGCGGCTGCTGCTGCTCGACGAAGTGCTGGCCGGCCTCAATCCGCAGGAGATCGCCGAGATGCTGCCCGTGGTGCGCGCCATCCGCGAGGAGGGCGTCACCGTCCTCATGATCGAGCATGTGATGCAGGCCGTGATGAACCTGGCCGAGCATGTGTGGGTGCTGGCCCAGGGCGAGCTGATCGCCGAGGGCCCGCCGCAGGCCGTCACCCGCGACCCGAAGGTGGTCGAGGCCTACCTGGGCCACGGCACGGCCGCCCGCCTGCAGCGCGGCATGACGGCGCAAGCGGAGGTGCAGGCATGAGTGCACAAGCGATCAATACGCAGGTCCTGCGCGACGCGGGCACGACCGCCGCGGAGACCCTGCTCGACGTGCGCGGCCTGCGCGGCGGCTATGGCCGCATCGAGGTGCTGCGTGGCGTGGACCTGCAGGTCGCCCGCGGCGAGATGGTGGCCCTGCTGGGCAGCAACGGCGCCGGCAAGACCACCTTCAACCACACGCTGTGCGGCCTGGTGAAGCCCTGGTCGGGCTCGGTGCGCTTCAACGGCGTGGAGCTGGGCGGCGCGCATTACCGCGAGGTGGTGCGTGCGGGCCTGATCCAGGTGCCCGAGGGCCGCAAGATCTTCCCCAACCTGAGCGTGATGGAGAACCTGGAGCTGGGCTCCTTCACCCGCGCCCGGGCGCGCCGCGCGCAGAACCTGGAGAAGGTGTTCGGCATCTTCCCGCGGCTCAAGGAGCGCACCGCCCAGTTGGCCGGCACCATGAGCGGTGGCGAGCAGCAGATGCTGGCCATCGGCCGCGGCCTGATGGCCGAGCCCGAGCTGCTGATCCTGGACGAGCCCTCGCTCGGCCTGTCGCCGCTGCTGGTGGAGGAGATGTTCGCCCTCATCGGCCGCCTGCGCGGCGAGGGCCTGGCCATCCTGCTGGTGGAGCAGAACGTGGGCCAGGCGCTGGAGATGGCCGACCGCGCCTACGTGATCGAGAACGGCAGCATGCGCTTCTCGGGTCGTCCGGAAGAGTTGCTGAACTCCGACGCCCTGCGCCGCGCCTACCTGGGGGTCTGACATGAGTACCCCCCAGACCCTGGCGCAGAAGCTCATCGCGCAAGCCGCGGGCGTGCCCACCGTGCGCGAAGGCGAGATCGTCAACTGCCGCGTGGACCTGGCCATGTTCCACGACTCCTCCGGCCCGCGGCGGCTCAAGCCCATGCTGGAGGAGCTGGGCGCGCGCATCTGGGATCCGTCGCGCGTGGTGCTGGTGATGGACCACTTCGTGCCCGAGGCCGACGACGACGCGCGGCGCATCGTGCGCATCGCGCGCGACTGGGCGGCCGAGCAGGGCCTGCCGCATGTGCACGACAGCCAGGGCATCTGCCATGTGGTGCTGCCGCAGAAGGGGCACCTGCGCCCCGGCCTGTTCTGCGTCGGCGGCGATTCCCATTCGCCCACCGGCGGCGCCTTCGGCAGCTACATGTTCGGCATCGGCAGCACCGAGATGCTGGGCGTGGTGGTCACGGGCGAGATCTGGGTCAAGGTGCCGCGCACGCTGCGCATGCGCTGGCAGGGCCGCCTGGCCGACTGCGTGTGCGCCAAGGACATGATGCTGCACATGATCGGCCGCCTGGGCATGAACGGTGGCGACTACCAGGCGGTGGAGTTCGCGGGCGACACGGTGCGCGGCCTGTCCATGGCCGAGCGCATGACGCTGTCCAACCTCAGTGCCGAACTTGGCGCGCAGGCCGGCCTGGTGGCGCCCGATGCCACCACAGCCGCCTGGCTGCGCGAGGTCGGCGTGACGGTGAGCGACGAGGAACTCGCCCGCTGGCAGACCGACGAAGGCGCCGCCTGCATCGACCACGACTTCGACGCGACCGAGCTGGTGCCCATGGTGGCCTTGCCCCACAGCCCGCAGAACGGCCGCACGGTGGATGCCGTGGCCGACGAG
>NZ_CAJYES010000219.1 GCF_913773995.1 uncultured Pseudacidovorax sp.
GCCGAGCGTTGGGCCTCGACGAAGGCCGGCCGGTGGTGGCCATCCTCCCCGGCAGCCGCCGTTCGGAGCTGCGCTACCTGGCCACACGCTTCTTCGCAGCTGCGGCCCGCATGCGACGCAGCCGGCCCGAGCTTCAATTCGTGGCGCCGATCATCCCGAGCCTGCGCGACGAAGCCGAGTCCTTGCTGGCGGCCAGCGAGATGGCGGGGGCCATCAAGCTGGTCGACGGCCGCTCTCACCAGGTGCTGGCCGCCTGCGATGTCACGCTGATCGCGAGCGGTACGGCCACGCTGGAGGCGGCACTGTTCAAGCGGCCCATGGTGATCGCCTACAACATGAATCGTGTGTCCTGGCACCTCATGCACCGGCAGCAGTTGCAGCCATGGGTAGGACTGCCGAACATCCTGTGCAGCGACTTCGTCGTGCCGGAACTCCTGCAGGACGCCGCGACGCCGCAGGCCCTCGCCGACGCGATATTGGGCTGGCTCGATGCGCCCGAGCGGATTGCCGCATTGCGCAGCCGTTTTGAACAGCTTCATGTGGAGCTGATGCGCGACACCCCCACACTCTGTGCCGATGCGATCGAGAAAGTCCTCCAAGCCTGAACAGGTGCCGCTGGCCTGGGACGCCCCGGGCCTGCTTGCCGGCGTGGACGAGGCCGGGCGCGGTCCCCTGGCCGGCCCGGTGGTCGCCGCGGCGGTGATCCTGGACGACCTGCGTCCCATCAAGGGCCTGGCCGACTCCAAGGTGCTCACGCCGCTGCGGCGTGAGAGGCTGCACGACGAGATCCTGGCCAAGGCCTTGTGCTGCTCGATTGCCGTCGCTTCGGTCGATGAGATCGACACCCACAACATCCTCCAGGCGACGATGCTGGCCATGCGCCGTGCGGTGCAGGGCTTGCGCCTTCGCCCTGCCAAGGTGCTGGTGGATGGCAACCGGCTTCCGCCGCTCGACGTACTTGCCGAAGCCATCGTCAAGGGCGATGCACGGGTGAAGGCCATTTCAGCCGCGTCGATCCTTGCCAAGGTCCATCGTGATCGGCTGTGCATGGCGTTGCACGACGAATTTCCCCAGTACGGCTTTGCGGCCCACAAGGGTTATGGCACCCGTGAGCATCTGGAGGCGCTGCGGCTGCACGGTGCCTGCGTGCACCATCGCCGGTCGTTCTCGCCGGTGGCCGAGGCGCTGCGGGTGGCGGGCGTTCCTTCCGTGGTGGTTCAGGTCGAGAGCGCCGCGCCCGTGACGGTGTCCACGCCGCTGGAGCGTCTGTCGCCATGAGCTCTGAGCCGGCCGCACCGCAGGACGGACGTCATCCAGCCGAGGCAGCAAGCTCGCCCTCGCGCGCGGCCGAGCCGGTGCGCATCAGCTCGCGCGACAACCCGGTGCTCAAGGATCTGCGTCGTCTCGCACGTGACGGCGGCAGCTATCGCCGTCTGGGACGGGTGTGGCTGGAGGGTGATCACCTCTGCAGGGCGGCGTTGGATCGGGGAATGCGGCCGGCGGCTGCAGTGTTCGCGGATTCCTTCTGGCTCCGTGCGCCCTGGCAGTTGGCCGAGGCGTCGTCCAAGGTCTATGTGGTGCCGGATGCGTTGCTGGCCGAGGCCAGCGGGCTGGAGTCGCCCGCGCCGGTGGGTTTTCTGATGGACATGCCTGAACAGCCATCCGTTCAGGCAGCACTGGCCACGGTCGTGCTCGACCGCCTGCAGGATCCTGGAAACGTCGGCTCCATCCTGCGCAGTGCCTCCGCCTTCGGGTTCTCGCAGATCCTGGCGCTGAAGGGGACGGTGGCGCTCTGGTCACCCAAGGTGATGCGGGCTGGCATGGGCGCGCATTTCGCCCTGCGACTCGTCGAAGGCGTGGATACCGCGGTTGTCGCCGACCTGGGGGTGCCGCTGCTGGCAACCAGCTCCCATCAGGGCCTCTGGCTGCATCAGGCGCCCCTGCCGTGGCCCTGCGCCTGGATGATGGGACACGAAGGGCAGGGCTTGGGTGCAGAACTCGATGCCATGGCCACTCTGCGTATCCGCATTGCGCAGCCTGGCGGCGAAGAGTCACTCAACGTCGCGGCGGCGGCGGCCGTGTGCCTTCATTCCAGCGCAGCCTTGAAGCTCGGGGCGGCGACCTGACGCCCTGGTCGGCAGGTCGTGGTCGCCGCCAGCGCGCCGACGCAACACATTCGAAAGAGTCACTCCAGCGCCCTGTGCAAGGCGGCTCCAATGGTGCAAAATTGTTAACTTTCGTGTCAAAACATTGACCGGGTTGGCAACGGCGCCGACGGGGTTCATGTTTGCGCTCGTTCATGCAACATCACGGTGGCAACGGTGCGGCGCCCCAGGTGCTGAATCAGCTGGTCAATGCGGTGGTGGCGGCCGTGCTGCTGGTTGCAGCCGTGCTCGCCGCGCTTGTGTTCACCTGGTCGGTCCAGCGCGTGCGTGCGGTGCACGAGATCGAAGACCAACTGCAGGTGTACCGCCTCGCCTTGAGCGCGGTCGAGTACGTGTCGGCCGAACGTGGGCCGATGAACGCGGCCCTGGGGCGTCCGGGTCAATTCGCGCCGGCGCTGGACGCAGCCCGTCGCAAGACGGACGTCTCGCTGGAGGCTTTGCGCAGGGCGTCGTCGGCGTGTGCCTCCTGTCAGCTCGGCCCCTACGAATTCGCCGCCATCGAAAGCGAGCTGCAGCAGGCCCGCGTGCAGGTACAGGCGCTGTTGACGCAGCGGCTGGCGCAGCGTGACCCGGGCCAGATGGCGCTGGTCATCGAACGCATGATCGGTGTGTCCGATCTCGAGTTCCGGTTGATCGATCAACTCGGCCAGAACCTGCAGCGGCTGGCACCGGAGATCGCCGCGCCGGTGGTCAGGGCCCGGCTTGCCGCATTGCTGAGGGAGAACGCGGGGCGCCTGGGCTCCAGATTGACGGTAGCTCTTGCCATGCAGCGCGAGCTTTCCCCCCCGGAACGACAGGGCGTGGCCGAGTTGCTCGGGCGCATCCGCCAGCTCAGCGAGCTGCTGCAGGCATCGATTCCGGCGACCTCGGCTCCCGGTGAAGAGGCTCGCGCTTTCGGCCGCGTCGTCGACGTGTACTTCGGGCATGGCATGGCCCATTTCGACGCCACCCTCGAGCGCATGGCTCAGCATCTCGGCCCCACGCCGGCGGAGTTCGCCGAGGCCTACGTGCCCACCATGGGAACGATCGTCGCGCTTCGCGACCTGGAGACGCATCTCGCCCAGGGGCACCTCAACGGTCTGCACGAGCGGGCCTGGTGGGTGCTGGCGGGGGTCGCCGCTGCCACACTGTCGCTGGCGATGCTGCTGGCCATTGGCATCGTGATGCTCAATCGGCGCCTGCTTTCGCCCTTGCTCGACACGGTGCACCGGCTGATCGGGCTGACCCAGGAGGACACCGCCTTCACCCCGCTGGCGCCCGCTCAGCGCCATGGCGGGTATGCGCGCGAACTGCGAACCATCTTCGCCGCGCTGCGGCATCTGGAGGAGCTGCTGCAGCGTTCGATCCATGTGCGTCGCGAACGCGACGCCCTGATTGCGCGCCTGCATGTGCTTGCGGGCACGGATCACCTCACCGGCCTGCCCAACCGCCGCACCTTCGAGCAACGGCTCCTGCAGGCCGGCGCGGAGAGTGGCGGGCAGATGCTGGCGCTGATCATGTTCGACATCGATCACTTCAAGCAGATCAATGACCAGCACGGGCATGAAGTGGGAGATCAGTTGCTGCGGCAGTTCGCCGACCGCCTGCGCTCGACGCTGCACCGGCCCGATCAGACGGCCCGCATCGGCGGCGAAGAGTTCGTCGTGTTCCAGGCGGTGGCCCGACCGGCAGAGGCCATGGCCCTGGCGGAGCACCTGCGCAGCGCGCTGAGCCGGCCGTTCTCGATCCCTGAGCATGGAACGATGGCCGTGACCGCGAGCTTCGGCGTGGCACTCACCCGGCAAAACGCCAAGCTGCAGACGCACGAACTCCTGCGGCGCGCCGACCAGGCGCTCTATCGGGCCAAGCGGGCCGGGCGCAACCGGTGCGAGATGGCGGACTTCGACGTCTCGGCATACACCAGCCGGCTCGAGGGTGAGGCGGCGAGGCTACAATAGGCGGCTTTTCGCAAACAGCGTCGCCCGATTCTTTTCTTCGCCAGAAAATTCCCTAGCACCGTTCGCAGCCAGCGCGGCCACGAACCTTGGGCGACCGTCTTATCCGGAGAACCCAGTGCTTTTGTCCCTCCAAGGGTCTTTTTCGCCCGCCATCCTGGCGCTCGCTGACGGCACGGTCTTTCTCGGCAAATCGATCGGTGCCCCCGGCACCACAGTCGGCGAGGTGGTGTTCAACACCGCCATCACCGGCTACCAGGAAATCCTCACCGACCCCAGCTATCTGCAGCAGATCGTCACGCTGACGTATCCGCACATCGGTAACTACGGCGTCAACGAGGAAGACATCGAAGCCGACAAGATCCAGGCCGCCGGGCTCATCATCAAGGATCTGCCGCTGCTGGCGTCCAACTTCCGCAGGACGCGCAGCCTGAGCGAGTACCTCGCCGCCAACGGCACCGTTGCCATTGCCGGCATCGACACCCGCCGCTTGACCCGCCACCTGCGCACCCATGGCGCGCAGAACGGCACCATGCTCGGCCTGGCCGCCGGCGAGACGCCCACGCAGGAACGCATCGACGCCGCCATCGCCGCCGCCAAGGCCGCGCCTTCGATGGCCGGCCTGGATTTGGCCAAGGTGGTCTCTACGCGCCAGACCTACGAGTGGACGCAGACCGAGTGGAAGCTGGGCGCCGGCTACGGCGTGCAGATCACGCCGCGTTTCCATGTCGTGGCCTTCGACTTTGGAGTCAAGAAGAACATCCTGCGCATGCTGGCGCAGCGCGGCGCTCGCATCACGGTGGTGCCGGCGCAGACGCCCGCGGCGGACGTTCTGAAGCTCAAGCCCGATGGCGTCTTCCTGGCCAACGGCCCCGGCGATCCGGAGCCCTGCGACTACGCCATCGCCGCGGCGCGCGAGCTGATCGAGACCGGCATCCCCACCTTCGGCATCTGCCTCGGCCACCAGATCATGGCCCTGGCCTCCGGGGCCAAGACCTTCAAGATGAAGTTCGGCCACCACGGCGGCAACCATCCGGTCAAGGATCTGGACACCGGCCGCGTCTCCATCACGAGCCAGAACCACGGCTTCGCCGTGGACGAGAAGACGCTGCCCGCCAACCTGCGGGCGACGCACATCAGCCTGTTCGACAACACGCTGCAGGGCCTGGCCCGCACCGACAAGCCGGCTTTCTGCTTCCAGGGGCACCCGGAAGCCTCGCCCGGCCCGCACGACATCGGCTACCTCTTCGACCGCTTCACGGCACTCATCGAAAAACACAAGGCGGAGGCGGTGAATGCCTAAGCGCACAGACATCAAGAGCATCCTCATCATCGGCGCCGGCCCGA
>NZ_CAJYES010000220.1 GCF_913773995.1 uncultured Pseudacidovorax sp.
CGCAGGTCCAGCGGTGCACTGGCATGGTTCAGGCCCAGCGCCATCAGGCTCATTCCAGCTCTCCTCGCACGAGCCCCTGCCCGCGCCACCGGCGCGCCGCGCGCTCGTCGCGGGCCAGGCGCTCGAACAGATCGATCACGAATTCCGCGCGACCCGGCCGCTGCGGCATGGCCGAGGCCGCCACCGCATCGAGCAGCGGCTGGTTGGCCGGCAGGCTGGGTGCCTGCAGCGCGACGTCGGAGGGCCACAGCTGCAGGCCGGCGCGGACCATCAGGGCCGCCTTGCGCCAGCCCGGCACCCGGGCCCGGTGCCGCACGCCATCGCCGCCGGCCCGGCGCACCGCATGGCCGATGCCGGCATAGAGCAGCCGCGCGGCATTGATGCCGGGCCGGCAGTCCAGCGGCAGGCAGCCGACGCCCGCGGAGGCCTGCGCGTACAGCCGATCGGCCTCGGCCAGCAGGCGCAGCACGACGGCATCGACGCGTGGATCGGGCTGCGGCTTCGCGAGCCATGCCGCGGGATCGATGCCCGCCTCGCGCAGCCAGTCACGCGGCAGGTAGAGCCGGCCGTTGCCCGCGTCCTCGCCCACGTCGCGTGCGATGTTCGACAGCTGCATGGCCACGCCCAGGTCGCAGGCGCGGGCCAGGGCCTGCGGCGCGCGGGTCTCCATCAGCAGGCTCATCATGGCGCCGACCGCGCCGGCCACGCGGGCGGCGTAGGCCTGCAGCTCGGCCAGCGTGTCGTACTGGCGGCCTTCGACGTCCCAGGCCAGGCCGTCGATCAGGAAATCGGGCAAGGCCCGCGGCACGCCGTACATGGCCACCACGGCCGCCAGCGCCCGGTCGCTGGGCACGGTGATGGGCGTGCCGGCGTAGACGCGGTCCAGCCGCTCGCGCAGCCGGTCCACCGCATCGCGCGGCGCCAGCGGCTCGTCCACCGCGTCATCGGCCAGCCGGCAGAAGCCGTAGAGCACGGTAGCCGGTTCGCGCACGCGCCGCGGCAGCAGCAGCGACGCGGTGTGGAAGGTGCGGCTGTTGTGGCGCAGGCTCGTGCGGCAGGCGGCCACGTCGGCGGCCCAGTGGCGGGCCAGATGCGGCTCAAGCCGGACGGTGGGCGCGATGGCCATGGGGCATGTCCTGCGGATCGGTCTGGCCGCGGCGCAGCGCGTCGGCATGCGGCACCAGCCGGTCGAGCACCTTGGCCGATGTCAGCACACCCGGCAGGCCGGCGCCGGGATGCGTGCCGGCACCAACGAGGTAGAGGTTGCGCACTTCCTCGCTGCGGTTGTGCGGCCGGAACCAGGCGCTCTGCGTGAGGTGCGGCGCGAAGGAGAAGGCTGCCCCCTTGACCGACAGCAGTCGGTCCTGGAAGTCCTGCGGCGTCAGCATGTGCGAGGTGGCGAGCTGCGTGTGCAGCCCTGGCAGCACCGTGGCGGCCAGCCGGTCGGCGATGGCCCGGCGATAGGGCTCGGCCTGCGCGCGCCAGTCGGTGCCGCTGTCCAGATGCGGCACTGGCGCCAGAACGTAGAAGGCGTCGCAGCCCGGCGGGGCCAGGGCCGGGTCGGTGGCGGTGGGCCGGTGCAGGTACAGGCTGAAGTCGTCGGCCAGGTGCTGCTTCACGAAGATGTCGTCGAGCAGGCCGCGGTAGCGCGGACCGAGCAGGATGCTGTGGTGCGCCACGTCCGGGTACTGCCGCCGCGTGCCGAAGTACCAGACGAACAGGCTCATCGAATAACGCGCGCGCCGCAACCGTGCATCCGTCCAGCGCCGCCGCGGCACGCGGCCCAGCAGGCGGCCGTAGGTGAATGCGGCATCGGCGTTGGAGACCACCACGTCGGCCGCGATGCGCTCGCCGCTCGCCAGGCGCACGCCGCGGGCGGCACCGCCCTCTGTCAGGATCTCCTCGACCGTGCTGTTACATCGCACGCGGGCGCCCTGCCCTTCGAGCAGGCCCACGAGGCCCTGCACCAGCCGGCCGGTGCCGCCCATGGCGAAATGCACGCCGAAGCGCCGCTCCAGGTGCGCGATCAGGCAGTAGACCGAGGTGGTCTGGAAGGGGTTGCCACCCACCAGCAGCGACTGGAAGGTCAGCAGCACGCGCAGTTTCTCGTGGCGCACATGGCGGCAGGCCAGGCCATAGACGGAGCGGTAGCCCTGCAGCCGCAGCAGCTGCGGCAGCGCTGCCGCCATGTCCGCGAAGCGGTCGAAGAGCTGGTCGCCCAACTGCTCGAAGCCCACGGCGTAGATGTCGCGGCTGGCCTGCAGGAAGCGCTCGTAGCCCGCCACGTCTTCCGGCGCGATGCGCGCCACCTCGGCCCGCATGGCGGCGGCATCGCCGCTGTAGTCGAACACGGTGCCGTCGTCGAAGCGCACGCGGTAGAAGGGGCTGACGGGCCGCAGCTGCACGTCGTCGGCCAGCCGTCGGCCGCACAACTGCCACAGCTCCTCGAACAGGAAGGGCGCGGTGATCACCGTCGGGCCGGCGTCGAAGGTGAAGCCGTCCTGCCGGTACACGTAGGCGCGCCCGCCCGGCGCGTCCAGCCGTTCGAGTACGGTGACCCGGTAGCCGCGCGCACCCAGCCGGACCCCGGCCGCCAGGCCGCCGAAGCCGCTGCCGATGACCACCGCGTGAGGCCGGTCGTCACCTTGCCAAGCAGGTGTCAACATGAATCCGATGCTATTAGTGTCATGTTTGATTGACAATGGATCGACATGCTCCTGAACCCTGAGCCCTTGCAAGCCGTCGACGCTGCCGCGGGTGGGCTGCGCTGGCGTGTACGTCGCACCCCTGTGCCCGCGGCCGGGCCATGGGTTCTTCTGCTGCACGGCACGGGCTCGTCGGGCCTGTCCTGGGCGGCCTGCGCCACGTCCCTGGCGACCAGACACTCCCTGCTGGTGCCCGACCTGCCCGGCCATGGGGGCACCGAGGGCTTCGCCGACGGCGTGGCCAGCCTGCCCCGCATGGCGCGGGCGTTGGCGGCACTGATGCACGAGCAGCGGATATCGCCCGTGGCGGTGGTCGGGCACTCGGCCGGCGCGGCGTTGATGCTGCAGCTTTGGCTGGACGGCGCGCTGCGCGACGCCCGCGCGCTGCTGAGTCTCAACGGCGCGTTGCTGCCGCTGCGGGGCGTCGCAGGCGCCGTCTTCCCGGTGCTGGCGCGGGGGCTCACGTGGCTGCCGATGCTGCCCTGGCTGGCCGCGCAGGCGGCCTCGCAAACCCGGGCGGTGCAGCGGCTGGTGGATTCGACCGGCTCCCGCCTGGGTGCGGACGAAATCGCCCATTACCAGGGCCTGCTGCGCCAGCCTTCGCACCTGGCCGGCGCACTGCAGATGATGGCGCACTGGGACGTGGCGCCGCTGGTGCCGGCATTGCGCGCGCGGCTGGCCCCCCCAGGCGTGCCGTTGATGCTCGCAGCCGGTCTGCGCGACACCACCGTGCCGAGTGCACAGTCCGAGCGGCTGGCGCGCGAGTTGCCCGATGCCCGTTGGCGGGCGCTCCCAGGGTTGGGCCATCTGGCGCACGAAGAGGCGCCGACGTTGGTGGCCGAGTTGCTCGGCGAGCTGATGCGTTGAGCGCGCCCGCGGTCAGAGCATCGCCGTGACGGCCTGGTGCAGCGCCTGCGGCCGCGCTTGCGGCAAGGCCAGGTAGCGCGCGCGCATCAGGCGGGCCAGCTCCGCCGACTCGGGCTGCGGCCGCACCGAGGTGTCGATCAGCAGGCTGGTCATGCCGCTGCCGCCGAACTGCCGCGCCATCTGCCGCGCGTCGGCCATGGCCCGGGCCCGGCCGCCCTGGCCCTGCCTGTCGACGTTGGCACGCCCGTCCGTGAGGAAGACCAGTTGCGCCCGCACCCCTTCGCGCGACTGAAGGGCGGCCGCCAGGCGCCAGCCCGCCTCGATGCCGGCGGCCAGGGGCGTGCCGCCGCCACCGGGCAGGTCCGTGAGGGCGCGCCGCGCGCGCACCAGCGAGCGCGTGGGCGGCAGCAGCACCTCGGCGCCTGCGCCACGGAAGGCGACGAGGGCCACCTGGTCGCGCCGCACATAGCAATCGGCCAGCAGCAGCTCGACAGCACCCTTGGCTTCGGCCAGTCGATGCAGCGCCTGCGAGCCGGACGCATCGACCACGAAGATGGTCGTGGTCTGCGCGGGTCGCTGATGGCGACGCACATGCAGGTCGTCGCGGCGGATCTGCCAGCGCGACGCGGCAGGCGGCAGGGATTGGCGCATGCGCTCCTGCGCGCGCACGCCCTGCCAGGGCAGGGCCGCGCGCAGGGTGGCGATCAGGTCCAGGCGCTGGGCGCCACGCGGCGAGCCGCGGCGCGATGGCAATGGCCGGCCGGCGGTGGCCGCACGGGTAGCCTGGCCCTGGCGGCCACCGGAAGCGCCGCGGCGCGGCCCGACGCCGCTCGCGAGCAGCGCCAGCAGGTCGGCCGGCATGGCGGCCTGCGCGGCGGCGATCAGGCGCTCGTCCAGGGGCTGTGCGGGGCGTTCATCGGGTTCCGCGGCGGTGTCGGAAGAGGGGGCGTCGCGCGCGTCGGCAGGGTCCGCCTCGGGCGGCGTGGATGGGAGTTCGCGGCCCGCATCCGCCGCCTCCTTCGCCTCGTCGGGTGGGGCATTGGCGGAGTCGCCCGATGACGGCACCGCGCGTGCGCGAGGCGCAAGCACCAGGCGGGCCGCCAGCTCCGCGTCCTCCTGCGTCACCTGGGCGTGCCCTTGCCAGGCCGCGACGGCGCTGGCGGCGCGCCAGGCCTGCCAGGGGGCGCGCAGGCCGCCGATGCCGAGCGCCGCGGCGCAGGCGTCCAGCGCCTGCGCCGTCGGATCATCGAAGCGCATTTGCCGCCAACGCTCGCGCACCTCGGAAAGGCGGTCGCCGGGCGGTGGCGCGGGCCATCCGGCGTCGAGCACGCGGCCATCCAGGCAGAGGCCCAGTCGCTCGGCCAGGCAGGCAGCCAATCCTTCGTCCGCCCCCTGACCTTCGTCCAGCGCGACCAGCAGAAAGCCGCCCTCGTCCAGGGCCTGGGCGAGCCGCCCGGCCAGCGCGGCACCGGCGCGCTCGGCCATCGGCAGCACCAGCACGCCGCCCCGCGCACGCTCGACCAGGCCAGGCTGCACCACGGTGCGGCCGGCAGCCAGGCTCAGGGCCAGGTCGGCCCCGCCGAGCAGGCTGCGGTCGTCCACCTGCAGCGGGCAGCGCAGCCAGGGCGCAGCGCGCGGCAGCAAGCCGCGCAGCGCATCGAGCAGCATTTCGCGCAACGGACCGGGCGCCCCCCGAAGCACCACACCGCCCAGGCCACGCGGGTCCAGCGCCAGCAGCCGCGCCGCCCAACCTGCCGCCCGGTCGGCGGGGCCGGTCACGGCCAGAGCTCCGCCACTGCCTTCTCGATGCGCTCCGTGGAGCCGGTGTCATCCAGCGGATCGCGGCGCATGCGGTGCCGCAGAGCCGGCGCAGCGATCCGGCGCAGGTGCGTGAGTTGCACGGCCGTGTCGCCATCGAGCGCCGCCAACGCACGCGCGGCGCGCATCAGCGTCAGCTCGCCGCGCAGGCCATCGCTGCCCAGATGCTGGCAGAGCGCGGCGCAATGCGTGAGCATCGCGTCGTCCACCGCCACGTCCTTGATCTGCGCACGGGCCCGCACGATGCGGCGGCGCACCTTGGCATCCTCCTTGGCCCACTGGGCCTCGAAGGCCTCCGGGTCACGCTCGTAGGCATCGCGCCGCTTGATCACCGCCACCCGCTCGGGCAATGCCGTCGGCGTGTGCACCTCCACCGACAGGCCGAAGCGGTCCAGCAGTTGGGGCCGCAGCTCGCCCTCTTCCGGGTTGCCGCTGCCGATGAGCACGAAGCGGGCGGGATGCCGCACCGACAGGCCGTCGCGCTCGACCACGTTCTCGCCCGACGCCGCCACGTCGATCAGCAGGTCGACCAGGTGGTCCTCGAGCAGGTTGACCTCGTCGATGTAGAGGAAGCCGCGATGCGCCCGCGCCAGCAGGCCGGGCTCGAAGACCTTCTGGCCGCTGGCCAGGGCGCGCTCCAGGTCCAGCGCGCCGACGATGCGGTCCTCGCTGGCGCCCAGGGGCAGGTCGACCACGGGCACCGGCCGCGTCACCGTCTTCGCGCCCGGCATGCAGTGGCCGCAACGCTGCGCCGGATCGCAGTGGTAGGGGCAGCCGTCGACCGCGCGCATGGGCGGCAGCAGGGCCGCCAGCGCGCGCACCGCCGTGCTCTTGCCGGTGCCGCGGTCGCCCAGCACCAGCACACCGCCCAGGGCCGGCTCGACGGCGGCCATCAGCACGGCCAGCTTCATCTCGTCCTGGCCGACGATCGCGCTGAAGGGAAAGGGTGCGGGCATCGGGTCTTTCGATAGGCGCTCAGTCGGCGCCGCTGTCATGCGCATGCCGACGGGCACGCCGGACGGCGAACAGGGCGAAGAGCGCGAACAGCGGCACGCTCAGGCCGACCACCATCGGCGTGTTCAGCGGCAGGCCCAACGCCTCGCCGCCCTTGACCAGGTAGCCGACCACGCCGGCGAGGTAGTAGACGATGGCAGCCACCGACAGGCCCTCCACCGTCTGCTGCAGCCGCAGTTGCAGGCGCGCCCGCCGGTCCATGCTGGCCAGCAGCGCGTTGTTCTGCCGCTCGCTGGCGATGCCCACGCGGGTGCTCAGCAGATGGCTCGCCTGCGACACGCGCTCCGACAGGTCGTGCAGGCGCTGCGACACGGTGGCCACGGTGGCGACCGCCGGCGTGAAGCGGCGGGCCATGAACTCGCCGATGGACTGGTGCCCCGGCAGCCTGCGCTCGCGCAGTTCCTCGATGCGGGTGCGCACCAGCTCGGCATAGGCCCGGCAGGCGCCGAAGCGGAACTGGCTGGCCGACAGGCCGCTCTCGACCTCGGCCGCCAGGCGGGTCAGGGGCGCGAGCAGGGTCGCATCGCCATCGTCGTCGGTGTCGCTGCCGGCGCGGGCGATGTCGTCGGTCAGGGCGGCCAGCGACTGCTCGATGGCCTGGATGCGCGGCGACAGTCGCCGCGCCATCGGGAAGGCCAGCAGGGCCATCATGCGGTAGACCTCGATCTCCAGCAGCCGCTGCAGCATGCGCCCGGCCAGCATCGGGTCCATGCCGCAGTCGAAGAGCAGGCAACGGCCGAAGCCATCGACATGCAGCCGGAAGTCGGAGCAGGCCAGCGCCACGCCGCCGCCGATCTCCGAGGCGACCAGCAGGTTGCCGCCGAAGGCGGACTGTTGAAGATCGGCCCAGTCGATGTCCTGGCCGGCGGGGGCCGGCAGGATCTCGGCATGGCAAGCATGCACAGTGCTGCCCGGCAGCCCGGCAAGCCAGCCCGCAGGCAACAGCGCCGCGGCCACCTGCGCGAAGGGCGCATCGGCGTGCCCGGCGATCAGCACGGTATAGGTGGAGAACTCCCCATGGCGCTCCCACACCATGCGAAGCGGGCCCAGGTTGCCGCTCCACTGCTGGTCGCCAGCCAGCGGTGGGGAGACGTGGCATTGCCGGCACAGGCGACGGAGGTGTTCGAGCTCCTCGTCGCGGGCGTCGGCGTCGATCAGCACGGCCACGTGGCTGGCACGGGCCGGGGCGGCGAGCGTCTCGGACGGTCTCGCATGCACCTCCAGCGCCAGCGCCGCACGCTCCGGCAGATCGGGTGGAAGCAGGCGCTGCAGCTGCATGCGACCCGCTCCGCAGCCTCAGGCCTTCTTGGCGAAGGCGCTACACCAGCCCTTGCTGGACACCTGCTTGCCGGGGAACAGCGCGCAGGGGCCACTCGCCGCGTCCGGCTTGCCCTGGAACAGGGCGCAGGCACCGCAATGGCTGCCGGCGACATAGTTCTTGTACTTGGCCTTGTCGACGCGAGCCGCGTCGGAGACATAGCCCAGCGACATGGCCTGGGCATCCTTCTCGTCGACCATGGCCTGCGACCAGGCGACGCGCGAGGACAGCATGGCCGCCCCGGCCAGCGGCACGATGCGGATGAAGTGACGACGGTTATTCATGGTTTTTCCTTCGTGGGGGGAGAGACTGACAACGACGCACGGTCCCCGCCCTGCGCGGCCCAACGGCGCTTCAGGTCGATGACATGCACGAGCCCGCCGGCAGCGAGCGCCAGCGCAACGCTGACCGGTCCTGCGCCGGCAACGGCCAACCGGAGCGCGACCATCAGCGCCAGCCCGGCCGCCAGGGTCCAGGCCAGCGCCGGCCGCCTCAGGGCCAGCAGAACCACGAGCTCCGTCACCGCGACAGCCAGTGCCGCATCGACGAGCCGGGTGTGGATGGGGTCCATGGATCAGTCCGGCGTGGCGGCACGTCGCGGCCCCGACCACAACGGGAGACACGCCCAAACGCGTTCAGCAGGACCGGATTCAGGCACGGACCACTCCAAGGAGATGAGCCAAGTCCTTCAGGAAGATGCGCACGTGCGCCAGCGGTCGCGCCCGCACCAGCCGCTTGTGCATGTAGGCGTCGAACGTCAGCTGCTGTACGTCCCGGTCCCGGCAGATGCTGACGAAGCGCTCGCGACGGCCATCGCTGCCGTACCAGAAGCGCTGCATCAGCTCGAGCACCCAGAACACACGGCCATGCAGGCGCATGAACTGCCGGCGCGGCTGCGCCAGCACGGCCGGCCCCGCGCCCTGCAGCAGCGCCGCGCATGCCTGGGCCGCGAGCCGGCCACTGAGCATGGCGTAGTAGATGCCTTCGCCCGACGCCGGCGCCACCACGCCCGCCGCATCGCCGGCCAGCACCACGTCGCGGCCGTTGTCCCAACGGGGCAGCGGCTTCATGGGAATGGGAGCGCCCTCCCGTCGCAGCGTATCGGCGCTGCCCAGGCCGACACGCTCGCGCAGGCGCGTCACGCCCTGACGCAGCGAAAAGCCCCGGTCGGCGCTGCCCGTGCCGATGCTGATGGTCGCGCCGTGCGGAAACACCCAGCCGTAGAAGTCGGGCGAGAGCGTCGCGTCGTAGTGCACCTCGCAGCGGCTCGGCGCAGCCTGGGCGGCCGGTCTGTCCGGCGTCGCCACGATCTCGTGGTAGGCGAAGACACACCGCCCCTGCTGCGCGCCCGGCACCGTCTGCTGCGCGATGCGCGAGCGCGCGCCATCGGCGCCGATGATGACGCGCGTGCGCTGGCGCCGCATGGCGCCCCCCGGCAGCCGATGGACCACCACCGCCGTGCCGTCCGGGTCACGGTCGATGCGTTCGACGACCGCATCGACCAGCACGGCACCGTGGGCGGCAGCCCGGCGGCGCAGCCACGGATCGAACTGCTCGCGGTCAACCATGCCGACGCAGCCGCCCTCGATCGGGATGTCGACCATGCGGCGGCTCGGCGCGACCATGCGGGCCGATTCGGCGCGCGCCACCAGCAGCGAAGTCGGAATGGCGAATTCCTCCAGCAGGCGCGGCGGCACGGCGCCGCCGCAGGGCTTGATGCGGCCGGCGCGGTCGATCAGCAGCACGCGGCAACCGGCACGCGCCAAATCGTCGGCGGCGGTGGCGCCGGCCGGGCCACCGCCGACCACCACGGCATCGCAGGTGTCGGCTTCGAAGTCGTGGCCGTTCATGGATGGGCCCCGGGGCGGCCGCGCGCCGCGACAGGCAGGGGTCCGCGGGGACGAAGCGGTGGCGCTGCGACACGCGCGGCGGGCTCCACACCGGCCGCCAGTTGCGCCGCCGCCAAGAACAGCAGCGCCTCGAACAGGAACACGGCCGCGTACGCATGGCCCACATCCGCCAGCAGCCAGCGCGCGAGGTCGCTGGCACCGGTGCCCACCAGCCCGCCGGCCGCGAAGGCCACCGCCTGCGCCGCGCCCCACACGCCCAGCCGCAGGCCTTCAGTGCCGCCGCGCCCCTCGCCGGCCAGCCGCATCATCGAGCCGATGGCCGCGATGGAAAAAGCGCCGGTGGCCATCCCCAGCAGGAAGACATTTGCCGCCAGCGGCCAGCCCATGCCGATGCGCCCTGCCGCCGCCAGCCCGACCAACGCACCACCCGACGCGATGCAACCGCCGATCACCCATTGGCGCAGGCTGCCGAAGCCATGGCGCCCGGCCAGGGCCGCCAGCATCATGCCGGCCAGCGTGCCGCCGTGCTGGACACCGGCCAGTTGCGTGGAGGCGCCCGGCGTGTAGCCGAAGACCGCCCCGGCAAAGGGCTCCAGGATCAGGTCCTGGGCGCTGAAGGCCACCATCGACACCAGCACGAAGAAGGTGAAGCGGCGCGCCTGCGGCTCCTGCCAGACCTCGCGCAGGGCCGCGCGGAACGGCGGCTGGGACGTCGCCGGCGCTTCGGTCGGGACGGGTACCGCATCTTCCACACCCCACAGCGCCACCGCTGCCAGCACGAAGGCCAGGGTCGACACAACCAGCGACACCAGCACCAGCCGCTGCGGCGAATACGGATCGAGGAAGGCGCCCGCCCCGCCAGCCGTGACCACGAAGCCCGCGATCATCAGGGTCCACACCGTGGTGGCCGCGCCCGCTCGCCGCTGCGGCGACACACGGCTGGCCAGCAGCGCCAGCAGCGACGTGCCTGCGGCCGCCACGCCCAGGCCGATCAACACGAAGGCCATGGCCGCCAGCAGCATGCCCGCAAGCGGCGCGGACCCCATCCAGGCGGTGGCCATCGCGGCCAGCACACCGCCTCCGGCGAGCACCGCCATGCCGCCCAGGATCCACGGCGTGCGGCGCCGGCTGCCGTCCGAGCCGTGGCCCATGCGGGGCCGGCTGATCTGCACCGCATAGTGCAGCGCCAGCAGGCAGCCGGGCAGCAGGGCCGGCAGAGCCAGTTCCACCACCATCACGCGGTTCAGGGTCGAGGTGGCCAGCACCACGACCGCACCCAGCGCCATCTGCACCAGACCCAGGCGCATCACGCCGCGCCAGCGGAGTTCAGGGACGCTCATTCATCCTCCCGAGCGCAGCGCGAAGGCGCTGACCAGCATGCCGATGACGAAGAAGTTGATGCCCAGCGCGCTGTACCAGGTGGCGCGCGCCAGCGGTGCCGCCAGAAAGCGGCGCATCAGCAGCAGCTGCACCGCCAGCAGCACGCCGACCGCCGCCGCATGCACCTGCGCGTCCCAATGCCACAGCAGGCCGACCACCACGAGCTGCGGCAAAGCCATGGCCAGACAGGCGACGCGGGCGGCGCCATCGACGCCCAGTTGCACGGGCAGCGACGCGATGCCCATGCGGCGATCGCCATCGATGGACTTGAAGTCGTTGAGCGTCATGATCCCGTGCGCACCCAGGCTGTAGAGCAGCGCCAGCCCCAGCGACCTCGACTCGGGCCAGGTGCCGGCCGCCATCACGGCCGCACCGGTGATCCAGGCCAGACCTTCGTAGCACAGCGCGCAGGCGCTATTGCCCCACCAGCCATTGCGCTTGAGCCGAATGGGCGGCGCGCTGTAGGCCCAGGCCAGCAGCAGCCCGACGCCGGCCGCGAGCAGCGCCACCGGTCCCAGCACGCTCCCCAGTGCGAGCGACAGCAGCGTCCAGGCGACGGCGATGTACAGGCCCCAGCGGCCCGGCAGGCGGCCGGAAGGAATGGGCCGCTGCGGCTCGTTGATGGCATCCACATGCCGGTCGAACCAGTCGTTGACGGCCTGGCTGCTGGCGCACACCAGAGGCCCTGCGAGCAGCACGCCCGCGACGATCAGCAGCCAGCGCCCATCGGTCGACACGCCCGAGGCCACGACGCCGCATCCGAAGGCCCACATCGGCGGAAACCAAGTGATGGGCTTGAGCAGCTCGGCGATCGCGGACAGACGCGGCAGGGGCATGCAACCCATTCTGGGCTGACACCTACAAATGTCAATCTAGATTTACACCGAAGCGCGTTTGTGTGTGCGCTCAGTCTGTGGCGTCGGCCGAAGACTCGTGGATGCCGTACCGCCGCAGCTTGACGTACAGGCTCTGTCTCGACAGGCCGAGCATCTCGGCGGCCGAGGCGCGGTTGTCGCGGGTGATCTCGAGCGCCGCCTCGATGCACAGCCGCTCGATCAGGTCGGTGGTCTCGCCCACGATGTCGCGCAACGGCAGGCGGCCGACCAAGCCGGTGAGCTGGTCGGTCGAACGGGGCAGTTGCCGCTGGCTGCGCCCTTCGGCGGGCAGGCGGCGCGTGACGTCACGGATCGCGAAGCCCAGGCAGGGTTGCGGGCCGTCGGCCACGGCCACGGCAGAGATCTCGATGGCCGTGGCCTGCCCGTCGCCGGCACGCAGCGTCGTCGGAAAGAGCCGCAGCACGCCGTGCTGACGCAGGTTGCCGATGAGCACGTTGAGGTCGACGGTCGAGCGGCCGAGCCAGCGGTCGAGCATCTGGCCGACAACAGCCTCGCCCGCGGGCAGTTGCAGCATGTCGACGAAGGCTTCATTCGCGGCCAGGACACGGCCCTGCATGTCCGACAGCACGAAGGCATCGGGCATGGCGTTGATCACGTCCAGAAGCGAGCCCGACGTGGTGGAACCCGCCCCGGCCTCCTGTGCCGGCACCATGCGGACCAGCAGGAAGCTGACGCCATCCTGCTTGAACAGCGAGCCGACCAGGCGCACCTTGGCACCGCTGGCCAGGGTGACGCCCGGGACTTCGGCGCGGCCCGAACTGCGCGTCTGCGCGAACAGCAGGAGCACGTCGGGCTGCGACTGCGTGCCGAACAGCTCGGGCGCCGGACGCAGGGCCAGCCGCCGGACCGAGGTGCCCAGCAGGCGCGCCGCCGAGCCGTTGAGCTCGACCACGTTGAGCGAAACGGCGTCCACCACGACGAGCGGATCTTCGACCGCCTCGAAGAGCAGGCGGTAGCGCGCCTCGGCCTGCCGCAGGCGCTGGTAGTCGCGCTCCATGGACTGCTGCGCATCGACCAGCCGCTGCTGCGCGGCCGCGAGCGTGCGAAGGTTGCGGCCGAGGGCCAGCAGATGGCCGCTGGCGCCGACAGGCACCACGCGGTACGCGATGGGCAGATCAAGGCCGCCGGCGATGGGATGGTTGACCTGGCGGGCGCCGCCGGTCGTGGAGGAGTCTGGCGTTTCGCCACGCAAGGTCGCCGTCAGTGCCTGGATCTTGGGCCGGCTCTCGATCGTGACGGTGTCCACCCAGCGGCGCCCCACCCAGGCGGGTGCCTCGGCGAGGTCATGGGCCGCGTCGGCGCCGATCACCACCTCGCGGATGACGCCTTGCGGATCGATCAGCAGTGCCACGTCGGATGCCGCCTGGACCACCGTCGCCAGCATGCCCGATTCCGCGTCCAGCAGTTGCAGGTACGCCTGCCCCGCGGGCGCGGGCGCCAGGGAGGAACTTGGGTTGTGCATCAACGGCTTTCGCAACTCCACTTCGCGGCAGCGCGAGGCTGCGTCGACAAATCAAACGAACGCCCGTCAACGGGGATCGGTCAGCGCAGAGCGCCCGACGCCCTGCAACCACCGTCTGGCAAGGTCCACGGCCGCAGCCGCCGTCAGGGCCATGCCATCGGCGCAACAGCGCTGGGCGAGGTCGGGTTGATCGAGGGCAAGCGGTCCGCCGACCAGCACGCCGAGCCGCTTCTGGCTGGACGCGGTACGCAGTTCGACGATAACAGATGCCACCTGCCCGACATCGCTGTCGCAGGACAAGGAAAGCGCCAGGATGTCGATGGCCTCCCCGGCAAGCAGTTGCTTGAGTTCGTCCCAGTCCTGGGTGGGCGCGACGCGGGCATCCCAGCCGGCAAGCGCGAAGCACTCGGCAGCGACGGCCGCGCCGAAGGTGTGCTGCGCGCGCGGCGGGGCGGCAAACAGGATCCGCGGTGCGTCGCTGGCGAGCGGCGGCCGCTGCGCGCTGACCTGCTGGCGCAGGGCCTGCTGCAGCCGGCACAGCCCGGTGGTGACCTGCGTGAAGTTGAAGGTGTCTTCGCACCACCAATGGCCCATGAGGGCCGCGCAGGGGGAAAGCAGCTCAAGCAGCACCTGATGCGGCGTCGCGCCCGCGTCCTGGAGCGACTGCACGTAGCGCACGGCGCACATCGGATCGTCGGAAACGGCGAGCTCCGCCAGCGCCACCACATGCTGGCTCGACAGCACGATGCCTTCCCGACGCACCGCCGCCGTGGTGTGGGCGTGCATGAGCAGCAGGCGCGGAATGATCTCGTGCTCGACCACCCGGGACAGCTGTTGCGCATGGCCGCTGTTGTCGGACACGAGGCGCGGCGCGGCCCAGGTACGCGGGGCTGCCGGCTGGCCGCCGGCACGGGCCCCGGTGCCGCCCTCGGACACCGGTCGAGCCCCATCGGACTCATCGGAACTTGTTGTTGCCACCACGTCGCTCCTCGGGTGGACTCACAGCGATGCCTGCCAAGCCTGCCCCGTTCACTGGACCGGGCGGGCCTACGCCGAAGCGTGCAGGAAGGCAGCGATGCCAATCGGATCATGTTCTCTGCTGCCGCATCGAAGCCTTCGCTCGTTACCGGCAGGGCGCCGCGCGTCTTGTGTAGGCGGTTGCCTCATCTTCTGTAGGCGGTTGTCCCCGGTCCAACTGTCCGCGCTCTGTCAGCACCGCGTCAAGAACTTTGCAATCGGGGAGGGCAAACACCTACCAACTGTCACGTCCAATGGATGTCATGTTGAATTGACACTTCGGATCAGGGCGCCTAGATTTGGCCCCATGGCTTCGTACCCCCTGCCCCGCTTGCGATCCAGCCGGTCGTCGAGCCGGCGCCCTCCGCTGTACACGGCAGAACAGCGCCTGCGGCGCGACGCCACGCGCTGGACCCTGGTGCAGGCCGTGCTGGCGCCCGTGCAGTTCCTGGCCTTCCTGCTCAGCCTGGCGCTGGTGTTGCGCTTCCTGTGGACTGGCCAGGGGCTGCAGGCCGCCGTGCTGAGCGTGCTGGTGAAGACCAGCCTGCTCTACCTGATCATGGTGACGGGCTGCTTCTGGGAGAAGGTGGTCTTCGGCCGCTGGCTCTTCGCGCCGGCCTTCTTCTGGGAGGACATGCTGGGCATGCTGGTGCTGGGCCTGCACACGGCCTACCTGCTGGCCTGGTGGAACGACTGGGGCACGCCAGCGCAGCAACTGGCGATCGCGCTGGCGGCCTATGCCAGCTACGCCATCAACGCGGGCCAGTTCGTGCTCAAGCTGCGGGCCGCCCGCCGCCAGGCCGCGGGGGTGGCGCGATGAGCGCGGTCATCCCCATCCAGGTGGACAGCGGCTGCGCCGATGCGCCCGTGCTGCGCGAGCGCGGCCAGCGCGAGGTGTTCTGCGGCCTCACCGGCATCGTCTGGCTGCACCGCAAGATGCAGGACGCCTTCTTCCTCGTGGTGGGTTCGCGCACCTGCGCGCACTTGGTTCAGTCGGCCGCGGGCGTGATGATCTTTGCCGAGCCGCGCTTCGCCACCGCCATCATCGACGAGCGCGACCTGGCTGGCCTGGCCGATGCCAACGAGGAACTGGACCGGGCCGTGGCGCGGCTGCTGCAGCGGCGGCCCGACATCCGCATGCTGTTCCTGGTGGGCTCATGCCCATCCGAAGTGATCAAGCTCGACCTGTCACGCGCGGCCCAGCGGCTGTCCGGCCGGCACGCGGGTGTGCGGGTGCTGAACTATTCCGGCAGCGGCATCGAGACCACCTTCACGCAGGGCGAAGATGCCTGCCTGGCAGCGCTCGTGCCGGGACTTCCCGAAGCCGCGCCTGCGCAGCCGCGCTCGCTGCTGGTCGTGGGCACGCTCGCCGACGTGATCGAGGGCCAGCTACGGCGCCTGTTCTCGGCCATGGGCATCGAGCGGGTGGACTTTCTTCCGGCCCGCCATGCCGGCCAGTTGCCCGCCGTCGGTGCCCACACGCAGATGCTGTTGGCCCAGCCCTTCCTGGCCGAGACGGCGCGGCTGCTGGAGGGCCGCGGTGTCCACCGCATTCCTGCGCCCTTCCCACTCGGGGCCGAAGGCAGCGCCGCCTGGCTGATGGCCGCCGCCGAGGCCATGCAGATCCCGCCTGCGCATGCGCTGGCGGCCATCGCACCAGCGCATCGACGCGCCGAAGCCGCGCTGGCTCCGCATCGCCGGCAGCTTGAAGGCAAGCGGGTCTTCTTCTTCCCTGATTCGCAACTCGAGTTGCCGCTGGCCCGCTTCCTCGCCCGCGAGCTGGGCATGCAGCTGACCGAGGTCGGCACGCCCTACCTTCATCGCCAGCACATGGCACAGGAGCTGGACTGGCTGCCCGCCGGCACCGTGCTCAGCGAAGGCCAGGACGTCGAACGGCAGCTCGACCGCTGTCGCGCCGCCGTGCCCGACCTGGTGGTGTGCGGGCTGGGCCTGGCCAATCCGCTGGAGGCCGAGGGCTTTGCCACCAAGTGGTCCATCGAGCTGGTGTTCAGCCCGATCCAGGGCTTCGAGCAGGCCGGCGATCTCGCCGCGCTCTTCAGCCGACCGCTGCGGCGCCGGCAGTTGCTGGCCGCCTGAGGACGCAGCGCCATGCAGCTCACACTCTGGACCTACGAAGGCCCGCCGCACGTGGGCGCAATGCGGGTGGCCACCGGCATGCACGGCCTGCACTACGTGCTGCATGCGCCCCAGGGCGACACCTACGCCGACCTGCTTTTCACCATGATCGAGCGGCGCAGCCAACGACCGCCGGTCACCTACACCACCTTCCAGGCGCGCGACCTCGGCGGCGACACCGCCGAGCTGTTCAAGACCGCCGTGCAGAGTGCCTACGACCGCTTCCGGCCGCAGGCGATGCTGGTCGGCGCCTCATGCACGGCAGAGCTGATCCAGGACGACCCCGGCGGCCTGGCCGAGGCGCTGGCGCTGCCGATCCCTGTCGTGCCGCTGGAGCTGCCGGCCTACCAGAAGAAGGAGAACTGGGGCGCCGCCGAGACCTTCTACCAGCTGGTACGACGCCTGGCCCCGCGCACGCGCACGCCGCGCGTGGCCGGCGCCCCACCGCGCTGCAACATCCTGGGTCCGACCGCCCTGGGCTTCCGGCACCGCGACGACCTGCGCGAGATCCGCGGCCTGCTCGATCAGATGGGTGTGGCCGTGAACGTGGTCGCCCCGCTCGGTGCCAGCCCCCAGGACCTGACCCGTCTGGGCGAGGCCGACTTCAACGTGCTGCTCTACCCCGAGACGGCCCACAGCGCGGCCGCCTGGCTGCAACGCACGCTGGACCAGCCGCACACCCGCACCGTACCCATCGGCGTGCAGGCCACCCGCGCGTTCATCGCAGAGGTGGCGACGCTCGCCGGCCTCGACCCGCACGAGGCCACTGCCCGCGTGGACATGCATCATTCGCGCAGCGGCTGGTATGCGGCTTCGGTCGACTCCAACTACCTCACCGGCAAGCGCGTGTTCGTCTTCGGCGACGCCACCCATGCCATCGCGGCGGCGCGCGTGGCCAGCCGCGAGTTCGGCTTCCAGGTCGTCGGGCTGGGAAGCTACAGCCGCGAGTTTGCGCGCGAACTCCGGGCCGAGGCCGCACTGCACGGCATCGAGGCGCTGGTCTGCGACGACTACCTGGAGGTGGAGGCGGCCATCGCCGCTGCCACGCCCGAGCTCGTGCTCGGCACCCAGATGGAGCGCCACATCGCCAAGCGCCTGGGCCTGCCCTGCGCGGTGATCTCGGCGCCGATGCATGTGCAGGACTTTCCGGCCCGGCATGCGCCGCAGATGGGCTTCGAAGGCGCGAACGTGCTGTTCGACACCTGGGTCCAGCCGCTCATGATGGGACTGGAGGAGCACCTGCTGGCCATGTTCAAGGGCGACTTCGAGTTCAGCGAAGACGCTGCAGCCTCACACCTGGGCCATGCCGTCGCCCGTCCCGAACCTGTGCGGGCGCCATCCGACGAAGCCGCGCCAGCCAGTGCCGCGCAATGGGCGCCCGAGGCTCAGCGCGAGCTGGACAAGGTGCCCTTCTTCGTGCGCGGCAAGGCCCGGCGCAACACCGAGCGCTTCGCGCTCGACCGTGGCCTGTCCCGGATCACCATCGAGACCCTCTACGATGCCAAAGCCCATTTCAGTCGTTGAGACGCGGGCGGCGGCGCGCCAGCCGCCCGTGGCCATGCGCGTGGTGCTGATCACCATGGACAGCCATCTGCGCAGTGCGGCCGAACGGGCACACCAAGTGCTCGCGCGGTCGCTGCCGGGCACCTGGCTGTCGGTCCATGCGGCGGCGGACTGGGCCACCAGCGACGACGCCCTGCAGCGCTGCCGCAACGACATCGCGCAGGCCCACATCGTCGTGGTCACCATGCTCTTCATGGAAGAGCACTACCTGCCCATCATCGAGTCCTTGCGTGCCCGCCGCGCCGACTGCGACGCCATGGTCTGCGCCATGTCGGCCGGCGAGGTGATGAAGCTCACCCGCATGGGCCGCTTCAGCATGGACGGCGCCACCGGCGGGCCCATGGCCATGCTGCGTCGGCTGCGTGGCAAGCCTGCCGGGGCCGATGACCGGAGCAAGGCCAGTGCCGGCGCCCAGCAGCTCAAGATGCTGCGCCGACTGCCCAAGATCCTGCGCTTCATCCCCGGCACGGCGCAGGATGTGCGCATCTACTTCCTGGTGCTGCAGTACTGGCTCGCGGGCTCGCAGGAGAACATCGCAGCCCTGGCC
>NZ_CAJYES010000221.1 GCF_913773995.1 uncultured Pseudacidovorax sp.
AGCGTGGCATCCGGAACCGGAAAGCCGATGCGGCCCGGCAGCCATGCCAGGGCATCGATGGCGCGCGCGAACTGCCCTGGGTCGAGCAGCGTCGTCTCCCAGCCCAGCGTGTAGCGGCGGAACGCCAGGGCACCCAGCAAGGCCGCGATGGCGACCGCGAAGCCGATGGCCCACAGCAGGTGGCTGGCCAGGCCCAGCAGCCAGGGCAGCAGGCGCGCCCGCTCCAGCAGTTGAACGCCCGCCTGCAGCAGCGCTGCGCCCTCGCGTCCCCGACCCAGGGCCGTGCGGGCCGTCAGGGCCAACCACAGCCGGCCCGCCAGGGCGCCACCCCGGGCGTGACCCGGCACCAGCAGCGCCGTGAGCCAGACCAGCAGCGACAGCCCGTGCAGGCCCAGCAGCCCTGCCAGCGAAGCGATGACGTTGATGCGGCGCTCCTGCGCGTCGACCACCGCGCCGGCCAGCCCCAGCCCCGCCACGACCATGAGCGTGGCCAGGCCCAGCAGCACCAGCGGCGCCAGGTCGCGGGCACGCGCCAGCCGGCCGGGCAGGCCCAGGCGCTCGGCCAGCAGGCGGGCCCGCTGAACCAGCGGCCAGGGCGCGGGCTCGGGCGCACGGGCGAGCTGGCGCAGGACCGACTGGTCGTCCAGCGGACCGTCGGACTCGATGCGCCGGATCGCCTCGGTCGTCAGCGCATCGGCGAAGGAGAGAAGAGGTGTTGTTCTGCTCAAGGGGTGGGGCGCCGTGGCAAGTGCCGGCAGCGCTGCGCAGGGCGGGATGTCGCGGGCATTGTCCCTGGCGGCCAGCGTCTGACGGTCGGCTGACCGTTCATTTGCCTGTCCTCCAGGCCGCTGATAGCCTCGCTCGCCATGCGAATCCTGCTGGTCGAAGACGATGCCGTGCTCAGTGGCGTAATGTGCCGCAGCCTGGGCGACACCGGTCACGCAGTGGCGCTGGCCGCTTCGGTGGAAGAGGCCGATGCGCAGTGGTCTGCCGGCCATTTCGACGCCGTGCTGCTCGACCTGAACCTGCCCGAGAACCCCCGCCCCGACAGCGGCCTCGGCAGCGGCCTGCTGGCCCTGCGCCGCGCTCGTGCACGTGGCGACCGCACGCCCGTGATGGTGCTCACGGCCCGCAACCGGACCGACGAGCGCGTGATTGGCCTGGATTCCGGCGCCGACGACTACCTGGGCAAGCCCTTCGATCCGGGCGAGCTGGAAGCACGCTTGCGGGCGCTGGTGCGTCGCGCCGAGGGCGCCAAAGACGTGGTGGCCGTCGGCCGGCTGCAGTTGGACCGCCGGGCCCGACGCTTTCGCATCGACGGCGAGCCGCTGGACCTGCCGGCGCGCGAGTTCGGCCTGCTCTGGGCCCTGATGAGCCCGCCCGGCCAGGTGCTGGCCAAGCGCGAACTGGCCCGCAAGCTGGCCGAGGAAGCCGATGGCCCGCTGAGCGACAACGCGCTGGAGGCCTTCGTCTCCCGCCTGCGCAAGCGGCTGGTGGACAGCGGCGTGGGTGTGCGCACCCTGCGCGGCATCGGCTACCGGCTGGAGGCGGACGCTGCCTGACCTGCGCCGGCGCGTGGTGCGCGGCCATGAAAAAAGCGGCCCGACGAGGCCGCTTTTGCGTTGACGGGACTGAAGCCCCGCCCAGCGATCAGCGCTTGCTGTCGTCCTTGATCTGAGGCAGCTCCGTGCCCTCGGGCTTGGCGAGCAGGCCGGCCTGCACGTAGGTGGCCAGCTTGGCGCGGGTGTCGACGATGTCGAGGTTGCGCATCGTGAGCTGGCCGATACGGTCGGCGGGGGAGAAGGGCGCGTCTTCCACCTTCTCCATCGACAGGCGCTCGGGCGCGTAGGTCAGGTTGGGCGACTCGGTGTTGAGGATCGAGTAGTCGTTGCCGCGGCGCAGCTCCAGCGTCACCTCGCCGGTGATGGCGCGGGCCACCCAGCGCTGGGCGGTCTCGCGCAGCATGATGGCCTGGGGGTCGAACCAGCGGCCCTGGTAGAGCAGGCGGCCCAGCTTGAGGCCGTTGACGCGGTACTGCTCGATGGTGTCCTCGTTATGGATGCCGGTCACCAGCCGCTCGTAGGCGATGTGCAGCAGCGCCATGCCGGGGGCTTCGTAGATACCGCGGCTCTTCGCTTCGATGATGCGGTTCTCGATCTGGTCGCTCATGCCCAGGCCATGGCGGCCGCCGATGCGGTTGGCCTCTTCCATCAGGGCCACCAGGTCGTCGTAGGTCTTGCCATTGAGGGCGACCGGGCGGCCTTCCTCGAAGCGCACGCGCACCTCTTCGGCCTTGACCTCCACCTCGGGCTTCCAGAAGGCGGTGCCCATGATCGGATTGACGATGCGGATGCCGCTGGAGAGCATCTCCAGGTCCTTGGCTTCATGCGTGGCGCCGAGCATGTTGGAGTCGGTGCTGTAGGCCTTCTCGACCGACATCTTGTAGTCGAAGCCGTTGGCGATCAGGAACTCGCTCATCTCCTTGCGGCCGCCCAGCTCGTCGATGAAGGTCTGGTCCAGCCAGGGCTTGTAGATCTTCAGGCCCGGATTGGTCAGCAGGCCGTAGCGGTAGAAGCGCTCGATGTCGTTGCCCTTGAAGGTCGAGCCGTCGCCCCAGATGTTGACGTCGTCTTCCTTCATCGCGGCCACCAGCATGGTGCCGGTCACGGCGCGGCCCAGCGGGGTGGTGTTGAAGTAGGTCACGCCGCCGGTGGAGATGTGGAAGGCGTTGGCCTGCAGCGCCGCGATGCCCTCGGTCACCAGTTGCTGGCGGCAGTCCACCAGGCGGGCCTTCTCGGCGCCATAGGCCAGGGCCTTGCGCGGGATCTCGTCGTAGTCCGGCTCGTCGGGCTGGCCCAGGTTGGCGGTGTAGGCATAGGGCTGGGCGCCCTTCTTCTTCATCCACAGCAGGGCGGCGCTGGTGTCCAGGCCGCCGGAAAAGGCGATGCCGACCTTCTGGCCGGTGGGGAGGGATTGCAGGATGGTGCTCATGGTCGCGCGTCGAAAGGTAGGCTGCGCAGGGCGCCGCTGGCGCCGCCGCAAACCCTCGATTGGACCATAGCGGCGCGGCGCCTGCGGCGGCGTCCTACGGGCTGGCGCTCATTCCTCGCCGAGGAAGCCGCCGCTCTGGTGGGCCCACAGCCGCGCGTACAGGCCGTCGCGGGCCAGCAGCTCCCGGTGGGAGCCTTCCTCCACCACGCGGCCGCTGTCGAGCACGATCAGCCGGTCCATGGCGGCGATGGTC
>NZ_CAJYES010000222.1 GCF_913773995.1 uncultured Pseudacidovorax sp.
GCGGGTGCTCTACGGCGGCGCGGCGCTGATCGACTCCATGCCCAACGTCGGCACGCCCCTGCGCACGTTGCGCGACCCGGTACGCTGGGCAAACACGCTGGAGCAGCTCGCCCAGCTGCGCCCGGAGGTCGCCGTGCGGGAGTTCGGCCCCACGCTGCACGGCGCAGACCGTGTGCAGCATGTGCTGATGCACACGGCGCGCGCCCTGCGCTGGTTGCGGGAGCGGACCGTCGCGCTGATGAACGAGGGGCTGAACGAACGCCAGATCCTGGCGCAGCTGGACTATCCCGAGGAGATCTTCGTCGTCGACTGGCTCAAGCCCACCTACGGCGATCCGGGCTATGTGGTGCGGGACATCTACCGCGCCGAGAACGGCTGGTGGGACCGCAATCCGACCAGCCTGCATCCCGCTGCGCCCGACGTGGCCGCGCGGGAAGTCGGCGCTGCGATCACCGACAAGGCAGGCGTGCTGGCCCGCGCCGCCGCCCTTGCGTCGCGTGGCGAATGGCAACTGGCCCTGCACGTGGTGGACCTGCTGGCCACCGCCGAGGGCGAGGCGGCCGAGTTCGCCGAGGCCCGCCGACTCAAGGCTGCGTGGCTGCGCGAGCGCGCCGGCCAGGTGCGCAGCTATGTATCGCGCAATCTCTTTCTCAGCAGTGCCGAGCGCCTTGAAGCCAGCGTGCCTGCGCTGCCAGGCGCCGGCTGACGGCGCCCCGCGCATCTTCCCCAACCGCTGGCCCTGCAACATCCCGATCACGGAGACACCCATGCCCACCTTCCTGCGCCCCGGCGCCTTTCTCCTCACCGCCGCCGTCTGCGCGTCCGGCCACGCCGCCGAGCCATACCCGCAACGTCCAGTGACGCTGATCGTCCCCACCGCACCTGCCGGGGGCACCGACACCATCGCGCGCATCATGGCCGAATCCCTGGGCAAGCAGCTCGGCCAGCCCTTCGTGGTCGAGAACAAGCCGGGTGCCAACGGCGTGCTGGGCGTCGAGGCCGGTGCCCGAGCGGCACCGGATGGCTACCGGCTGCTGTTCACCTATGCGGCATCGGTCGTGGTCAATCCCGGCCTCTACAGGAAGCTGCCCTACGACCCGGTCAAGGACTTGGCACCCATCGCCCAGATCGGTCGCGGCGGCAACCTGCTGCTGGTGCGTCCGGACTTTCCAGCCCGCACCCTCGACGAATTCGTGCGCGAGGTGAAGGCGCATCCGGGCAAGTACAGCTACTGCTCCTGGGGCGCCGGCTCAGGCGGTCACCTGGCCATGGAAAGCCTGAAGAAGCAGACTGGCCTCGACATGCTGCATGTGCCCTACAAGGGCACAAGCCCCTGCGTGCAGGACCTGGCGGGCAAGCAGGTGGACGCCGCCTTCGGCGATACCTCGTCGACCATCGAACTGGTCAAGGCAGGGCGCGTACGCGCCCTGGCCAACAGCGGCCCCAAACGGCTGCCGATGCTGCCCGACGTGCCCACGATGACGGAGGCCGGCTATCCCTTCACCACCTACAGCTGGTACGGGCTGCTGGCGCCCGCACGCACGCCGCCGGACATCATCGAACGCCTCAACGCGGCCGTGCAGAAGGCCCTGGTCGATCCCGAGGTGGTGCGGCGCATGCGCGAGCTCAACTTCGACGATCTTCCGCAGACCACGCCGGCCCAGTTCGGCTCGGTGATCCGTCAGGACCTCCAGGACTGGCGCGGGCTCATCCGCTCGATCAACCTCAGCCTGGACTGAGTGCCGCCGCGCGGGCAAAGAAAAGGGGCCCGAAGGCCCCTTGCGGTCTGGCGATGCGCCGGAGGTACTCAGCGCACCACGGCGATCTGCGTGCGCGCGCCACCCTTGTAGGTGTAGAGCGTCAGCGCGCCGTTCTTGATGTCGCCCTTCTCGTCGAAGGCGATGGGGCCGGTCAGACCCTTGTATTCGATCTTGCCGACTTCGGGCAGGTACTTGGCGGGGTCGGCCGAGCCGGCCTTGGCCATGGCGTTTGCCAGCACCTGCACGGCGTCGTAGACGTACGGCGCGTAGATCTGCACTTCCACGCCGTTCTTTTCCTTGAACTTGGCCTTCCAGGCGTCCAGCGGCGCCTTGAAGTCACCGTCGACGCCGCCGGCTTCGGCGCAGTACACCATCTCTTCGCCGATGGCATCGCCGGCCAGCTTGGCCAGCTCGCCCGTGCACAGGCCGTCGCCGCCCATGAACTTGACGTTCAGGCCCAGCTGCTTGACCTGCTTGAGCATCGGGCCGCCGACGGCGTCCATGCCGCCGAAGAACAGGATGTCGGGCTTGGCGCCCTTGAGCTTGGTCAGGATGGCGTTGAAGTCGGTGGACTTGTCGGTGGTGAACTCACGGCCCACGATCGTGGCGCCGGCGGCCTTGGCGGCCTTCTCGAACTCGTCGGCGACGCCCTGGCCGTAGGCCGTGCGGTCGTCGATCACGGCAATGTTCTTGCCCTTGAGGGTTTCGACGGCGTACTTGCCCAGGGTGCCACCCAGCTGGGTGTCGTCAGCCACCACGCGGAAGGTGGTCTTGAAGCCCTGGCGGGTGTACTTGGGGTTGGTGGCCGAAGGCGAAATCTGGGGAATGCCGGCGTCGCTGTAGATCTTGGAGGCGGGAATGGTGGTGCCCGAATTCAGGTGGCCGACCACGCCGTTGACCTGGCTGTCCACCAGCTTCTGGGCCACGGCCGTGCCCTGCTTCGGATCGCCGGCATCGTCTTCGGCGATCAGCTCGAACTTGGCCGTCTTGTCGCCGATCTTCAGGCCCTGGGCGTTCAGGTCCTCGATGGCCATCTTTGCGCCGAGTTCGTTGTCCTTGCCCAGGTGGGCGATGGCACCGCTGGTGGGCGCCACGTGGCCGATCTTGACCGTGAGGGTTTCACCCGCCGGAGGCGCAGCGGGCGCGGGCGCCGCCGCCGTGGCTGCAGGGCTCGCCGCGGGTGCTGCGGCTTCTTCCTTCTTGCCACAAGCCACCACCGAGAGTGCAGCCAGGGCGACCGCGGTCCATTTCAATTGCATGAGAAACCTCCAGAACGATGAAGACAGGATTGATGTTGATCTACCGGTCGATGCAACCGGCGCGCCATGCTGGAGCAAGTTCCAGGCCGACACACCGGCCGGCGGCACCCGCACGCCCTCCGACCTGCGGTTCAGTTTAGCCCAACGATGGTGCACGAACCCCGGCGGAAACACGGGGTTCGGCCGCTGAAAGCTCCTGCGCCAGGGACTGAGAGATGAGCTGGCGCAACTGGTCTTCCAGACGGCTGCGAAGTACCGGAATCATGGCGTCGAGTTGCTGCTGGACCGCCTGCGAGACGACATCGGTCAGGGCTTCTTCAAGGCGCAGATCCACGCGCTGAAGCACGCGGTGCAGCAGCTCTTCCTCGATCTCGAAGACATCCTCGGGACGAATGGCCACCATCGCGTTGGATGCGGATGGCTGCGGCGCTGGCTCGGCAACGGGAGCCGCCGCATCCGGAGCCTCCGGCAACACCGGCACCGTGCTGGCCACGGGCGCGGGGACTGGCTGTGGCGCAGGCACCGGCCGGCTGGATGCCGGATCCAGCGCGCCCGACTCGGGCCAGACGAGCTCGGGCGCCGCCACCGCCGGCGCGTCGAGATCGACCACCGTCGTGAGCGTGGGCACGAAGCGCGGAGGCGTTCTCG
Organism: uncultured Pseudacidovorax sp.; assembly: GCF_913773995.1. GTDB lineage: Bacteria > Pseudomonadota > Gammaproteobacteria > Burkholderiales > Burkholderiaceae_C > Xenophilus. The sequence continues at coordinate 3,668 of NZ_CAJYES010000222.1, forward strand.
GCGGTCCGCTCATGAGGCGCGGGCTCCGACGTCGTGCCGGGTGATCGCGTAGCCTCTGTCCGCATAGTGGCGCCAGCGGTTGCGGCCAGCCAGCCGCTCCTGGTCGTCCGAACCCACGACGTCGATCAGGCGATCGAAGCGCTCGAAGCCCTGCGGCAGCGGCAGTCCCAGGTTGAGCATCACCTGTCGATGCGAAGGCGGCTCATCCTCTGCCATGCCAAGCAGCACCGCGGAACGTCCGCGCACATGAACGGGCGCATCGGCCTTGCAGTGCGCGATGAAGTCCGCCGGTGAGAAGCGCCAGAGCGCCTCGTCGAGCGCGTCCAGCAGTTCGTCCGGCCCCTGCACCACCACCTGCGCATCGGCACCGAGCACGGCCTTGCGCAGCAGCCGGCAGGCGTGATGCAGCTTGTCGGCCGTGTTGTAGTGGACGTCGATCTCGGTCACGTGAGCGTCGCGTTCGGCCTCAGGCCGACGGCGCAGTCTTGCGAGCGCGCTTGCGCGGCGCCGCCTGCACCGGAGCAGCCTCCTGCGCCAGCAGATAGTCCAGCAGCAGGCCCACGGGCCTGCCCGTCGCGCCCTTGGCACCGCCGCTCTTCCAGGCAGTGCCGGCAATGTCCAGGTGCGCCCAGGCAAAGTCGCCGGTGAAGCGCTGCAGGAACTTGGCCGCCGTGATGGCACCGCCCGCCCGGCCGGCCACGTTGGCCACGTCGGCGAAGCGCGTCTTCAGCCCTTCGGCGTACTCGTCGTCCAGGGGCATGCGCCAGCAGCGGTCCTGCGCATTCTCGCCAGCGCGCTGCAGGGCATCGGCCAGCGCACCGTCGCTCGAGAACAGGCCGCTGCGCACGCCGCCCAGGGCCACCACACAGGCCCCCGTCAGAGTCGCGATGTCGATCACGGCCTTGGGCGCAAAGCGCTTGGCGTAGGTCAGCGCATCGCACAGGATGAGCCGGCCTTCGGCGTCGGTGTTGAGGATCTCGATGGTCTGGCCGTCCATGCTGGTGACCACGTCGCCCGGCTTCACTGCACGGCCATCGTTCATGTTCTCGCAGCTGGGAATGAGGCCCACCACATTGATGGCCGGCTGGATCTCGCCCAATGCGCGGAAGACACCAAGCACGCTCGCCGCGCCGCCCATGTCGAACTTCATCTCGTCCATCTCGGCAGCGGGCTTGAGCGAGACGCCGCCGGTGTCGAAGGTGATGCCCTTGCCGACCAGCACCTGAGGTGACACGTCCTTGGCCGCGCCCTGATAGCGCAGCACGATGAAGCGCAGCGGCTGTTCCGAGCCTTGGGCCACGGCCATGAAGGCGCCCATGCCGAGCTTGGCCACCTCGCGCGGACCGAGCACCTCGACCTTGAGCTTGGGGCCGCGGGCCAGGGACTGGGCCGCCTCGGCCAGCATCGTGGGTGTGGAGTGGTTGCCGGGACGGTTCGCCCATTCCTTGGCGAACTCAATGCCGCGCACCGTGGCCCGCGCGATGTCGAGCCCGGCTTGCAGGCCAGCGGCATCCGCAACACCGAGCACGAGCTGTCGGATGGTGCGCGGCTCGGGCTTGGACTGCGTCGTGGTGTAGACATAGCTGGCGTCCGCCGCGGCAATCACGGCCGCATGAAGGGCCGGCGCTTCGAGCTTGCCGGCGAAGACCACGGCCACCTTCTTGGCCGAGGCGGACTTGACGGCCTGGATGGCGGCGCCCACCGCGCTGCGCACGGCCGCCGGCGAGAGGTCACCCGCGCAGCACAGCACCAGACGTGTCGCCGCCACATCGGCCGCGCCATAGGTCGCGAGGAGCTTGCCCGGCTTGCCCTTCAGGTCACCGGCCTTGCGGGCCTGGGCCAGCAACCGCGACACGCCGTCGCTGCCCTCGCCCTTGAAGTCGTCATGCACGAGGACGATGAGTGCGTCCGCCTTTTCTGCGGCAGCCTGTGCGAGGCCGAGGGTCTTGAGTTGGAAGTCCATAATCCGTTTTTTCGCTCGGACGATGTTATTCCATTCCACTTTGCGCAAGGAGCTGTCGCGCAGCTTCGGGGCCACGCTGGTGGTGCTGATCGCGATCGTGATGACGATCATCCTGATCCGCACGCTGGGCCTGGCCTCGCGCGGCAGCGTCAACCCCTCCGAGGTCTTCCTGGTCATGGCTTACACGGTGGTCGGCTACATGCCCACCATCCTCAGCCTGAGCCTGTTCATCTCGATCGTCGGCACGCTCTCACGCATGTACCGCGACAGCGAGATGGTCATCTGGTTTTCGGCCGGACGCGGCCTTGCGGACTTCATCTCGCCGCTGCTGCGCTTCGCTTGGCCGGTTCTGCTGCTGATCGCCGTGCTGTCGCTGGTGGGTTGGCCTTGGGCCAATTCGCAGACGCAGGGCATGCGCGACCAGTACGAGCGTCGCGGCGACCTCGACCGCGTCGCGCCGGGCCAGTTCCAGGAATCGGCGGCCCGCAACCGCGTCTTCTACATCGACAAGGATTCGCCGGATGCCACCTCGGCGTCCAACGTCTTCATCTCCTCGCTGGAACGCAACCAACAGATCATCACCTCGGCCCAGAGCGGCAAGGTGGAGACCTTGCTGGGCGGCCGCTACCTGGTGCTGTCCAACGGCCAGCGGCTGGAGCGGACCTTCGACAACAGCGACCTCAAGATCAGCGAGTTCGGCACCTACGGTGCGCGCATGGGCAACGACGGGCCCTTGCCTGGCGAGGATGTCGCGCCCAAGGCCATGTCGACCCTGTCGCTGCTCGCCACACCGACGCCGGCCAACCAGGGCGAGCTGGGCTGGCGCGTCGGCATGGTGCTGGCGGCTGTCAACTTCGTGCTGCTGGCGCTGGTGGTGTCCAACGTCAACCCGCGCGTGGGCCGCAGCGGCAACCTGCTGTTCGCGCTGTTCTGCTTCGTCATCTACTTCAACCTGCTCAACCTGGGTCAGAGCTGGGTGGGCAACGGGCGCTTTGCCCTGCCCGGCTTCCTGGTGGTGCTGCATGGCGGCGTGCTGATGGGCATGCTGTTGTGGATCGCGCTGCGCCACAACAGCTGGCGGCGTCCGCGCCCCCGGGTCGCCACCTCCTGAACGCATGAGAACGCTGCGCCGCCTGATCTATGCCGACGCGATCAAGTCGATCGCCTTCGTCACGCTGGGCTTTCTGAGCCTGTTCTTCTTCTTCGATTTCGTGGACGAGCTGTCCTCGGTGGGCAAGGGCACCGTGGCGCCCTATGGCCTGCCGCAGGCCCTGCTCTATGTCACGTTGCTGGTTCCCAGCCACCTGTACGAGCTGCTGCCGATCGCCGTGCTGATCGGCACCATCTTCGTGATGGCCAACCTGGCGCGCAGCTCGGAGTACACCATCCTGCGCACGAGCGGTCTGGGCCCCTGGCGCGCCTTGCGCATGCTGCTCACGCTGGGGCTGGGCTTCGTGATCCTGACCTTCGCGGTGGGCGACTATGTGGCGCCGCTGTCGGACCGCGCCGCCCAGTTGCTCAAGTCGCGGTATCAGGGCTACCTGGCCACCGCCGGCCTGACGGGCGGCTGGCTGAAGGAGCGCCGCGGCGATCACTCCTTTGCCGTGAACGTGGTGTCCATCGACCGGGACGGCACGCTCAAGCTGCCGCGTGTGTTCGAGTTCGACGAGCGCGGCTTCCTGCGCTCCCAGATCGCGGCGAGCACGGCCCGCATCGTGGCGGGCGGCTGGGTGCTGCAGGACGCCCACAAGCAGGAATTCCTGACGGGCCCCGGCCAGACGCCCAAGGTCGTGAACACGTCACAGCCGCTGATGGCCTGGCAGACAGGGCTCACCACCGACATGGTGGCGGTCGCCCTGCTCAAGCCTGAGCGCATGCGCACGGTCGACCTGTTCGAGTACACGCGTCACCTCGACGCCAACGGCCAAGCCACGCAGCGCTACAAGATCGAGTTCTGGCGCAAGGTCTTCTACCCGCTGTCCTGCCTGGTGATGGTGGTGCTGGCCCTGCCCTTCGCCTACCTGCACTTCCGCCAGAGCGGCATCGCCGGCTACGTGTTCGGCGGCGTGATGATCGGCATCAGCTTCTTCCTGCTGAACAACGTGTTCGGCTACATCGGCAACCTGCGCGACTGGTGGCCGTGGGCGACGGCGGCAGCGCCGGGCCTTCTCTATTCGCTGATGTCGCTGGGCGCCTTCGGCTGGCTGGTCCTGCGGCGATGACGGCGCGCGGCATCGTCCTCTTTGCGCATGGTTCGCGCGATGCGCAGTGGCGCGAACCCGTGGAGGCCGTCGCGCGTCGCGTGGCTGAGCAGGACCCCGCGGCGCGCGTGCGCTGCGCCTACCTGGAACTGGTGGCGCCCGAACTGCCGGCTGCAGTGGCGGAGCTGGTCTCCGAAGGCGTCGCTAGCATCCATGTCGTGCCGCTCTTCCTTGGCATGGGCCGCCACGCGCGCGAGGACCTGCCGCTGCTCATGGCCGAGCTTCGGGAGCAGTACCCCAGCGTTCTTTTCACCCAGGCCCCCGCCGTCGGCCAGGATCCGGCCGTCATCGACCTGCTCGCGACGTTGGCGCTCAGACCACCTCAATAGATTCATACGGCATAATGAACCTCGATAAATATCGGGATTTGTTATGAACCTTCACCAGTTCAAGTTCGTTCAGGAGGCGGTGCGCCGCAACCTGAACCTGACCGAAGCCGCCAAGGCGCTGCATACCTCGCAGCCCGGCGTCTCCAAGGCCATCATCGAACTGGAAGAAGAGTTGGGCGTGGAAATCTTCGCGCGCCATGGCAAGCGCCTGAAGCGCGTGACCGAGCCGGGGCAGCACGTGATCGCCAGCATCGAGCTGATCATGCGCGAGGTGGGCAATCTGCGCCGCATCGGCGAGCAGTTCAGCGCGCAGGACAGTGGCACGCTCTCCATTGCCACCACGCACACGCAGGCCCGCTATGTGTTGCCGGTGCCCGTGGTCAAGCTCCGGGAGGCCTATCCCAAGGTGAACGTCAGCCTGCACCAGGGCTCGCCCGGCCAGGTGGCGCAGATGGTGCTGGACGAGGTGGCCGAGATCGGTGTTGCCACCGAGTCTCTGGATGCCTATGACGGCCTGGTCACGCTGCCCTGCTACGAATGGCAGCACGTGCTGGTGCTGCCCAAGGACCATCCGCTCGCGACAAAGGAGCGCGTGAGCCTCGAAGATCTGGCCGCCGAGCCGCTCATCACCTACCACCCCTCCTTCACCGGCCGCACGCGCATCGACCACGCCTTCGCGCAGAAGAAGCTGTCGCCGCGCATCGCGCTGGAGGCCATCGACTCCGACGTCATCAAGACCTATGTGCGCCTGGGCCTGGGCGTGGGCATCGTGGCCGAGATGGCGGTGCGCGAGGACAACAACGACGACCTCGTGGTGCGACCGATGGGCCAGGTGATCGGCCAGAACGTCGCACGTGTCGCCTTCAAGCGCGGCGCCTACCTGCGCAACTTCGTCTTCAAGTTCGCCGAGCTGCTGTCGGACCGGCTGGACCGCAGCCTGATCGCCAAGGCCCTGAGCGGCCACTACGACGACTACGAACTCTGACCCCGCCGCATCGCGCCTTCACTGCCATGACCGCTCCCCGCACGCCCGAGCCGGGCACCAAGCTGCCCGCCGTGGGCACCACCATCTTCACCGTGATGTCGGCCCTGGCGTCCGAGCACGGCGCCGTCAACCTGGGCCAGGGCTTCCCGGACTTCGGCTGCGACCCGAAGCTGCTGGACGCAGTGACCGCTGCCATGGCCGCCGGCCACAACCAGTACCCGCCCATGACCGGCGTGCCGCTGCTGCGCGAACGCATCGCGGCCAAGATCGAGGCGCTCTACGGCCGGCACTACGACGCCGGCAGCGAGATCACCGTCACGGCGGGCGCCACGCAGGCCATCATCACCGCGATCCTGGCGCTGGTGCGTCCCGGCGACGAGGTGATCGTGCTGGAGCCCTGCTACGACAGCTACGTGCCCAACATCGAGCTGGCTGGCGGCGTGGTAGTGCGCGTGCCGCTGGTGCCGGGCAGCTTCCGGCCCGACTTCGGCCGCATCGCCGCTGCGCTCTCGCCGCGCACCCGCGCCATCCTGATCAACACGCCCCACAACCCGAGCGGTACCGTGTGGACTGCCGACGAGATGCGCCAGCTCGAAGCGCTGCTCGCGCCCACCGACGTGTTCGTGATCAGCGACGAGGTCTACGAGCACATGGTCTACGACGGTGCGCTGCACCAGAGCGTGGCCCGCTTCCCGGGCCTGGCGGCGCGAAGCCTGATCGTGAGCAGCTTCGGCAAGACCTACCACGTCACCGGCTGGAAGGTGGGCTATGTGGCCGCCCCTGCCGTGCTGACGGCCGAGTTCCGCAAGGTGCACCAGTTCAACGTGTTCACGGTCAACACGCCGATGCAGCACGCGCTGGCGCACTACATGGCCGATGCCGCGCCCTATGTGGACCTGCCGGCCTTCTACCAGCGCAAGCGCGACCTGTTTGCCGAAGGCCTGGCGCGCACCCGCCTGCGGCTGCTGCCGAGCGAGGGCAGCTACTTCCAGTGCGTGGACATCTCGGCCGTCAGCGATCTGCCGGAGACCGACTTCTGCCAGTGGCTCACGCGCGATATCGGCGTGGCGGCGATTCCGCTGTCGGCCTTCTATGGCGACGGATTCGACCAGCGCGTCGTGCGCTTCTGCTATGCCAAGCGCGACGAGACGCTGCGCGATGCGCTCGCGAGGCTGGCAAAACTCTGACACCTCGCCGGGGCAAGGTCCTGACAACGCAAGGGGCCGGTCGCCGTCCACACGGACATGTCGACATGGCCAGCATCCGCTCTGTCAACAACTCACAGAGCTCGGAGCTACGTCATGTCCCTCTCCTTCATTCTGCTCATCGTCCTGATCCTGCTGCTGATCGGTGCCCTGCCCAGCTGGGGCTACAGCCGCAGCTGGGGCTACGGCCCGAGCGGCGGCCTGGGTCTGGTGCTCGTGATCGTGATCGTGCTGCTGCTCATGGGACGGATCTAGTCGCCTCGGCGGCACCGCAAGGCCGCCCGCGCGGGCTGGGTCGATGACCCGGTCCACGCGGGCGGTTTTTCTTTGGGCCGCAAGGAAGGGAGCGCGCGGTGCATTTGCATCGGCGGATCTCGGCGCGGCCAAGACCAACTACAGCAAGGTCTTCACCTCGGCCAGGATCAGCTCCCCCACCTCCGCCATCAGGCCGCTCTCCAATGTGGTCGTGCGGCTCCAGAGATAGATGGGGCGCGATGCGGCGGGACCGGGCCAGCCCAGTTGCACCAGCCCGAAGCGCGCACCCAGCCGACGCAACGGAAAGTTGGGCAGCACGGAGATATGACGCCCACGCGCCAGCATCTCCAGCAGCACGAAGGCCTCGCCCAGCACCGTCACCTGCGCCCGCATCTGCTCCACGCCACCTCCGGCCAGCATCGCGCGGACGTCCTGCTCGAAAGGCGAGGTCGTGCCCATGCTGATCCAGTCGGCCGCTTGCGCCTCGCCGTGCGCAAGCGATCCCTGCCTGGCAAAAACATGCCCCGCGCCGCAGTAGACGCCCAAGGTGTCCGCCACCAGCAGGCGCCGCTCGATGCCCTGCGGAGGGCGCTCCAGCCAAGAAGGGGCGATGACGAAGTCGTGCTGACCGTCGATCAGTTGCTCGACCAGCGCATGCGGCCGGTCGCTGCGCACCGCCAGAGCCAGATCGTCGAAGCGCGTCAGCAGCGCGCGCGTCACCTCGTCGAGCACGGCCGCGCCCACCATCGGGCCCGAGCCGATGCGTAACTGGCGGCGGATGCCGCCCCGGTGCCGGGCGCTCACCTCGGCCGCGTCGTTGAGCCGCCGCGCGATGGCCCGTCCCTCGCGCGCCAGCATCTCGCCCAGCGGCGTGCTGCGCACGCCATAGCGGCTGCGCTCGAAGAGTTGGCCTCCCGCCTGCATCTCCAGCGTCTGCATGTTGTGGGTGAGCGTGGGCTGTGTGAGGTGCAGATGCCGGCTCGCCTGCGTGATCGAACCCTTTTCCAGGATGGTCGCGAGTTGGACGAGATGCCGAGGATCCATCGGAATTTTTATGGTTGGCGCGTGATTTTCAATTTTACGGATGGCTCCGCACTGCCTAAGCTCCGGGGCTGTTGCACGAACGTTCTGCCGCCATGAAGACCAGACCCAACATCATCTACATCGTTGCCGACGACCTGGGCTATGCCGACCTGGGTTGCTACGGCGGGCGCAGCGCCGAGTTCGGCCTGGTCTCGCCCAACATCGACGCGCTGGCACAGGGCGGCCTGCGCTTCACCGAGGGTTACGCCAACTCGCCCGTCTGCTCTCCCACCCGCTTCGCCCTGATGACCATGCGCTACCAGTACCGCCTGCGTGGCGGCATGGAGGAGCCGATCAACAGCCGCAGCAAGGGCAGCACCACGCTGGGCCTGCCGCCCGAGATGCCCACCCTGCCCTCGCTGCTCCGCAACGCCGGCTATGCCACCGCGCTGATCGGCAAGTGGCACCTGGGCTACCCGCCCAATTTCGGCCCCCTGCGTTCGGGCTACGACGAGTTCTACGGCATCATGGCCGGCGGCGTGGACTACTTCACCCATCGTTCCGGCCGGGGCGACCACGACCTCTACCTCGGCGAGAGCGAGCATCATGAGCCGGGCTACCTGACCGACCTGCTTTCCGCCCGCGCCGTCGGCCATGTGCAGGCCCGCGCGGCCGAGGCCCGCGCCGGCAAGCCCTTCTTCCTGAGCCTTCACTACACGGCGCCGCACTGGCCGTGGGAGACCCGCGACGACGAGCATGTGGCCGCCGAGACCGCAGCCAACCTGTTCCACCTGGACGGCGGCAACATCCACACCTACCGCCGCATGATCCATCACATGGACGAGGGCATCGGCCAATTGGTCGCCACGCTGCGCGCGGAAGGCCTGCTGGAGAACACGCTGATCGTCTTCACCAGCGACAACGGCGGTGAGCGCTTCTCGGACAACTGGCCCCTGGTCGGCGGCAAGATGGACCTGACCGAAGGCGGCATCCGCGTGCCATGGATCGCGCACTGGCCCGCAGCCATTCCTGCCGGCACGACCAGCGCCCAGCACTGCATGACCATGGACTGGTCGGCCACGATGCTGGAACTGGGCGGCGGTACGCCACCCGCCGGCCACGCGCTCGATGGCGTCTCGCTGGCGGCCGTGTTGCGCGACCCCTCGCACAGCTTCGAGCGCCCGCTCTACTGGCGCATGAACCACCGTCACCAGCGTGCCCTGCGCCGCGGGCCGTGGAAGTACCTCAAGGTCGACGACCACGAGTACCTGTTCGACCTGCGCGCCGACGAGCGCGAGCGCGCCAACCTGGCGGCGCGCGAGCCGGCACGCTTCCAGGCCTTGCGCGACGACTGGCTGGCGTGGAGCGAATCCGTGCCGGCCATTCCCGAGGACGCCACGGTGAGCCTGGGCTATTCGTACAAGGACATGCCCCAGCGCTGAGCCCGGCTCGCATCGAATTCCCAGGAGACAAACACGTGAACGCATCGCCCCTTCCGAACCTCGCTCGCCGCACGGCGACCGGCGCCTGTCTGGCCGTCGGCGTCCTTGCCTGCCTTGGCGCCCAGGCGCAGGCGTGGCCCACCAAGGCGATCAAGATGATCGCTCCCTCCACCGCCGGCGGACCGCCCGACGCCTACGCCCGTGCGTTGGCCGACCTCATGTCGCGCGACCTCGGCCAGCCCATCGTGGTGGAGAACGCACCCGCCGTGGGCGGCATGGTGGCCGCCCAGCAGATGCTCCGGGCGCCGGCCGATGGCTACACCTTGCTCGTCAGCACGGCGGGCATGATGACCATCACGCCCAATGCCAATCCCAAGGCCAAGTACCAGCCCGCCGACTTCACGCCCATCTGCCAGGGCGTGGACGCGGGTCTGGTGCTGGCCAGCCATCCTTCGCTGGGGCCGAAGGACTTCAAGGGACTGCAGCAGTGGCTCAAGGCCGAGAAGACGCCGCCCACCTACTCGTCCTATTCGCCGGGGTCGCCCGCGCACTTCCTGGGGTTCCAGTTGAGCGAGGCGCTGAACGTGCCGATGACGCATGTGCCCTATCGCAGCAGCCCGCAGCAGATCACCGACATGGTGGGCGGCATCGCGCCGCTGGGCTTCGTGCAGATCGCCACCGCGACGCCTCAGATCAAGGCAGGCAAGCTGATCGCCTTCGCCACCACCGCACCGCAGCGCGCGCCCGAACTGCCCGACGTGCCGACCGTGCGCGAGGTCGGGCTGCCGCAACTGGAGACCACCGTCTGGTTCGGCCTGAATGGCCCGCCCGGCCTGCCGGCGCCCATCGCCAAGCGCCTGACGGACGCCCACCGCAAGGTGCTGGCCTCGCCGGAGTTCCGCAGTCGCATGGCGCTGTCGGGCCTCGCGCCCTCGCCCGAGATCTGCGGCGACGCCTTCCTGAAGAAGATGAATGACGAATCCGCACGCTGGGCCCGCATCGTCAAGGCCACCGGCTTCGTTGCGGACTGAGGCGGCAGTCAGCAAGCCCACGGATACTCACGCGATGGCCGAACGACAAGCACGACGGGAGACAGACGCTGCGCCCCACACCCAGCCCCGGCCCGCGTGGCGCTCCGGCGGCGAAGAGCCGGACTACCGGTTCACGCTGGCCAACGAACGCACCTTCCTCGCCTGGATCCGCACCGCGCTGGCGGTGCTGGCGGCGGGCGTGCTGCTCGACCAGTTCTCCACCAAGCTGCAGCCGCATCTGCTCGTGGTCGGCACCGCCATCCTGTTGTGTGGGGTGGCCGGCACGCTCGCTTCGCTGGCGTACACGCGCTGGCGCGACAACGAGGTCTCGATGCGCCACCGCCGCGCGCTGCCCCATTCGCGCATGCTGGCCATCCTGACGGTGGCGGTGGTGCTGATTTGCGCGGTGCTCGCCGTGCTGATGGCCTGGGCCATCGCCTCCCACCGCGCCTGAATGGCCACCGCTGCGAGCCGCGACCCGGGTCTGCAGCCCGAGCGCACGACGCTGTCGTGGACAAGGACCGCTGCCGGCCTGCTGCTGAATGCGGTGCTCAACCTGCGCAGCGGCTACGTGCACGACTCGGTGCCGCTGCTGGTGCTCTCCGGCGCGCTGGTGGTGGCCGCAGCGGCCGTGTTCAGCTTCGGCCGGCTGCGACGCCGCCAACTGGCGGAACATGGCCCCGAGGCGCTGGCGGATCCGCTGGCCATGCGTGCCGTGACCGCGGCCACGCTGCTGGCCACGGCGACCGGCCTGGCGTCCATCCTGCTCGGCCACTGGCGCTGAGCCAAGCCGCGCCGGCCGCGGCGAAGCGCGCCCCCCGCCGCACGTGGAGTGCTGCCCGGCCCGAAGGCCCGACCGGCGTGAGACGGCCTCAAGGAACGAGTACGAGCTTGCCTTGCACGGCCCCCACATCCAGCAGCGCATGGACCTCGCGCGCCTGGGCCAGCAGATAGGTCGTCGTCGGCGAGGCCTTGACCGCGCCGTCGCGCATCAGGCCGATGGCGGTCTCCATCAAGGCGCGACGCTGCGTGCGGTCGGCATCGAAGGTGTGGATGGAGAAAGTGCGCACCGCGAGGCTGCGGCTGAGCAGCGAGCGCAGGGCGAGAAACACATCCTCGGTCGGCGGTCCGCCCGCGATGTTGTACGAGATGGCGGTGCCCATGGGCGCCAGCGCGCGGATGCAGGCGATGAGCAGCCGGTCGCCCACATGGTCGAAGGCCAGGTCCACGCCGCGACCGCCGGTAGCAGCCATCACACGCTCGGGCAGGCCGGCCGGATCGCCGTCCACCAGCGTGGTGACGCCATGGGCCAGCGCATGGGCCTGTTTGGCGGGCGTGGAGGCGGTGCCGATCACCGTCATGCCATGGTGCGCCGCCAGTTGGGTCAGCGCCGTGGCCACCCCGCCCGCCGCGCCCGGCACGAGGATCGAACGCACGGGCACGCCGCCCTGCGTGCCCAGCAGCATCGCCTGCGCCAGTTGCACATTGCCCAGGCTCACAGCCTCGGTGTCAGAGATCGCATCGGGCAGCACGAAGGGCGCATCGGCCGGCACGGCGATGTACTCGGCGTAGCAGCCGCCGCGCTGCGGCAGCTCGCGCGCGCTGACGAACACGCGCTGGCCGATGCGATCGGCCGGTACGCCCTCGCCCACCGCCTCGATCACGCCGGCCATCTCGTTGCCGGGAATGGCCGGCATGGGCGGCATCCACTTGTAGATGCCCTTGCGGATGAGCACATCCGGCCCGCCGGCACCGATGGCGCGCGCACGCACCAGCACCTGGCCCGGCCCGCAGGCGGGCACGGTCAGTTCCACCTGCTCCAGCACCTCGGGGCCGCCCGGCACCCGCAGCTGGATCGCTTTCATCGTCGTCGCCATCGTCGGTCTTGCTCCTGCTGCTGGCACTGCATTCAACGCTGGCCGTCGTGGACCGACACCTGATCCTTGGTCAGGCCGCCCAGGCGCGAATGCACCCGGCCGCCCGTGCCCATGACCAGGGCGAAGAGGATCTCGTCCGGCCGCGGTGCGTCCTGGATGCCGACCTCCATGCTGTTGAAGTGGCTGCGCACGTAGGCGGCGTGGATGTAGTGCAGCGGCACCATCAGGCGGTAGCCCGTGGCGGCCACGGCCTTGGCCGCGGGGACGATGGCTTTGGGCTCGCCCAGCACCGCGCGCATGGCCCAGCCGCCGGCCTCGTGCCAGACGGCGCCGTGCTCCATCTCCCCGTTCACGCCAACGATGGCCGCCTTGCTGTAGACCTCCACCTGATCGCGGCCCAGCGTCTCCACCAACTCTGTCGCGAGCGAGGTGCCCAGAGAGCGCAGCTCGGCCATGAAGGGCATCAGGTTCGGCTCGTAGCGGCCGGCGTAGGGGTTGCGGATGACGGCGCAGGCAGCGGCCAGCTTGAGCGGCCGGTCGACCGGCGGGCCGCCCTCGTGGTAGATGGTCTCGACGGTCAGGCTGCGCTTGCGGATCTGGATCAGGGACATGGGAACACCTCGCTCGTTCATTGTTTGGGAATCTGGGCCTCGTTGACCACCACGGTCCACTTCTTGAGTTCGCTCTGGACCATGGCCGTCATCTCTTCCGGCGTGCTACCGCGCGCCTCGCCGCCCATGTCTTCGAGGCGGCTGCGCACTTGCGGTTGCTGCAATGCCTTCTGCACCGCGGCGTTGAGCGGCTCGACGATGGCGCGGGACGTGCCCGCTGGCGCCATCAGGCCGGCCCAGGACGTGACCTCGTAGCCCGGCACGCCCTGCTCGGCCACCGTCGGCAGCTCGGGCATCTGGCCCCAGCGCCGCGGCCCGGTGGTGGCGATGGCGCGCATCTTGCCCGCCTTGATGTTGCCCATCGCGGCCGTGGGCGGCGCGATGATGAAGGGCACCTCGCCCGACAGCAGCGCCGTGACCGAAGCCGCATCGCCACGGTAGGGCACGTGCAGCATGCGCGCGCCGGACATCTTCACCAGCAGTTCGCCGGCCAGGTGGTGCGTGGAGCCGATGCCGGCCAGATCGGAAGAGCGTCGTGTAGGGAAAGA
>NZ_CAJYES010000223.1 GCF_913773995.1 uncultured Pseudacidovorax sp.
TCTTTCCCTACACGACGCTCTTCCGATCTGCCAGCGGCAGCGCCTCGCCCTGGCACGCGGTGCCCTGGCCGCCGCCGGCAGTTCGCTGCTGCTGCTGGACGAACCGACCAGCGCCCTAGACGCCACCACCGAGGCGCAGGTGCTCGACCGCCTCTCGTCCGCCTTTCCCCAGGCCTGCGTGGTCGCCTCCATCCACCGGCTGGCCCTGCTCGGCCGCTTCGACACCCTGGTGGTGATGGAGGCCGGCCGGGTGGCCGATGCCGGCCCGCGCGACGCGGTGCTGGCCAGGCACCCGGCCCTGGCGGCCCAGGCCACCAGCGCCCCGGCGTGAACCCTCGCCCCGCCAATCGCTCCAAGCGCCCCATGTTCAATCCCATTTCACTGCTGCGCCGCCGCCTGCGGCCGTCGCGCCCGCACTCTGCGGGCTGGGCCGCCCTGATCGGCGGCAGCCTGATGCTCGCGGCCAACCTGGCCCTGGCCGCCCCGGCTCACCGTGCCCCGAGCAAGACTGCCAAGCCTGCGGCGGCCAAAACCGCCGCCAACAAGGCCAAGCAGGCCGCACCGGCCCGCAATACCACCCGCAATGCGGCGCACAACACCGGTCGCGCCAAGCCCACCCAGGCCTCCCGCAGCACCGCCGCACGCGGTCGCCAGGCACCGGCACGCAAAGGCCGCTCGGTCGCCCGCCGCGCGGCCCCGGCTGCGGCGGCAGCGGCGGGCGCTGCCACCCTGAGCGCCACGCCTGGGGAAATGCCCCGCTTTTCGGCCCCGGCGCCCGGCGCCGTGCTCCAGACCTTCGACGGCGAGCAGAACAAGGGCATCGACATTGCCGGTCAGGCCGGCGACCCGGTGACCGTCGCCGCCGACGGCAAGGTCGCCTTCGTGGGGACCGAACTGGCCGGCTACGGACGCACCGTGATCGTCGAGCATGGCGGCCAGGTGATCAGTGCCTATGCGCACGTGCGCAACATCCGCGTGCGCGAGCAACAGACCGTGCGCCAGGGGGACGTGATCGCGGAGATCGACGACGGCACCGCAGGCGAAAGCCGCCTGCACTTCGAGATCCGCCGACAGGGCGTGGCGGTCGATCCGCAGTTGTACATGGCGCGCTGACCCGGCGCGCTCCAGTGGCCCGTGGTGCGCCCGGGCCGGCGCAGCGCACCAACATGGGGCGAAGTCGCGGCACGCAAGTTGCAAGAAATTGTGTCCAAGCGCACACCTCATGTCGAATTTCCTCTCGCGCCGCCTCGGGCGCCTCAGCGTTGGCCGCAAGCTGCTGGTGATCTATCTGCTGGACCTCACTGCGGTGATCTTCATCAGCGGCATCCTGATCAACGAGAAGTTCATCGCCATCGACTTCGGTCGCAAGGAAGCCGCCGGCAGCGCCTACATCGACGGCCTGCGACCGACTCTGCTGGCCCTGGCCGGCTGGCAAGGCGCCCGACCCGCCGACGACGCGACGCTCGCGAAGGTGGAGGAGCGCTGGGGCGACGGCTTGCAAAGCGAGGAAGCGAGCCTGCATTTCCGCCAGGACGTGCAGGCCTGGAGCGCAGCGCCCGCCGCCGAACGCAACGCCCTGGCGCGGCCCGCACTCGACAGCGGCCGGGCGCTGGTCACGCGCGTGGGCAACCAGTCCAACCTGATCCTGGATCCGGACCTGGACAGCTACTACACCATGTCGCTGCTCCTGCTGCGCTTTCCTGAGCTGATGGACCTGGGCGCCGCCATGCGCGGCCAGCTCATCGCGCATCGCGAAACGCAAACCCCGCTGGAGCGCACGGAGTCGAACACGCGCTTCTTCATCCTCGAGGGCAGGCTCGACACCGTGGCTGCCGCCATCCGCAGCGATTACAGCGAGGCCTTCGCCGCTGCGCGCGGTCCACTGGCCGGTGCGCTGGACGGCTCCCGCGGCCGACTGGTGGCCGCGATCGAGGACTTCCGCCGCGCCGCCCGCGCGGCCCAGGAGCACGACGACACGTCGCTGGCCACCTTCGGCGCCGCCCAGCAGGCGCTGTTCGCGCGGCTGGACGAAGCCTGGAGCGCCACCAGCCGCGAGATGGCCGGCCTGCTCGCCGTGCGCGAGCACGGCTTCTTCACCCGCATGTGGCTGCACCTGGGCACGGCGCTGTTCCTGCTGCTGCTGATCCTGAGCGCGGTGTTCTATGTGGCGCGGCAGATCTCCAAGCCGCTGCGCGGCCTGTCGGACGTGGTGGACACCGTGCGCCGCACCGGTGACCACACGCTGCGTGCCAGCTGGGACAGCAACGACGAGATCGGCCGGCTGGTGTTGGGCTTCAACGACATGCTGGCCCAGCTCGACCGCGAGCGCCGCATCCAGCAGGAGCTGGCGGCCTCCGCCCGGGCGGCCGATGCGCAGCGCGAACTGGTCGAATCCATTCCGATCCCGCTGATGGTCACCGCCATCCCCGGCCATGAGGTGCTCAATGCCAACGCGCCGGCGCAGGCCTGGCTGGGCGGCCGCTCGCAGGACCCGTGGGCCCAGGGACTGGAGCCGGGCGTGCGCGCCCGCTTCTTCCAGCAGCTGGCCGACCGGCGCGCGGTGGACGAGTTCGAGGTGCGCTGGCAGGGCGCCGGCGCCCCCGGCTGGGCCGTGCTGTCGGCCCGGCTGATCCACTACCAGGGCCAGGAGGCGATGCTCACCGCCTTCACGCCGATCAACCAGCTCAAGCACATGGAGCAGCGGCTCAAGCTCTGGGCCAAGGTCTTCGAGGCCTCGTCCGAAGGCATCCTCATCATCAATCCCGAGCACGCCATCATCACGGTCAACAACGCGCTGTGCCGAGGCACCGGCCATGACCTGGCGGACCTCGTGGGCCAGAGCCCGGCGCTGCTGCTGGCCGACGACGGCGCCCAGCTGCGCACGCTGTGGCCCGTGCTGGACAAGCGCGGCGCCTGGCAAGGCGAGGTGCTGATGCGACGCCGCGACGGCCATGCCTACCCAGCCTGGATCGTCGCCAGCGTGGTGCGCGACGGGCCGGACCGCATCTCGCACTACATCTTCACCTCCATCGACATCAGCGACCGCAAGCGCAGCGAAGAGCGCATCCGCTACCTGGCGCTGCACGACGTGCTCACCGGTCTGCCCAACCGCTCGCTGTGCGCCGAGCGGCTGCGCGAGGCCATCGAGCGGGCGCAGGCCAGTGGCCGCGGCGTGGGCGTGCTGTTCATCGACCTGGACCGCTTCAAGAACATCAACGACTCGCTGGGCCACCATGTGGGCGATGCGCTGCTGCGCTCGGTGGCGCAGCGCTTTGCCGACTCGGTGCGCCAGGTGGACACCGTCAGCCGCCTCGGGGGCGACGAGTTCATGGTCATCCTGGACGGCGTGCGCGGCACGGACGAACTGGCCACGGTGGTGGAACAGCGCATCCTGCCCGCCGTCCGCGAGCCGCACGACGTGCACGGCTCGCACCTGTACGTGTCGTGCAGCGTCGGCATGGCCATGTACCCGGAGGACGGCGCCGACATCGACACGCTCATGCGGCATGCCGACATGGCGATGTACGACAGCAAGTCCAGCGGCCGCGACACCGCACGCTTCTTCACACCGGCCATGAACGCCCGCGCCCAGCAGCGCCAGCAGGTCGAGTCCTGCCTGCGCCACGCCATCGAGCGCGGCGAGCTGTGGCTGGCCTACCAGCCGCGCATCGAGGCCGACTCGGGACGCACCGTCGGGGTGGAGGCATTGCTGCGCTGGCACAGCCCCGAACTGGGCGCCGTGCCGCCAGCCGAGTTCATCCCCATCGCCGAGGAAAGCGGCCAGATCGTCGCCCTGGGCGACTGGGTGATCCAGCAGGCCTGTGCCCAGCACGATGCCTGGCGGCGCAGCGGACTGGGCGAGCTGACCATGTCGCTCAACATGTCCGCCGTGCAGCTGCGCACCAGCGGCGTGCCCGAGGTACTGCGCGCCGCGCTGGACCGCCACCAGGTCAACCCGGCGCACCTCGAGGTGGAGCTGACCGAATCCACGCTGATGGAGACGGCCGAGGAGACGATGGCCCAGCTGCATGCGCTCAAGGCGCTGGGGCTGACGCTGTCCATCGACGACTTCGGCACGGGTTACTCGAACCTCAACTACCTCAACCGCTTCCCGATCGACAAGCTGAAGATCGACCGCTCCTTCGTGCAGCAGATGATGGACGACCCCGCGCAACTGGCCATCGCGAAGGCCATCATCGGCCTGGGCCACACGCTGGGCCTGCGCGTGGTGGCCGAGGGCGTGGAACGGCCGGAGCATGCGCAGGTGCTGCATGCCGCGCGTTGCGACGAGTTGCAGGGCTTCCATTTCGGTCGGCCCATGCCGCCCGCGGAGCTGGAGCGCTGGCTGCGTGACCGGCGGCCGGAGGTACTGGTCGCGGCGTGAGGTCGCCCCCTGCGGGGCGGTGCGGCATGCAAGGTGGATGCGGGCTCGGGCGCTTCAGACGCCGGGCGTCACGCATTCCGGCGCCACGCGGTCCAGGGCTCTCGCCAACTGCTCGGTCAACCGCTCGGCGTACCGTGGGCCCGGATGCACGCCGTCGGCCATGTCGGCCGGATCGAAGCGCACCGCGCCCCAGTCGGCGAACACGCTGCCGGTCTCGGCCGCGATGCGGCGGGCGATGGCGTCGTTCTCGTCGCGGCCCGCCATTCCGCCGATCACCCGCGACAGCCCGGTGACGAGCGGCGTGCGCCCCTGGGCCTTCACATGCGCCACCATGGCGCGGAAGGACGGCTCGTAGGGATAGCGGTGACTGGCGTCGTTGATACCGTACTGCAGCACGACGATACGGGTCCGGAGCGTGAGCCGCTCGAACTGCGGCTGGCGCGCATGGGCGCTGTCGCCGGGCACCGAGTGGTCCTCCACCGCATAGCGCGGTCGCAGCCGCTTGAGGATGGCGCTCGGCGGCTCGGCCAGGCGATGGGCGCCGTCGTACGCCCCATGCAGGATCGAATCGCCCCACAGCGCGACGCTGCAGTCTGGCTGCCGCTGCATCTTCTGCTGGCGACGCCATTGCTCCTCGTCCTGCGGCGACAAGTTGCGCCACGCAACGCGGCTGGGTGCACAGCCCGCGAGCGCGGCTGCCAGCACCAGCCACGGCAACGCCCGCGCCACCGCGCCGGCAGTTCTTTCATTCATTGCCCTACTCCCTGAAGAATCTCGCCGCGGCGGGGCTGCAGCGGCGGGCCCGGTCAAATGCCGGGCGGCAGGAATGTTAGGGCGATTCTGGAAAGCAACCTTGAGGTGAACTGGGAGAAGCCAGGCCACGCATCGGTGCAGCGCGCAACCGTCCG
>NZ_CAJYES010000224.1 GCF_913773995.1 uncultured Pseudacidovorax sp.
ATGGTGACAGGCGCGACGCCGCTGGCCGCGCCGGAACCTGCGCCGCCGCCGGTACCACCGGCCGTGCTCACCGGCGTTTCATTCAGCTTGGTACCCGACGAACAACCCGCCACAAGGGCGACGAAGGCAAGGGCAAAAATCGATTTCTTCAACATACGAACACTCCTCAGTGCGGACAAAAAATCATTGCTTTTGGAAGGGGCCCCAATCCGGTTCCCGGATGTCCCCCGCCTTCCCCGCCAAACGCGCCTTGATCTTGCCGTCAAGTGTGGTGGTCATCAGCGCTTCTCTGCCCTGAATCTGGGTTGAATAGACGAGCAGCTTGCCGTTCGGCGCAAAGCTGGGGCTCTCGTCTGCAGCGGTGTCGGTGATGGCCGTGACATTGCCGGTGGCGAGTTCCATCACATGGAGCTTGAATGCTCCGCCCACACGCGAGATGTAGGCCAACCACCGCCCGTCCGGGCTCACGGCTGGCGAAATGTTGTAGGACCCCGAGAAGGTCACGCGCACCGGCGCGCCGCCGCTGGCCGGCATCTTGTAAATCTGCGGAGCACCGCCCCGGTCGCTCACGAAGTAGATGGAACTGCCGTCGGCGGTGTAGGTCGGCTCCGTGTCGATGCTGCTGCTCTGGGTAAGCCGGCGGGGCTCGCCACCGCTTGCCGGAATTGTGTAGAGCTGGGACCCGCCATCGCGACTGAGGGTGACGGCCAGACTGCGGCCATCGGGCGACCAGGCCGGCGCACTGTTGGAGCCGCGGAAGTTGGCAACCAGACGGCGCTGGCCGGTCGCGACGGTGTGCACGTACACCACCGGCTTGCGCGACTCGAAGGACACGTAGGCCAGTTCACCACCGCTGGGCGACCACACGGGCGAGATGATCGGCTCAGGGCTGGCGAGCGCGGCCTGGGCGTTCTCGCCATCCGCATCGGCCACCCACAGCGTGTAGCGGCCCGAGGCGCGCGTCACATAGGCGATGCGGGTCGAGAACACGCCCTTCTCGCCGGTCAGCTTCTCGTAGACGTAGTCGGCGATCCGATGCGAGGCCAGCCTCAGGTCCGCCTCCGGGACGGTATAGCTCTGGCCGCCGAGGTCCTGCCCCCGGACCACGTCCCACAGCCGGAAGCGCACGTCCCAGCGACCATCCGCCAACCGCGTGACGCTACCGGCCACGAGCGAGTCCGCCGTGCGCTGGCGCCACAGGGCCAGGTCGGGGCGACTGTTCTCGTCGAGGGATTGGCCTGAGGCATCGACGCCGCGGAATTGCCCGCTGCGTTCGAGGTCCGCCTGCACAATGGCCGAGATCTTCTGGGGCGAGGCTTCCTCGCCGCGGAAAGGCGCCAGTGCGATGGGCAACTGCGTGAGGCCCACACCAGAGACTTCGACGCGGAACTGGGCCAGGGCGGGAAGGACCGGGACAGCAGCGAACGCGGTGATCAGCGTACGTCGGGCCAGGGTCGGAAACATCGAGGAAGACTGCGACGGCGGCGAAGTATTCATGCAGCTCGGAGGAATTTACGCCTGGAAAGTTTCAAATCCGGGTCGCGGTTCCAGGCGCGGAGCCAGCGATGTTACACCTTGCCCCTACGCGCAAACCCGGGCTTGCGTTCCGATTTCGCCTCTGTCCTACAGCCTCCAAGGGCGCATCAGGCGGCCCCGTAGAATCCGCCGCCATGTCGACCTCCCCTGCCGACGCGCCTGCGCGAGCGCCCCTGACTCGCCGGCTCGCCCGGCTCATGACGTGGTTCGGCGGTTCGCGTCGCTGGTGGGTTCTGGCCATGGTGATGTCCGTCGTCGCCGCCGTCACCGAACCCCTGATGCCTGCCCTGCTCAAGCCCCTGCTGGACCGGGGCTTCGCGCGGGGTCAACTCGCGCTGTGGATGGTGCCCACAGCCATCATCCTGCTCTTCGCGGTGCGTGGCGTGGCGCAGTTCGTGTCGCAATACGCGCTGGCGCGCATCGCCAACGAGGGCATGCAGCGCATGCGCAGCGTGCTGTTCGAACGCATGTTGGCGGCCGACCTCGGCCTGTTCTCGCGCCAGTCCGCCAGCACGTTGTCCAACACCATCGTCTACGAGGTGCAGACCGGCGCCATGCTGCTCGTGCAGGCGCTGCTGAGCATCTCCCGCGATGGCTTCACGGTGGTGGCACTGCTGTTCTATCTGCTCTTCCTGAACTGGAAGCTCACGCTGGTCGTCGCCGTGCTGGTGCCCGGTGTGTCATGGATCATGAAGGCGCTGTCGCGCCGCCTGTACAGCCTGACATTGATGGGCCAGCAGGCGACCGACGAGCTGGCCTACGTGGTGGAAGAGAACGTGCTGGCCCACCGCATGGTTCGCCTGCACGGTGCGCAGGCCGGCCAATCGGCCCGCTTCGACCGGCTCAGCCACAGCCTGAACCGGCTGGCGGTCAAGTCCACCATCGCCTCGGCCGCGATGACGCCGCTGACGCAGCTCTTCGCGGCGGTGGCGCTGTCGGTGGTGGTGATGATCGCCCTCTGGCAGAGCGGCGATCGCGGTCTGACGGTCGGCGGTTTCGTGGCGTACATCACGGCCATGCTGATGCTGATCGCCCCTATCCGCCGTCTGGCCGACATGGCCAATCCGATCACCCGCGGTCTCGCCGCGCTCGAGCGGGGACTGGGCCTCATGGACGGCACCCAGGTCGAAGCCGATGGCCGCTTCGAGATGGCCCGTGCCCAGGGCCGCGTGGAACTGCGGGGCGTACAAGTGCGCTACCGCGAAGACGCGGGCATGGCGCTGGAGGACATCGACCTGCGCATCGCCCCTGGGGAGATCGTCGCGCTGGTGGGCCCTTCGGGCTCGGGCAAGACGACGCTGGTCAACCTGCTGCCGCGCTTCGTGCATCCCACCGCCGGCCGGGTGACCCTGGACGATCAGGACGTGGCCGATTGGACGTTGGAGAGCCTGCGCCGGCAATTCGCCCTGGTGAGCCAGGACGTGGTGATGCTCAACGACACGTTGGCAGCCAATGTGGCACTGGGGGCCGCGCAAATAGACCGCGCGCGGGTGTTGCAGTGCGTGGAGGCGGCGAACCTCGCCCCTCATGTCGAGCGCCTGCCGCAAGGCATCGATACCGTGCTCGGCCACAACGCCACTGAACTGTCCGGCGGTCAACGCCAGCGGCTGGCGATCGCGCGAGCGCTCTATCGCGACGCGCCGGTGCTGCTGCTGGACGAAGCCACGTCGGCGCTGGATACCGAGTCGGAGCGTCTGGTGCAGGATGCCCTCCAGCGCCTCATGCGAGGCCGCACGACGCTGATCGTCGCGCACCGCCTCTCCACCATCCAGCATGCCGACCGGATCGTGGTCATGGACCGTGGCCGCATCGTCGAGCAAGGCAGTCACGCCGAGTTGATGGCCCGGGATGGGCTGTATGCCCGTCTGCAGGCGCCGCGCGCATAAGCTGTTGCGGAGGCCTGAGCAGCGGACGGGACCGCATCGATCCCGATTCCGCCCCAGCACCGCCGTTGCGTGTGCGCCGCTACACCCCAGAGGTTGTCCTACACCTCGACCAAACGGATCAGCGCCGACCGTAAGGTCATCCCCCAAGGTGTCCGAAACTTACAGAATGTTAAGGTAATGTGATGATCGTGCGTGGAGGCACGTGCGGACCACGACAGCGAAGGATTGGCAATGCAGCTCTCAGCAGCGGCACCTGCCTGTGCCCCTAAAGCTTCAGAAGGAGCTGGCGGACAAGACGACGGTGCAGAGGCGATTCACAGCGTTTTGACAGCCGTGCGGCGGCACCTGGGTATGGATGTCGCGTTCATCTCGCACTTCGAGGGCGACGAGCGCGTCTTCGAGTATGTGGACTGCGCGCCGGACGGGCCACTCAGGCCCTCGCAGCGATTGGCCATGACCGAAGGCTACTGCCTCAAGGTCGTGCGTGGCGAACTGCCCGAATGCATTCCCGACACCTCCAAGGTCGAGGCCGCACTGCAGATTCCGCACACCACTGAGATTCCCATCGGCTCTCACCTGAGCGTGCCGGTGCGCTTGAAGGACGGAAGCATCTACGGCACGCTCTGCTGCTTCAGCTACCTGCCGAATCCCGTCCTGGGAGAAAGGGAGATGCGGCTCATGCACGCATTCGCCGAAGTCGTCGGCCTGCGCATGGAGGAACGCTCCGCCGGCCAGCGCGCCCGCCAGAGTGCCGCGCGCGAGGTGCAGGACGCGATGGCACACGGCGCGCCCCGCATCGTTTTCCAGCCGGTCTACAGCATTGCGCACCGCGCGGTCCGCAGCTTCGAATGCCTCTCGCGTTTCGACATCGAGCCGCGGCGTCCGCCCGACGAGTGGTTCCGACTCGCCGACGCCGCGGGCGTGGGCCTGCCCCTGGAACTGCGTGCCATCGAGAAGGCACTGCAGAGCCTGGATGCCTTCCCCGCCAGGTGCTCGCTCAGCGTCAACTGCTCACCCAGCCTGATCCTGTCGGGGCGATTGGAGCCGGTGCTCGCAGCCGTGCGGGTGCCCTCACGGGTGACGCTGGAGATCACGGAGCATGCCATCGTGCAGGACTATGTGGCGCTTGCCGCCTCCTTGGCGCCTCTGCGTGCACTGGGCGCTCGCGTGGCCGTCGACGACGCCGGCGCAGGCTACGCCAGCATGCGCCACATCCTCAATCTGGCGCCGGACATCATCAAGCTCGACATGAGCCTGACCCGCAACATCCATGACGACGGGAAGCGCCGCGCGCTGGCCAAAGGCCTGACCAGCTTCGCCCACGAGATAAACAGCCTGGTGATTGCCGAAGGCGTCGAGTCCGGCGATGAGCTGGAAATGCTCCAGCGGCTTGACGTCGACTGCGCACAGGGCTACTTCTTGTCGAGGCCGCTGGGCCTGCAGGAAGCCCTGGCCTTCAGCGCCACCCGCTAGCCCTGCCCGTCGATGCGGGGCGGGGCGGGGCGCTCCGGTCAAAGCAGCACGATGTCGTACTGCCCCTGCCCCATGGCCGATTCGGCCTGCAGGGAGATCGGCTTGCCGATGAAGTCCGACAACCCCGCCAGATGCTGGCTCTCTTCGTCCAGGAAAAGCTCGATGACCGCCGGCGAGGACACGATGCGGAACTCGCGGGGCGTGAACTGCCGCGCCTCGCGCAGGATCTCGCGCAGCACCTCGTACGCGACCGTGCGCGCGGTCTTGACGATGCCCTGTCCACCACAGGCCACGCAGGGTTCGCACAGCATGTGCGCCAGCGATTCGCGCGTGCGCTTGCGCGTCATTTCCACCAGGCCCAGCTGCGAGAAGCCACTGGCGGTGGTCTTGACCCGGTCTCGGCCCAGTTGCTTGCGCAGTTCAGCCAGCACCTGCTCGCGGTGATCGGTGCGGCTCATGTCGATGAAGTCCACGATCACGATGCCGCCCAGGTTGCGCAGCCGCAGTTGCCGTGCGATGGACAGTGCGGCTTCCAGATTGGTCTTGAAGACCGTGTCGTCGAAGTTGCGGGCGCCGACGAAGGCGCCGGTGTTGACGTCGATGGTCGTCAACGCCTCGGTCTGGTCGATCACCAGGTAGCCGCCCGACTTGAGATCCACCCGCCGGCCCAGGGCACGGACGATGTCCTCGTCGATGTTGAACAGGTCGAAGATCGGCCGCTCTCCGGTGTAGAGCGCCAGCTTCTCGGCCGCCTTGGGCATGAACTCGCGGCCAAAGCGCAGAAGCCGGTCGAACTGCTCGCGCGAATCGATGCGGATGGTGGTGGTGCGTTCGTCCACCAGGTCGCGCAGCACACGCTGCAGCAGGCTGAGGTCCTGGTGCAGCAGCGACACCGGCGGCATCTTGCCGGCGCGCTCGTGGATGCGGGTCCAGGTCTTGCGCAGGTAGGCGATGTCGTCGGCCAGTTCGGCATCGCTCGCCTCCTCGCCATTGGTGCGCAGGATGTAGCCGCCGTGATCGCGCGATGGCCCCGCCTGGCCGGCAGAAGTTTGGATGGCCGCCTCTGCCAGTGTCTGGACGCGGCGGCGCAGCGTGTCTCGCTGCTCGGGCGGGATCTTCTGCGAGACGCCGATGTGGTTGTCCTGCGGCAGGAAGACGAGCATCCGCCCCGCGATGCTGATCTGCGTGGACAGCCGAGCCCCCTTGGTGCCGATCGGGTCCTTGATGACCTGCACCAGCAGCGACTGGCCCTCGAACACCTGCCGCTCGATGGGCACCACCGGCTGTTGCGAGCGGCCGCCCTCCCCGCTGGCCGCCGTGCGCGCCTCGGGCATCGGCGCGGCGCGCGAGCCCGGCGTGAACGGCGCCACCAGGTCGGCGACGTGCAGGAAGGCCGTGCGCTCCAGCCCGATGTCGATGAAGGCCGACTGCATGCCGGGCAGCACGCGCGACACCTTGCCGAGGTAGACATTCCCGACGAGTCCGCGCTCCAGCGTGCGCTCCACGTGCAGCTCCTGCACGGCGCCATGCTCGACCACGGCGACGCGCGTCTCCTGCGGAGCCCAGTTGATGAGGATTTCTTGCATGGGACTTGGCCGTTCAGGGGATTCGCCAGCCCGCCTGGCGCAGCAGTTGCGCCGTCTCGAAGACCGGCAGGCCCATGATGCCTGAATGGCTGCCCGCGATATGTTCGACCAGGGCGCTGCCGAGGCCCTGGATGGCATAGGCCCCTGCCTTGCCCATGGGCTCGCCGGTGGCGACGTAGGCATCGATCTGTGCGCGCGTGAGCGCCGCAAAACGCACCTGCGAGACGCTGAGCGCCTGCAGCCGACGTCGTCCCGCCTGCAGGGCCACGGCCGTCATCACGCGATGCGTGCGGCCCGAAAGCGCCGCCAGCATGGTGCGTGCATCGGCCGCATCGGCCGGCTTGCCGAGAATGCGCCCACCCAGCGCCACGGTGGTGTCGGCGCACAGCACCGGCGCCACGGGCGATCCACGCCGACGCAGGCGGGTCACCGCCGCATCGAGCTTGAGTCCGGTCACCCGCTGCACATAGGCGGTGGCTGCCTCGCGCGACAGCGGAACCTCCAGCGCCTCTGCATCCTCGTCGGCGTCTGCCACCAGCGGCTGATGACGGACCTGGAGCAGGTCGAGCAACTGGGCCCGGCGCGGGCTCTGCGAGGCCAGGTAGACGAAGTCTGGGCGGGATTTATTCACGGTGGTATGGATGGCCGGCGTTGACGGACCACGCCCTGTAGAGCTGTTCGACCAGCAGCACGCGCGCCATGGCATGCGGCAGCGTCAGGTCGGAAAGGCGGATGCGCTCGTGCGCGGCTGCCCTGAAAGCGGGTTCCAGGCCGTCCGGCCCCCCGATGACCAGCGCCACGTCATCGCCCTCCCCCTGCCAGAAGGACAGGCGGGCAGCCAGGGCCTTGGTGGTGAGCGCGGTCCCTCGTTCGTCGAGCGCGACGATGCGCGTGCCGCGGGGAATCGCCGCCTCGATGCGCTCGCGCTCGGCCGCATAGAGCGTCTCTAGCGACTTGGAGCCCCGCGGCTCGGTCTTGACGGCCTTGAGCTCGAGCTTGAGCTCCGGCGGGAAGCGTTTGGCGTAGTCGTCCCAGGCGGTCTGCGCCCAGTCGGGCATGCGCTGCCCGACGGCGACCACCAGCAGCTTCATGCCTTCTTGCGGGCCAGCGCCTTCTTGGCGGCCACCTTGCGAGCGGGTGTGCCGACCACGACCTTCTTGGGCGCCGCCTTTTTCGCGGCGGGCTTGCGGGCAGACTTGGCGGGCGCGGTGCCTGCGGCCTTGCGCGCCGGCGCCTTGGGAGCCGCCGGCTTGGAGGCGGCCTTCTTCGCTGCAGGCTTGCGGGCCGAAGAAGCGGCGGAGTCGGCGCTGGTACCCGCGCGTTTGCGCGGTGCCTTTTTGGCAGGCGCGGCGGCTTCATCGGAAGCCACGCGGGCCGAGGGCTTGGGTGCACCGAACTTCACGCGCACCGGCTTGTCGCCCCAGATCTCTTCGAGGTGGTAGTAGGCGCGGATGTTGGGCTGCATGATGTGGGCCACGGCAGGGCCGCAGTCCACGATGATCCATTCGCCGTTGTCCTCGCCTTCGATGCGCGGCTTGCTGAAGCCGGCCTCCTTGACGGCCTCGCGCACGCTGGCGGCGAGGGCCTTGGTCTGGCGATTGGAGGCGCCGGAGGCGACGATCACCCGCTCGAACAGCGGGGACAGATGCTCCGTGTTGAAGACCTGGATGTCCTGTGCCTTGACGTCCTCCAGGCCATCGACGATGGCCCGCTGGAGTTTCTGGATGTCTTTCTTGGCGGAGGCGTCAGTGCTCATCAGGCGGGCTGTAGAGGTGGTGTTGTTCAATATAGCGTGCAACGGCAGGGGGAACCAGCGCCGCCAAGTCCAGCCCCTGCGCGGCGCGCTGGCGGATCAGGGTGGCACTGGTGTCCTCCGGCGCAATGCGAAGGGATTCGAAACGGGCTTCGGCCGGCAGCCCGGGAAGGCTGCGCGGGTCGAAGACGATGGGCTCGCCCGCATCGTCGATGCGTTCGGCCACCGCCACCGTGGCGATCTGCAGGATCTGCTGCCAGCCATGCCAGGTCGGCAGTGCCGCCGCCTGGTCGGTGCCAAGCATCAGCACCCACTCGACTTCGGGCTGTTCGAGCCGCAATTCTCGCAGGGTATCGAGCGTGTAGGTCGGACCGCTGCGCAAGGTCTCCCGCGGATCGACCACCACGGCGCCCAGCGGCTCGAAGGCGAGCTGCGCCATGGCCACCCGATCCGCCGCGTCGCTGAGCGTGCGCGCCTTGTGCCACGCATGGCCGGTGGGCAGCACCCGAAGCTCACGCAACTGCAACTGCGCGAGGGCTGCGCGCGCCAGCGCCACATGCGTGTTGTGTGGCGGATCGAAGGCACCGCCGAACACGCCGACGCGGGGTTTCAGAGCCATTCGCGGCGAGGCAGGAAGTCGGTGTAGAGACGCGCCTCGGCCGAGCCCGGCGCTTCTTCACGGCGATAGGCCCAGCTCGCCTGCGGCGGCATCGACAGCAGGATGGATTCGGTGCGCCCTCCCGACTGAAGGCCGAAGTGGGTGCCGCGGTCCCAGACCAAGTTGAATTCGACGTAGCGGCCGCGGCGATACAACTGGAAGGCGCGTTCGCGCTCGCCCCAGGGCGTGTTCCGGCGGTGCTCGACGATGGGCAGGTAGGCAGGCAGGAACGCCTCGCCGACCGACCGCAGCATGTCGAAGCTGCGCTCGAAGCCTAGCTCGGAGAAATCGTCGAAGAATATGCCGCCGATGCCGCGCTGCTCGCCCCGGTGCTTCAGGCAGAAGTACTCGTCGCACCAGGCCTTGAAGCGGGGGTACTTGTCCTCGCCGAAGGGGGAAAGCGCATCGCGGCAACTGCGGTGGAAATGCACCGCGTCGTCCTCGAAGCCGTAGTAGGGCGTGAGATCCATGCCGCCGCCGAACCAGCACACCGGTTCGGCGTCCGCAGGGAGCGCCGCGATCATGCGCACGTTCATGTGCACGGTCGGCACGTAGGGATTGCGCGGATGGAAGACCAGCGACACCCCCATGGCCTCGAAGGGCGCGCCGGAAAGTTCGGGCCGATGTTGCGTTGCAGATGGCGGCAGCCGAGGCCCCCGCACATGCGAGAAACCGCAGCCTGCGCGCTCGAACAGGTCGCCGCCTTCCAGGATGCAGGTCAGTCCCTCGCCCTGCAGCGGCTCGCCAGGCGCCTTGTGCCAAGCGTCGCGAACGGCGCGCCCGCCGTCCGCGCCTTCGACCGCTTCGACGATGCGCGTCTGCAAGCCGCGTAGCCAGTCGCCGACCGCCTGCGGCTGGGCCTGCATCAGGCGCCCTGCCCGCGCGCGGGCACCGCGCGATGGCCGATGTCCTTGCGGTACTGCACGCCGTCGAAGCGCACCTGCGCGGCCACCTCGTAGGCGCGCTGCTGGGCCAGCTTGACGTTGTCGGCCAGCACCGTCACGCACATCACGCGGCCGCCGCTGGTGAGCAGCTTGCCGTCCTGCAGCGTGGTGCCGGCATGGAAGACCACGGCATCGGCAGCCTCTGCCGGCACGCCGCTGATGGCGTCGCCCTTGCGCGGATCCAGCGGATAGCCGTGCGCAGCCAGGACCACGCCGAGCGCGGTACGCCGGTCCCACTCCAGTTCAACCTGGTCCAGGGTGCCGTCGGTGGCGTGCCACAGCAGATCGAACAGGTCGGACTTCAGGCGCATCATGATCGGCTGCGTCTCGGGGTCACCCATGCGGCAGTTGAATTCGAGCGTCTTGGGATGGCCGGCCGCGTCGATCATCAGTCCGGCGTAGAGGAAGCCGGTGTAGGGAATGCCGTCGCGCTCCATGCCGCGGATCGTCGGCAGGATGATCTCGCGCATCACGCGGGCATGCACCTCGGCCGTCACCACGGGCGCCGGCGAATAGGCGCCCATGCCGCCGGTGTTCGGGCCCTGGTCGCCATCGAGCAGGCGCTTGTGGTCCTGGCTGGTGGCCAGCGCGGCGACGTTCTTGCCGTCGCACAGCACGATGAAACTGGCCTCCTCGCCGGCGAGGAATTCCTCGATAACCACGCGGGCGCCGCCTTCGTTGTGGCTGATGCCCAGCTTGTTGTCGAGCAGCATGAAGTCGATGGCCTCGTGCGCCTCGGTCAGTGAGGTGGCCACGACCACGCCCTTGCCCGCCGCCAAGCCGTCGGCCTTGATGACGATGGGCGCGCCCTTGGCGTCCACGTAGGCGTGGGCGGCCGTGGCGTCGGTGAAGGTCTCGTATTCCGCGGTGGGAATCTTGTGCCGTTTCATGAAGGCCTTGGAGAAGGCCTTGGAGCTTTCGAGCTGCGCGGCTGCCTTGGTGGGGCCGAAGATGCGCAGGCCATGGTCTCGGAACTCGTCGACCACGCCCGCCGCCAGCGGGCCTTCAGGGCCGACCACCGTCAACGCGATCTTTTCCTGCTGCGCCCATTCGCGCAGTGCCGCGGGATCGGTGTGGGGGACCTGCACGAAACGCTTGTCGAGCGCCGTGCCGCCATTGCCCGGCGCCACGTAGACCCGCGTGACGCGCTCGGAATGCGCCAGGCGCCAGGCCAGCGCGTGCTCGCGTCCGCCCCCGCCGATGACCAGGACCTTCATCAGGAGGCCTCCGCGATGGACGCGTTGTGGTAGACCTCCTGGACGTCGTCCAGGTCCTCGATCATGTCCAGAAGCTTCTGCATGCGGGCGCCGTCCTCGCCGCCCAGTTCGATGGTGTTCTCGGCACGCATCGTGACCTCGGCCAGCTCGGCCTTCAGACCGGCGGCCTCCAGGGCGTTCTTGACCGCTTCGAAATCGCCCGGCGCGGTGATCACCTCGATGGCGCCGTCATCGTCAGTCACCACGTCCTCGGCGCCAGCTTCGAGCGCCACTTCCATGACCTTGTCCTCGTCCGTGCCCGGCGCGAAAAGGATCTGGCCGCAGTGCTTGAACTGGAAGGCCACGGAGCCTTCGGTGCCCATGTTGCCGCCGTACTTGGAGAACACATGCCGCACCTCGGCGACCGTGCGCACGCGGTTGTCGGTCATGGTGTCGACGATGATGGCCGCGCCGCCGATGCCGTAGCCCTCGTAGCGGATTTCCTCGTACTGCACGCCCTCGAGGTTGCCGGTGGCCTTGTCGATGTTGCGCTTGATGGTGTCGGCCGGCATGTTGGCGGCCTTCGCCTTGTCGACCGCCAGGCGCAGGCGGGGGTTGGCCGTGAGGTCACCGCCGCCCGTGCGCGCGGCCACCATGATTTCGCGGATGACGCGCGTCCAGATCTTGCCGCGCTTCTCGTCCTGCCGGCCTTTTCTGTGTTGAATGTTTGCCCACTTGCTGTGTCCGGCCATGACCTGATGCTCGCGTTTCTTGTCTGTCGTTACGGGTGGGCAATTTTACCGTCCGCAACGAAGCTTCCCCTCGGCGGGACGGCATACTCCGCCTTTTTCACAATCCCTCCAACGTGCCATGACCTCCGATTCCTCCAGCGCCGGCATGTCGACCGCAGACTCGGACAGCTGCGATGTCTTCGTGATCGGCGGCGGCCCGGCAGGCGCCACGGCCGCCGCGCTGCTCGCGCGTCAGGGCCGACGGGTGGTGGTGGCCGAGAAGGCGCATCACCCGCGCTTCCACATCGGCGAGTCGCTGCTGCCTGCCAACGTCGAACTGTTCGAGCGGCTGGGCGTCCGCGAAGAGGTCGAGCGCATCGGCATGGCCAAGTGGGGCGCCGAGTTCGTCTCGCAGGAGCACGGCCGCAGCGTGCGGCTGGGCTTTGGCGAGGGATGGGACAAGAAGCTTACCCACGCTTGGCAAGTTCGCCGGTCCGACCTGGATGAGATTCTTTTCCGCCATGCCGCCAAGGAAGGCGCGACCGCACTAGAAGGCTGCCGGGTGCGCGACGTCGCCTTCGACGCGCAGGGCGCGACTGTCCAAACCACCCTCGACGACGGCAGCTCGCGCCAATGGCGCACGCGCTTCGTGATCGACGCATCGGGCCGCGACACCTTCATGGCCAACCGGCTGAAGTCCAAGCTCAAGAATCCGCGCCACAACAGCTCGGCCCTGTTCGGCCACTTCCGCAACGCCTGGCGGGCGGAAGGGATGTACGAGGGCTACATCACCATCTTCTGGTTCAAGCACGGCTGGTTCTGGTACATCCCGCTGGCGGACGGTACGGTGAGCGTGGGTGCCGTGTGCTGGCCCTACTACCTCAAGTCGCGCGACAAGCCGCTGAAGGATTTCTTCGCCGAAACCATCGCCATGAGTCCCGAGCTCTCCGAGCGCCTCAAGAGCGCGGAACTGGTCGACGATGCGGTCTACGCCACCGGCAACTATTCCTACAGCGGCACGCATTGCACCGGCGAGCGTTACCTGATGCTGGGCGATGCGTTCGCCTTCATCGATCCGGTCTTCTCCTCGGGCGTGTACCTGGCTATGCACAGCGCCTTCGAGGGCGCCGGACTGGTGGCCACTACGCTGGACCAACCCTCACGCGCGCCCGCCGCAAGGCGCGCCTTCGAGCGCTACATGCGAAAGGGACCGAAGGAGTTTTCCTGGTTCATCTTCCGCGTCACCAACCCGACCATGCGCGAGTTCTTCATGTATCCGCAGAACCCCTTCCGCGTGAAGGAGGCGCTGATGTCGCTGCTGGCCGGAGACATCCACAACGGCACGCCCATCTGGCGCTCGCTGCGCATCCTGAAGACCATGTATTACGCGGTGTCTGCCGCCAATCCGCGGCGGACGTGGCACGCCTGGCAGCGACGCCGACGCAACATCCGCGACCTCGGCCCGCTGGCCGGCGAGAACGTGCTCGAGAGCCGATGAGCAGGTCGTCTTGCGGCGCCATCGGCGCATCTACCCAGGCCTTCGTTGAGTCCAGCTTCCATTCACTTGCCAGTGCTGAGGCGGCGACGCCGGCCTTTCAGCGCTGGCTTCTGCGAGATGCCGCCTCTCTTGAACCCGGCCGCATCCTGGGCGGACTGGTCTATGGCGCGACTGAAGGCAACACAGTGCTTCCAGCGGGACTGGCCTGCGTGCCGGCGGCGCTGCTCCTGCAGCAACCGCTCACCGCCGACGTGTGGCTTGCCGGCGGGCCGGTCACAGCGGGCCAGACAGGCTGTGTGCGGTGGCGGCATGACGACGGCCACCTGTTCGGCGCCGTCGACCTCGAAGAAGATGGCAGCGGCCTCGAAGCGCTCTCCCGGCGCGCCTATGCCGACCTGTTCGCCTGCCTCGCCGAGACAGGCTTTGCCCACCTGCATCGCCTCTGGAACTACCTGCCCCGGATCAACGAGGACGGCGGCGGACTCGAGCGCTATCGGCAGTTCAACGCCGGGCGGCAGCAGGCCTTTCTCGACGCCGGGCAGGCCGCCTTCGAAGGTTCGCCCGCGGCCTGCGCGCTCGGGCTGCATCGTGGCGGGCTGGTCTTGCGCTTTCTTGCCGCGAAAGTGGCACCTCAGCCGATCGAGAACCCCCGGCAGACGCCCGCCTGGCGCTACCCGGCGGACTACGGCCCGCGCGCCCCCACCTTCTCGCGGGCGGCCGTCGTCCGCCAGCCTGACGGCGCGAAGCGCTTGTTCGTCTCAGGCACCGCCAGCATCGTCGGTCATGCCACCGTGCATGAAGGTGATCTCCACGCCCAGCTCGACGAGACGCTGCGCAACCTCGACGCCGTGCTGGCCGAGGCCAACCGGCTCGGTGGCGGCGGATTCGCCCTGGCGGAAAGCGATGCCGTGGTGTACGTGCGGCACCCGGCAGATGCGTCGCTGCTCCGCGACCGCCTTGCCGCCGTCATGGGCACGGACAGTCCTTTTCTCCGGCACGCAGTGTTCCTCCACGCCGACATCTGCCGGCGCGATCTGCTGCTAGAAATCGAAACCCACATGAGCGTTCCCGACCGACTCGCCGTGCAAGCCGCCTCGTCCATCGAGGCGGTCGGCACGTCCGGGACGGCGCCTACCCCCCCATTGGATGAACCCAAGCGCTGACCGCTCCCGCCACGCCCCGACCATGCACCGGGCCCAGCCATGAGAGCGCTCCTTGGCCTTGCGAGGGCACTCTTTCTCGCGCCACCGCTTTACCTGCTGCTGCTCGGGCTGGGTCTCATGTCGCTCGCCTGGAACTTGGTGGCGATAGTGCTCTATCCCGTCCTTCCGCCGGCAAAGGGCCGTGCGATGGGGCGTGCCGCCATCGCCCATGGCTACCGCCTTTTCTGGACCGTCGCCTGCGCCTGCGGAATGATGCGCATCGATGCCCGATGCCTCGGCGCCCTGCGCGACGAGCGTGGTCTGGTGATCATCGCCAATCACCCGACGATGCTGGACGCGCTGCTGATGGTGGCGCATCTGCCTCACAGCGCCTGCATCATGAAAGCGTCGCTGATGAAGAACGTGTTTCTCGGCGCGGGAGCGCGGCTGGCACGCTACATCCGTAACGACTCCGCACGCACGATGGTGCGCCTGGCTGTCGACGACCTGCGCGAGGGCGGTCAACTGGTGGTGTTTCCGGAAGGCACGCGCACAACCGGGGGGCGGCTCAATGCGTTCCGCCCGGGCGTGACGCTCATCGCGCGTCTGGCGCAGGCACCGATCCAGACCGTGTTCATCGACACGGACTCGCCCTATCTCGGCAAAGGCTGGCCCATTTGGCGCGTGCCGCCGCTGCCCATTGTTTTCCGCCTGCGGCTTGGCGAGCGTTTTGCGCCGATGGCGGACAGCAACGCTCTGACTGCACGCCTAGAAAGCTATTTCCAACACCATCTGTCGCCCGGGGTCGAGCCCGAAGCGAAAGCCGCCGAATGCCAGAGTCCTCGCGCACCCACCTTGTCCTGATTCCGAGCTACAACACCGGGCCCAAGGTTTTCGAGACGGTGCGCGAAGCGCGGGCGCAATGGCGTCCCGTCTGGGTCGTGGTCGACGGCAGCACCGACGGCACTGCCGATGTACTCCAGCAGATGGCGGCAGTGGACGATGGGCTGCGGGTCTGGGTACTGCCGAAGAATGAGGGGAAGGGCTCTGCCGTGATGCACGGTCTGCGTGCTGCAGCCGCCGAAGGATTCACACACGCGCTCACCATGGACTCCGATGGGCAGCACCCGTCAGCACTCATCCCGGTCTTCATGGCCCAGTCGCTGGAGCGCCCCGAGACCATGGTGCTGGGCCGGCCCGTGTTTGATGCCACCGCCCCGCTTCTGCGCGTGCGCGGCCGCCGCGTCTCCAATGGCTGGACCCAACTGGAGACCCTGTTTGCCGGCATCGGCGACTCGCTGTATGGCTTTCGTGTCTACCCCATCGCGGCCTTGCTCGCGATCATGGATCGCCAGCCCTGGATGCGCCGCTTCGACTTCGACACCGAGGCCGTGGTCCGGCTTGCCTGGCGCGGCGTGAAGCCACTCAACATTGACGCGCCCGTCAAATACCTGAGCGCGGACGAGGGCGGCGTCTCCCACTTCCGCTATGGTCGCGACAACGTGCTGCTGACCTGGATGCACACACGCTTGATGATCGAGTTTGTGCTTCGCCTCCCCTCACTGGCCTGGAAGCGACTGCGCAAGCTGCCGCCCTTCCAGCGCTGAATTCACTCTGCGGGCAGCGAAAGCCCCGCCGATCGCGAGCGCAAGAAGACCGGGATCACCCGAGCAACCCGTTGCATCGTGGCGAACTCGATGTCGCTCAACTCCTTGTTCTCCGGATCGAAGTGGCACAGCGAGCCGAACAGTTCGCCCGCATCGTCGAGTACCGGAACGCCGTGGTAGCTGAGCAGCACTCCCTGGTAGGCGTGCCCGTCGAGCCGACGGTCCTCGCGGGTGTCGGCAGTGCGGAACTCGCCCTCGCGCAATACGTACTGGCAGAAGCTGTCCTGGAAAGGCACCGCAGCCAACTGCTCGGGCCGCGCCTCGCCCGCCTTGTCGACCAACACCAGGTTCCGCATCAAGTCTCCCTCGAAACGGTAGACGCCCGTGTAGCGGTGGGGTACCCGCGCGTTGAGCTCGCGCAGGCCCGCATCCAGTCCCTCGCGCTGACACGTGTGCACAAACCACTGGATCTCGTTCATCGAAGTCGCTTTCACAGAATGCGCGATTGTCGCCCGCCTGAACGGACGAAGCCGGCATCACCGTCGTTCAGCGTTCGGGCCAGCGCTGGGGCACTCGCCGGAGTTTGGCCGTGTCGTAGCCCAGGGCATGCAGGCGCGCCACGGCAGAGTCATAGCTGGACTCGGGAATGGACGGCTGCCTCGCCATGATCCATGCGTAGTCCCGCGCACTGCGCCCGATGATGGTGAGCGAATAGTCTGGATCCACATCGACGATCACGTACTCGGCCTGTATGGGCCAGACGAATTGCATTCCCCATACGGCGTTTCCGGATCCAGGCACGACCGTGCCCACCGGGTTCATCGTGCGCAAGGGTCCGTCGAAGGCGCCTTCCCGATAGCGGAACCGCGTACGAATGCGCCCGTCGGCGTCGCGGCTATATGACTCGACGGCGTTGTAGGCGTCACGCTCGGGCAGCGTGGGGATGTTGCCGATCACATACCAATCGCCCATGAACCGTTGCAGGTCGACCTGAGCAGCCCTGTCGATGGTGGGCGTGGAGACCGCACAGCCGGCGAGTCCAGCGGCCACGAATGCGACGCCGATGGTGCCAAGTGATCGGCGGCTTAGGCCCGCAAGGCAGGTTGTGTGTCTCGACATGAGAATCCCGGCGCAACTATGGAGCGCGCACGGTATCTCGTACCTTTCACAGGGTCACGTCGGACAACTTCGACAGCACCAATGGGCTGCAGAAGGCAGGCATTGGAGCCGTTGCCCGGTGGCCTCCGCCGCACGGCGCCGCACGCGCCTGCTCCGATCAGGGCCGCTTGAGGCCGAAGGCGCCAAGCACCTGCTCCGCGTTCTTCTGCATCTGCTCCTGCATCTGCTGAAACGCCGACTTGGACTGCTCGACATAGCTGCCCATCAGCCCCTGGAGCACAGGAGATTGCATGGTCATGAAGCGCGCCCACATCTCGGGCGTAAAACTCTGGGCCTTGTCGGCCATCTGCCCCTGGACCTCGACCATCGCCTGGATGTTCTTCTCGAGATAAGGCGCCATGAAGCCCTGCATGGCGTGGCCGTAGAACCGGATGATGCTCGCGAGTACCTGTTCGGTGAACATCGGTGCACCACCTGCCTCTTCCTCCAAGATGATCTGGAGCAGGATGCTGCGGGTGATGTCCTCACCGGTCTTCGCGTCGCGGACCACGAAGGTCGCCTGATCCATCACCAACTGCTTGACGTCCG
>NZ_CAJYES010000225.1 GCF_913773995.1 uncultured Pseudacidovorax sp.
ATCATGCCCTGCAGCTCGGGCATGGCGTCCAGGCTCAGCGTGCGGGTGCGGCCGCCGCGCGAGAGGATCAGCACATTGCCCTGCACCTCCATCGACTCCGGCCGCGGCGTGAGCGTGCGGCGCACCAGCTTGTCGGGGGCGACGAAGCTGAGCACGCCCGCGGAGTCGAGCGGGCCGTCCAGGCCGCGCACATAGCGCTGCTCGGTGAAGCGGGCCTCGCCGCTGCGGCGCTGGGCCAGCAGGGCCATCAGCTCGTTGAGGTCCAACGCCCACGCGGGCGCGGCCAGCAGGCCGGCCAGCGCCAGCAGCAGCGCGGCGCGCAGGCGGCGCACGCCACCCAGGGCCTCACGCACGCGGCGAATCTTCGAGCCAGAAGTCATGGAAATTGAACCAGTTGTGGGGATGGGCGCGGCACAGGTCTTCCAGGCGCCGCACATAGGCTTCGAGGGCGTCGCGGATGCGGCGTTCCCGCTCGGCGGGGTCGAGCCCGCGAGCGCGGCGCGGGGTGGGCGTGCCGCCTTCGGCAGCCGGCGCTGCGGCGGCAGGCACCGGCGCGGAGAAATCGGCCAGGGGCTCGAACACCACGCGGTAGCGGTTGCCGCCCAGGTACAGCCCGGCCATGAACACGGCCGGCCGCCGCAGCAGCGCAGCGAGCCGGAAGGGCCCGTCGTTGAACCAGGCCGGCTGGCCCAGGAAGTCGATCTGCACCCGGTTGCCGCGCTGGCCGGCGTCGTCTTCCCCCACCGCCAAGGTGCGGTCGCCGAGCATGCCGGCCATGCGGCCGCTGTCCAGCCAGTCGCGCAGCTCCAGCATGGCGGCGGGCCGGCCCAGGGCGATGATGTGCGGCCGGTACTCGGGCAGGCTGATGGCTTCGAGCACGGCGTTGATGCGCCGCGCGTTGTCGGGGTACATGAGCATGGCCAGTCGCAGGTCGACCGGCGCCTGCGCCTGCTGCCTGCAGGCCGACAGGGCCTCGAAGCTGCCGATGTGCGCTCCTACCAGGAAGGCGCCGCGGCCCGCGCGCACGTCGGCCTCCACGGCCTCGCCGCCCTGCACCTGCACGTCGAAGAGCGACATGCGCCCGCGCAGGAAGTACACGCGGTCCAGCACCGTCGACGCGAAGTTGTGCAGCAGCCGGTAGCCGTCGCGCCAGCCCGCCTTGGGCCCGATGGCGCGCGCCAGATAGCGCCGCACCTGACGCCTCGGCGTGGGCGCGAAGAGCAGGAAGTACAGCGTGATCGGATGCAGGATCAGCCGCGTGAGCGGCCGGCCGCAGCGCAGCGCCATCCAGCAGATGAAGCGCAGCGCCACCATGTTGCTGCGCTCGGGCGCCTGGGCCCAGTCGGTGCCCGGGCGCGGGCCGTCGGCGACGGCACCTGCGGGAACACCGGGGGCATCGCCGGTGCCGGTCGCGCCCTCCGGCATGGCCGGACGGGCACTCACGGCGCGGCCCCTCGGGCAGCGGCGGGGCCCGCGCCCTCCCCGGGCAGCCAGCGTCCGCTGGCGGCGACGGTGTCGCCCATCCGCACTTCGAAGCGCACACCGAGGGCTGCACCGGCCTCGGGCTGCAGGTCGAAGACGAGATCAGCGCCTGGCGGCACCGGCGCCAGGAACTTGGCCGCCGCCAGCATCGGTGCATCGCCCAGCCGCGCACGCAGCGCGGGCACGCCGCGCATCGCTTCCAGCACTTCGGCCAGCAGCAGGGCACCGGGCAGCAGCGGCCGGCCCGGGAAGTGGCCGGCGAAGGCGGGATGGTCCTGAGGCACATGGTGGGCCAGCCGCACCGGGCTGCCATCGGAGGCCAGCTGCGCCAGGGCGAACTCGCGCAGCTCGCGCCGCGTGAGCTTGCCGGTGCCCACCCGCGGCAACGCCTGCACATGCACCACGCGCCGCGGCACGAACACCGGCTCGATGCGCTCGCGCAGGCCGGCGATGACGGCCGCGGCATCCAGCGAAGGCGCAACGACGAAGGCCACCGGCCGTACCACCCCGTCGGCCACGTCGTCGGGCAGCCAGAAGGCGCCGTCCTCGACGCCGGGAATGCTGTTGAGATGGAAGTCGAGGTGGCCCAGCGAGGTGCGCCGGCCGGCCACATGCACCAGGTCGTTCGCGCGGCCCAGCAGACGGAAGCGACCGTCGCCGAGCAGTTCCAGCAGGTCGGCCATGGGCGTGGGTGCCGGAATGAAGTCGCCCGAGAAGACGAAGCGCTCGCCGCCGTCGGGGCCGGGCTCGGCCTGCACGCGGATGTCGCCCATCAGTTGCCAGATCTCGCTGCGAGCCGGGCAGCGGGTGGCCACCTGTCCGGTCTCGGTGCTGCCGTAGATCTCGACCATCACGCCGCCGGTGGCCCGCTCCGCCTGGGCCGCCAGCTGCGGCGAGAGCGGCGCCGTGGCCGAGAGCACCATGTCCACCGGCGGGACGGCCAGACCCGACTGCAGCAGCGTCTTGAGGTGGAAGGGCGTGGTGACCAGCGCCCGCGGGCGCGGCACCGACACCAGCGCCTGCACGATGTCCGCCGGGTAGAAGGGCCGGCCGGCCTCGAAGGCGGCACCACCCAGCATGGCCAGCAGCGCCGACGATTCGAGGCCGTAGCTGTGCTGCACCGGCACGGTGGCCACCAGGGTCAGGCCCTCGAGCGAATCCAGTGCCAGCAGCTGGCACAGCCGTGGCACGGCCGCGGCCACGTCGCCCGCGAGCGTGCCCCAGCGCTTGGCGTGCGGCTGGGGCACACCGGTGGAGCCGGAGGTCAGCAGGCTGGCCGCATGGCGCGTCAGGTCGATGGCCGCCCAGTCGGGCATGGCCGCAAGCGGCGCACGCGCGCCCTCGGCATCGACCTCGACGCGATGCGCCACTGCGGCGCCCTCGAGTTCGCCGGGATCGACCAGCGCAAAGGCGGACGGATGCTCGGCGCAGACGCGGGCCAGCGTGTCATCCCGGGCGTCCGGCGGCAGCAGGCTGGCATGACCGCGCAAGAGCGCCGCCGCCAGGCCCACACTGAAGCGGTAGCGGTCGGCGCACAGGTTGACGGCCGGGCCTTCGGCCGGCAGGCGCCGGGCCACGGCCTCGACGTCGGCCAGCCAGGCCAGCGCACTGATGGGCTGGCCATGACGCCAGGCCAGCGGCGCGCGCAGGTCGCGCGGGCCGAGCAGGTGGGACACGCTCATTGCTTGGCGGGCGCGTAGAAGGCACGCACGGCATCGATCAGCCGCACGCGCTCGAACTCGGGATGCAGCCGGTAGCGCAGCAGGTATTCACCCACGAACAGCGCGCCGACGCCGACGGGCGTGATCACGTTGGAGAACAGGGACCAGTCCTCGAACGGCCGCAGCAGGTAGACGGCCAGCGACAGGGCGCACACCACACAGAAGTAGACGGTCCAGACGGCCGTCACCCGCGCCGTGTACTGCCGCATGTCGGGCGTCAGTGTGTGGATGCGCTGCGCGAACTGACCGATCAGCGACAGCTGCCCGGCGCGCAGCGTGCCGCCGAACCAGCCGGCCAGCAGCGCATTGATGCCGACATGCTGGAGCACGTACAGCGGATTGGGGTCGCCGGCATGGCCGCTCATGACCGCGGCCAGCCCGGCCAGGCCGACGACGGCCACCAGGGCGAGTCCCGCACGCCCGAGGTGTTGGCCCGCCAGTCCCAGGCCGGTGAGCCACAGCGGCACCAGCAGCACGACCACCGCCCAGGGCTCGGCGGCGTGGTAGAGCATCATCCAGTGCGATGCGCCGGCGTAGGCCGCGCCCGCCAGCAGCATCAGCGCAATGCGCCAGGCGGGCATCCCCTTATCCGGCCTTGTTGGCGTCGACGTGCGCCGCCAGCGTACGCAGCGAGGCGAAGATCTGCTGGTTGCGCTCGTCGTCCGAGCGCAGCTGGAAGCCGTAGCGGCGCGAGATCTCCAGCGCCACTTCGAGGATGTCGATGGAGTCCAGGCCCAGCCCGTCGCCGTACAGCGGTGCCTCGGGGTCGATCGATTCCGGCGTCACCTCGAGATTGAGGGCGCTCACGAGCAGTTCGGCCAGCTCGTTTTCGAGCGGAGTACGGTCAAAGGATGCGGTCGAGGACAAGAACGGGCTCCCGGAAATGTAGAAATGCGCCGCCGGTCAGGTGCCGGACGGCAAAGGGAAAAATTATAGGAGTCGACCCGTGCTCCGCCGCCGCCGAAAGACCGTGCGCGACACCCGTGCGGACCAGCCGCCTTGGGTAGACTGCCGCGGTTTTTCCGCCCTCACCCGGGAGTTCCCCCATGGCCGATCCCCTGCTGCTGGCCCGCCACGGCGCCACCGAATGCTTCCTGCTCCCCGCCCTGGCCAACCGCCACGGCCTGATCACCGGGGCCACGGGCACGGGCAAGACCGTGACGCTGCAGACCTTGGCCGAGCGCCTGTCCGGCACCGGCGTGCCCGTGTTCATGGCCGACGTGAAGGGCGACCTCTCCGGCATCAGCCAGCCCGGGCGCATCGGCGACAAGATGTCCGCCACGCTGAAGGAGCGGGGCATCGAGCTGCCCGCGCCTCTGGCCTGCCCGGTGACGCTGTGGGATGTGTTCGGCGAGCAGGGCCACCCGGTGCGCGCCACCATCTCCGACATGGGCCCCTTGCTGCTGGGCCGCATGCTGGACCTCAACGAAACCCAGGCCGGCGTGCTGAATCTGGTGTTCAAGATCGCCGACGACAGCGGCCTGCTGCTGCTGGACCTGAAGGACCTGCGGGCCATGCTGGCCCATGTGGGCGAGAACGCCAAACAGTACACCACCAGCTACGGCAACATCAGCGCCGCCAGCGTGGGCGCCATCCAGCGCGGCCTGCTGGCCATCGAATCCCAGGGCGGCGATCGCTTCTTCGGCGAGCCGATGCTGGACATCCAGGACTTCATGCAGACGGTGGACGGCCGCGGCGTGGTCAACATCCTGGCGGCCGACAGGCTGATGAACGCCCCGCGGCTGTACGCCACCTTCCTGCTGTGGATGCTGTCGGAGCTGTTCGAGCAGTTGCCCGAGGTCGGCGACCTGGACAAGCCCAAGCTGGCCTTCTTCTTCGACGAGGCCCACCTGCTGTTCAAGGATGCGCCCAAGGCGCTGGTCGAGCGCATCGAGCTGGTGGTGCGGCTGGTGCGCTCCAAGGGCGTGGGCGTGTACTTCGTGACGCAGAACCCGCTGGACATTCCCGACGCGGTGCTGGCCCAGCTGGGCAACCGGGTGCAGCACGCACTGCGCGCCTTCACGCCACGCGACCAGAAGGCGGTGCAGTCGGCCGCCAGCACCATGCGGCCCAAGCCGGGCCTGGACATCGGCCAGGCCATCACCGAGCTGGCGGTGGGCGAGGCACTGGTCAGCCTGCTCGA
This sequence comes from uncultured Pseudacidovorax sp., assembly GCF_913773995.1. Lineage (GTDB taxonomy): Bacteria > Pseudomonadota > Gammaproteobacteria > Burkholderiales > Burkholderiaceae_C > Xenophilus. The sequence continues at coordinate 5,347 of NZ_CAJYES010000225.1, forward strand.
CGAGAAGGGACGGCCGGGCATCACGGAGCGGGTCTTCGTGCTGCCGCCCGCCGGCCAGATCGGGCCGGTCACGCCCGAGCAGCGCAAGGCCCTGATGGCAGGCTCGCTGGTGGCAGGGGTCTACGAACAGGCGGTGGACCGTGAGTCCGCCTACGAAAAGCTCAAGGGCCGCACGGCCTCGGCACCGGACGCGCCCCCGGCAACCCGCCCGAGTGCACCCGCATCGCCGCCCATCGTGGGCACGGCGTCGCCCACCGGAACGGCAGCGCCGTCCCCCGCGGGCGGCTCGGCCCCGGCGGAGGGGAGCTTTCTCAACGACCTGCTCTTCGGAACGACGGGCCCGCGTGGCGGACGCAAGGACGGTCTGGTGCAGACGCTGGCCAAGTCGGCTGTGCGCACCGTGGGGACGAACGTGGGCAAGGAGATCCTGCGCGGAGTGCTCGGGGGAATCTTCGGGGCGAAGACACGGCGCTGAGACGGCCGGGTCGAGGGCGGGCGGCGCATCACGCGCTTCGAAGGCCCGGCCCTTCACCGCTGGGCAAGATCGAGCCCGACGAAGGAAAGGGAAAGCGTACGCCCGCGACCGCACGCAGGGGTCCGAGCCTGTGCCAGCTGGTGAAGCGCACAGGTGGGGCGCCGCAAGGTGCAGCGCCGGGAAGCCGAGCTTCAGTACCTCGTGTAGCGCATGGCGTCCTCTTCGGCCCGGCGACTGCGGCCGACCATGAAGCCGACCAGCACGGTGCCGCACACCACACCCAACATGAATCCTGCAATGACCATCAACATTGGAGTCTCCGTCTCTCTGTGGCTGCAAATGCTGCCCTGTCGCTCGACAGGAGCAGGCCGCCTGAGACACACGATACGCTCCGATCACAAATCCCGTGTTGGGAGTTCACCCAGGGTTAATCTTCCCGACCGGTGCGAGGGACGGACGGCCAAAAGCCCGTAGGTCAAGGTCGCGCCGCGCACAGCCCCGAGAGGCGCAGCCCTAGCGCGCTGCGCCGTCGCCCGCAAACTGCACCCGGCATTTCACCCCGGCCGGGATCGTCCCCTCCGGGTTGGGCAGCTCCAGCCGCACGCCGAAGGTGCCGCTGGCCGAGTCGACCACCCGGTCCACCACGGCGACCGTGGCGGTGTAGCTGCCACTGAGCGGCCGTTCCACCTCCACCCGTGCGGTGCCGCCCTTGCGCAGCTGGCCGTACAGCGCCACCGGCAGGATCACCTCCACCCGCAGCGGATGGGTCTGGGCCAGCTTGAGGATGGGGCGGGCGCTCTCGCCGGCCTGGGCCACCTCGCCCACGTGCTGGAGCCGCTCGGTGACCACGCCCTGGAAGGGGCTGCGCAGCCGGCGTTGCTCCACCAGTTCGCCCAGGCGGCGCTGCTCGATCTGCGCTAGGCGGCGGTTATCGCGCGCCTCGGCGGCGTCGGCCTCGGCCACCTGCATCTCCAGGCGGGCGTCGTCGCGGTCCTGGGCCGAGATGTACTTCTCGCGCACCAGCTCCTCGCGCCGCGCCAGCTTCTGCTTGGCGGCCTGGCTGCGGCTGTCGGCCGAGCGGATGGCGCCGTCCATCACGGCGCGGTAGCGGGCGCCCTCCAGGGCCGCGCGCTCGGCGCCGCTGTCCAGTTCCACCAGGACCTGGCCTTTCTTGACCTCGCTGCCGCGGTCGACATGGATGGCCTCGATGCGCGCCTCCAGGCCGCTGCGCAGCTCGATGCGCTGGAAGGGCTCGATCAGGCAGGCGAAGCCGCCGGCGGGCACGGGTGCAGACGGCGTCGGGACAGCGCCGGGCGACGAGGCCGCCGAGGGCGAGGCGACGGCTGGCCTCATGTTCGGCAGCGCCGCTGCGGTGGTGGGCGCGGTCGGCGCCGCCGTGGGTGCCGCCGGCGTCGCCGCGCGGCCTGCCTGCGTCAAGGCAAGGCCCAGCATCAGGGTCAACGCCGCGCCGGCCCATCGGACCGACAGCGCGGGGCCGTCGGCCTCGCAGACGGCACCGCAACGGACAGCGGCCGCGCGCAAAGAAGAGCAGATCAGGGTCATATCGCCTCGCCGGAAAATGCCAGGAGCTGGTCGAGCCGGCGGTCCTGGCGAAGGGTGTCGCGCCGCGTGCGCGCATGCTGCCGCTCGGCATCGGCCTGGGCATGGCGGCGGCACTGGTCGAGCCGCCAGCCGCCATCGCCCGGCTGCAGCAGCGCATGCCAGGGGCCGCCGCGCTGGCGCAGCAGTTCGTCGTCCGCCGCCACCACCGCCAGCGCCAGGCCCCTGGCATGCGCTGCTGCAGCCGGGCGATGGCGGCTGGCGGCTCGACCAGTGCCGCCGCCATGCCCAGGCCGATGCCGAG
>NZ_CAJYES010000226.1 GCF_913773995.1 uncultured Pseudacidovorax sp.
GATGGCCAGCTTCAGCTCGTTATTGGCGGTCTGGGACACGGCGATGCCGGTGCCCTGGGTGGCCTGCTCCATCTGGCGCTTCTGGTTCTCCATGCGCTGCGACCACAGGTAGCCGCCCAGGGCGCCCACGCCGGCCCCGATGGCCGCGCCGGTGGCGGCCGTGCGGCTGTTGCCGGTGGCGGCGCCGAGGGCGGCGCCGCCCAGCGCGCCGATGCCGGCGCCCATGCCGGTGGTGCGTTGGGTGTCGCTCATGTTGGCGCAGCCGGTCAGTGCCACGGCCAGGGTGGCGGCGCTGAGGACGAGCTTGCCCGAAAGTTTCTGCATGGTTGTTTCTCCTTGGATGGCACCCGCCTCACCATGGCCGGGACGTCCGTCCACCCGGCGGGTTGGCGCCATTATGGGAGGCGCCCGGCATGGCGGCGAGGCATCGGAGGTAGCAGGCCTTGCAACGTCAAAAATGCGGATCTGTCTTTTCTGACAAGACTTGAGTGCTATCAAAAATGAACCGCCTGACCCTTTGGCGGCCGGTAGGTCGCATGCCCTTCCCACAGGGCGCTGGCCGCCTGTCCGACAGGGTTCAGGGCTTCTGGTCGGGGTCCTGGTCCGGTGGCAGTTCACCCCCGCGACGACCGTGGAACATGGTCCACCACACAATCAGCACCAGTACCGCCAATGCGGCGAATGCCTCCAGCAAAATCAAGTACATGCGTTCCAATGCTCCACAAGTTTCTCGGCTGTTCACCCCGGAGGGCGGCCTGGCTGCCGCACCCGAGCCCATGCCGCCCCGCAGCGGCACGGCCCCGCGCGGGCACGGCACCGGGCGCTGGCGTGGGCTGGCGGCCCTGGCTGCGGCGGCCATCGTAGCGGTGCTGGCCGGCTGCGCCTCGGCGCCGGTGCCGCCCGCGCGAACGGTGGCGCCCACCGCGCCGCCACCCCAGCCGCCGCTGGCGCCGCTCACGGGGCCGCTCACCCATCCCAAGAGCCGCTGGGTCCCGGTGGATTGGTCCGAACTGCCCGGCGTGCAGGACGATGCGATGCACGAGGCCTGGATCGTGCTCATGGCCAACTGCCAGCGCCCCAATGCCGTGATCTCGCCGCTGTGCCAGGAACTGCGCCGGCTGTCGATCGGCTCGCCCGAGGAGCAGCGCGCCTTCCTGATGGAGCGGCTGCAGCCCTACCGCGTGGAGGCGGCCGACGGTCAGTCGCAAGGCCTGCTCACCAGCTACTACGAGCCCGTCTTCGAGGCGAGCCGCACGCCCTCCTCCGCCTATGCCGTGCCGCTCTATCAGACGCCGGCCGGCTGGGCACCGCGCCGGCCCTGGTACACCCGCCAGCAAATCGACACCCTGCCCGAGGCTCAGGCGGCGCTGCGCGGGCGCGAGATCGCCTGGCTGTCCGACCCGGTCGATGCACTGATGCTGCACATCCAGGGCTCCGGCCGGCTGCAGGTCACCGAGCCCGACGGCAGCCGCCGCACGGTGCGCCTGGCCTTCGCCGGCACCAACGAGCAGCCCTACCGCAGCGTGCAGCAGTGGCTGGCCAGCCAGGGCGTGTCGCCCATCGGCCGCTGGCCGGAGGACGTGAAGGACTGGGCGCGCCAGAACCCCCAGCGCGTGCAGCAGATGCTGTGGAGCAATCCGCGCTACGTGTTCTTCCGTGAGGAGCCGCTGACCGAGCTGGACGCCGCCTTTGGCCCGCGCGGTGCCCAGGGCGTGCCGCTGACGGCGGGGCGTTCCATCGCGGTGGACCGCGAGTCCATCCCCTACGGCACGCCGGTGTGGCTTGCCACCAGCGGCCCGGTGGCGCAGATGTCGCGGCTGGTGGTGGCGCAGGACACGGGCAGCGCCATCCTGGGTGCGGTGCGGGCCGACTTCTTCGCCGGCACCGGGGCGGAGGCCGGCCGCTTCGCCGCGCGCATGAAGCAGCCGCTGCGGCTGTGGGCGCTGTGGCCCCGCGGCGTCGATCCTTCGGGCGCCGGCTACTGAGCCTGCGCTCAGACGCCGCGGTGGCGGGGTGGCGGGGTGGCGGTGCCGTCCGCCGCAACGAGCATCGCCGACCCCGGCAGATTGCTTACCTTGAATAGGCTTGCCAGAACCTGACTTTCTCGGAACTGTCATGTGCCGCCGATACCGTGCCGGCTGTTTCTTCAGCCCCACGGAATACGGAATGAGCAATTCGCAGCCTCTGGGCATGCCCTCGATCGATCCCGACGAGGTCGGCCACAACCCCAGCGCCAACCCCAGCTTCGACGAGGTCGTGGCCGCCCGCATGAACCGCCGCCGCCTGCTGGGCTTCGGCGTGGCCAGCGGCGGCGCCGCGCTGATCACCGCCTGCGGCGGCGGTGGCAGCAACGGCGTGTTCGTGCCGCCGGTCGGCGCCAGCCCGGCCCCCTCGCCGGCACCTGCACCCGCACCCGCACCCACCCCCGCACCGGCTGCGCTGAGCCTGAGCTTCAACCCCGTGGCCAAGAGCCTGGAAGACCGCGTGGTGCTGCCCGCCGGCTACACCGCCACCGTCATGTACCGCCTGGGCGACCCGATCACGACCGACGTGGCGGCCTATGCCAACGACGGCAGCGACGATCCCACCACCTACGATCGACGCGCCGGCGACCACCACGACGGCATGACCTTCTTCGGCATGAATGCCAACGGCAGCTGGGCGCCCACGGCGGCGGACCGCGGCCTGCTGGTGATGAACCACGAGGCCATCACGCCCGCCTTCCTGCATCCGGCCGGGCAGACCACCACCGGCAGCGGCACGGCCCAGGTGCGCACCGTGGCGGGCGAAGTGCTGCGCGAGTTCTACCTGCACGGCGTGAGCGTGATCGAGGTGGGCAAGAGCGGCAACGCCTGGAGCTACAAGCGTGGCGCCAGCTTCAACCGCCGCGTGCACACGCTGACGGAGATGCGTCTGTCGGGCCCTGCCGCCAGGTCCGAGTACGTCAAGACCCGGTATTCCACCGACGGCAGCAAGACCCGCGGCACGGTCAACAACTGTGCCAACGGCACCACGCCCTGGGGCACCTACCTGACCTGCGAAGAGAACTGGGCCCTGTACTTCCGCCGCGTCGCCGCCACCGACAACGCCGCCCGCACACCCAAGGAGCTGACCTCGCTCAACCGCTACGGCGTGGCCGGCAACGGCCGCGAGCTCTGGGCCACGGTCACGCCCGACACGAGCGACAACCTGTACGGCCGCTGGAACGCGCAGGTGACCGGCGCCAGCGCCACCGACGACTTCCGCAACGGCCCCAACACCTATGGCTGGGTGGTGGAGATCGATCCCTTCGCCCCGCTGTCGACGCCGCGCAAGCGCACCGCGCTGGGCCGCTTCGGTCATGAAGGCGCCTGCCTGGGGCCGGTCGTGGCCGGCAAGCCGCTGGTCTGGTACATGGGCGACGACTCGCGCAACGAGTACATCTACAAGTTCGTGTCGACCAAGGCCTGGGACCCGGCCGACGTGGGCGGCGGCCTGGCCGCTGGCGACAAGTACATGGACGACGGCCGCCTGTACGTGGCGAAGTTCGCCGCCGACGGCACCGGCACCTGGCTGGAGCTGAAGCTGGGCGTGAACAACATCACCGGCACCAACGCCACCTACGCCTTCGCCGATGCCGCTGACGTGGTGGTCAACGCCCGCCTGGCCGCCGACGCCGCCGGCGCCACCAGGATGGACCGCCCCGAGTGGACCGCCGTCAACCCGGTGACCGGCGAGGTGTACGTGACGCTGACCAACACCAATGCCAGCTCGCGGCCCATCACCGCCACCGACGCGGCCAACCCGCGCTTCTACAACGACCCGAAGGGCAGCGCCCAGACGGCGCAGCTGGGCAACCCCAACGGCCATGTGCTGCGCTTCTCGGAAGCCAACGGCGATGTCACCTCCACCACCTTCAAGTGGGATGTGTACCTCTTCGGCGCGCGCTCGACCGCGTCGGCCGACATCAACCTGTCGCAGCTGGGCGCCGACAACGACTTCTCCAGCCCGGACGGCCTGTGGTTCAGCCAGGCCAAACCGGGCCTGCTGTGGCTGCAGACCGACGACGGTGCCTACACCGACGTGACCAACTGCATGATGCTGGCCGCCTTGCCGGGCAAGGTGGGCGACGGCCAGCGGAAAGAAATCACGAACTTTCCAGCGGGTGGCGGGGATGGCGTCAAGCAGGTCACCTTCGCCGGCAAGGACGCCGACACCGCCACTCTGCGCCGCTTCCTGGTCGGCCCCAAGGAATGCGAGATCACCGGCATCGCCGAATCGGGCGACGGCCGCGCGATCTTCGTGAACATCCAGCACCCGGGCGAGGACACGGCCGTGGCCAACATCGCCGACCCGAGCAAGTTCAGCAGCCACTGGCCCGACGGCGGCACGAGCCGCCCACGCTCGGCCACGATCGTCATCACCCGCAACGACGGCGGGGTGATCGGCGTCTGAAGGGCCCTCGCGGTCGGTCGGCCTTCCGCGGTCCACGGCCGCCCGCGCAGGATCGCGGCGGCGCGCATGCCCGGCGCGTGGCGGCGGCTGGGCACCCGATGCGCGAAGCGCATCGCTAGCGCAACGGGCTGCCAAGGGCCTGACCGTTTCATGCCCCTGTCACGGGGCGCCTTCATCGTCACGGCTTCGCGGCCGGCGGCCTGTCCTCCGGGGCAGCCCGCCGGCCCGATCCATTCCGTTTTCACCCAGCCCGACGATGAACACCCACGACAACACCCCATCCGTCCCCACCCGCCGCAAGGCCCTGAAGCTGTTCGGCACCGCCCCGCTGCTGCCGCTGGGCGGCGCCGCGCTGCTGACCGCCTGCGGCGGCGGCGGCAGCAACGTCAACTTCGCGGGTCTGACGCCCAGCCCCGCACCGGCGCCCGCGCCGGCCCCCGCAGCGACCCCGTCCGCGCAATACGTGGCCACCGAGTTCAGCAACATGCCCGCCCCTTCGCTGGCCAAGCCGGCGGAGATGGCCACGGTGACCACGAGCTCGGCGATGAAGGTGTCGTACAGCGATGGCAGCAGCACCACCTACGCCCTGGCCTACAAGCCCTTCTTCCTGACCGGCACCCAGGTGCCGGACGGCAAGGGCGGCACCATCCTGGCCGGCGGCTATTACGACATCAACAACAAGCCCATCATCGACAGCTCCGTGGCCGGCCAGCAGCGCCAGTTCTTCTCCGACTGTGCCGACGGCAGTTCGCTGCTGACGGTGCCGGGCGCCAAGGTGGCCGGGGTGAAGGGCAACACGGTGTTCGCCGTGGTGCAGTTCGAATACACCACGCGCAACCTGAACGGCGATTCGACCTATGGCACCCTGCCCTCGCCCATCGCCGTGCTGACGCTGGACCAGGACCCGGCCACCGGCAAGCTCACGCTGGCCAAGTACCACAACGTCGACACCTCGGCCGCGCATGGTCTGTGGATCACCTGCGGCGCCAGCCTGTCGCCCTGGGGCACGCACCTGTCGAGCGAAGAGTACGAGCCGGACGCCTTCGCCATCGCCACCAACACGATGTTCCAGGCCTACAGCAAGAACCTGTTCGGCGATGCCACCAAGGCCAACCCCTACCACTACGGCCACCTGCCGGAGATCAGCGTCAACGCCGACGGCACCGGCAGCTGCAGGAAGCACTACAACCTCGGCCGCATCTCGCACGAGCTGATCCAGGTGATGCCCGACGAGCGCACGGCCCTGATGGGCGACGACGCCACCAACGGCGGCCTGTTCATGTTCGTGGCCGACAAGGCGCGCGATCTGTCCTCGGGCACGCTCTACGTGGCGCGCTACGACGAGACGCTCACGGACACGAGCACCGCGAAGCTCACCTGGATCAAGCTCGGTTCGGCCACCAGCTCCGCCATCGAGGCCCTGGCCGACGTGCTCGCGCCGACCGACATCATGGACGTCCGGGACACCGACCCGGGCGACGCCAGCTTCACCAAGATCTTCTACAGCGGCAAGGCGAACTGGGTCCGGGTCAAGGCCGGCAAGGAAAAGGCCGCGGCCTTCCTGGAGACGCACCGGTATGCCGCACTCAAGGGCGGCAGCATGGCCTTCACCAAGATGGAAGGCACCACGGTCAACGTGCGGGACAAGCTCGCCTACTCCGGCGTGACGAACGTGCAGAACTCGATGGTCAACGCCGGCACCGGTTGGCAGGCGAGCGCCAACGTCACCTTCCCCAAGAAGCTGAACTGTGGCGTGATCCTGGAGCACAAGCTGGCCGGCGGCGCCAAGGACACGGACGGCAACGCCATCAACAGCGAATGGGTGGTCGTGAGCTCGCGCGTGATGCTGACCGGCGAAGACCTGGCCACTCCGGATGCCCTGGGCAACCTCACCAACCCGGACAAGATTTCCAGCGCCGACAACCTGAAGTTCTCCGAGAAGATGCGCACCCTCTTCATCGGCGAGGACAGCGGCCACCACGTCAACAACTTCCTGTGGGCGTACAACGTGGACACGAAGAAGCTGTCGCGCATCCTGTCGGCACCGGCCGGCGCCGAATCCACCGGCCTGCACGCCGTGGACGAGATCAACGGCTGGACCTACATCATGAGCAACTTCCAGCACCCGGGCGACTGGGAGGCGTTCCACAGCATCGTGCAGCCCACGCTGGACCCGCTGATCAAGGCCAACTACAACGGGCGCTACGCCTGCGCGGTGGGCTACCTAACCGCCGATCCCGTGCAGTACCGCCTGGCCAAGGGCTGATCCCCCCGCGCGGCGCCGCGCGATGCCCCGCCCGTGTCGAAGGCGCGTCCGGCTGGACCCGGACGGGCGCGCCTTCGCTCAGGTGACCTTGGCGATGACCCGCGCCACGCGGGCCACCCCGCCGGTGCCGCTGGCGGCGCGCGCCACCAGCGCACCGCCCGCCGCCGCCTTCACCAGCCGGCCCAGGATCGAGCGACTGCGACCCGAGGACAGCAGCAGCGCCACACCGAGCCCCAGCACCACCAGGTGCTCGCCCGGGAGATCCGGCCGTCGGGCGTCGAAGGCCTTGGCGGCATCCAGCCAGGACTGGGCGCCAACGGGACGGGTGCCCGGGTCGGCGGCGTCGGGCTGAGATTCGGAGGTGTCGGGAAAGCCGGGCTGGGTCATGGCAGGCATCATGAAAAAGACGGGAAGGCACCGCTTTTAGCCCGCTGCGGCCGCCGCGCCTGTAGGTGCGCGCCCGCTACCGATGCCCCATGGTGGCGCACGCCGGCGCCAAAGTCCGCCTGCCCAGGCGCCTGCTGTCAAGCGGAGCAGTCCTCAGACTGCGCCCGATTCTTGCTGAGCACAATGGTCCGGCCGCTCCAGCGGCCCGCGGGGCCGGGTCGATCCGGGTCGCGCAACTCCCCACCGTTGATGAAGAAGTCCATGTCCTTCCGGCTCTCCCGTCTTCTTTCCGCCGCCTGCACCGCCGGCGCCTGCGTCCTGGGTGCCGGCACTGCCACCGCCGCGCCGCTGCCGGACATCCTCATGGCGCCGCAAGGCACCGAATACATGTGCGGCGGCATGGGGCGCGATGAGCGCGCCTTCATGGAGATGGTCTCGCCGCGGTGGGGCGCCACGCTCGAATTCGCCATCTCGCGCGGCCCGCGCGGCCAGTTCGACGAGCCCGTGAAGGTGCGGGTGGTCAACAAGTACAACGGCGAGCAGGTGCTCGATGCCGTCGCCCATGGCCCCTACATGCTGGCCCGGCTGGCCCCCGGCACCTACGACGTGCAGGCGACGCTCGGGCCGTTGACGCTCACGCAGACCCTGAACGTGGCGCTGGGCGCCCCCGGACGGACGCTGTTCCTCTGGCCCTCCAACTTCGACATCGCCGCCGCCACGCATCCGCCGCAGGCCCTCGCACAGGGCCCACAGGACAACCGCTGAGCTTTCCCTGACCCCCCAGGGTGCCCATCGCGGGCCCCGTTTTGGCGCGCCATTGCGGGGGGCGCTCGGCTCATTTCTTTCTCATTTGTTACCCGCGTCGACACAGACAGCGGGTTTCCCCACGTGCGCATTTTGCTGCGGCGCAGCAAAATGGCGTTCGTTCGCCATGCCTCTCGCTCCTCTCGCTTTCCTGACCACGCTGCTGCACGTCTTCCTGGCGGTGCGGCTGCTGCCTGCCCTGGCGCAGGCGACCGGCGCCTGGCCGGTATTTGCCCTGTTGCTGCTGCTGTCTGCCGTGACCATGCCGCTCCCCTTCATGCAGCGCTTTCCGCTGCCGAAGACCTTGCGCGCGCCCATTCGCTGGTTCGGACTGCTGGCGATGGGCTGGTTCTCCTCGGTGTTCGTGCTGGCGGTGCTGCGCGACGTCGGTCTGCTCTCGGCCTGGGCGGTCACGCGATTGGCGCATCTGCCTATGAACCGGGCGCCATGGGAACAGGGCAGCGCCCTGGCGGTGATGGCACTGGCCACGGCCGGGTCGCTGGTCGGCTTTTTCTTCGCGCGCCGCACCCCGCCGGTGCGTCGGGTGGATGTGCCCATCGCCGGCCTGCCAGCTCGGCTCGCCGGCTTCAGCATCGCGCAGCTGAGCGATCTGCATGTGGGACCGACCATCCGCGCGGGGTACATCGCGCGGATCGTGGAAGAGGTGAACCGCCTCGGTGCGGACATGGTGGCCATCACCGGTGACCTGGTCGATGGCTCGGTGGCCGAGCTGCGCGAGCATGTGGCGCCGCTCGCCCGCCTGCGCGCACGCCACGGCACCTTCGTCGTCACTGGCAATCACGAGTACTACGCCGGTGCCCATGCCTGGGTCGCCGAATTGCGCCGGCTGGGCCTGAAAGTCCTGCTCAACGAGCATGTGGTGCTGCAGACGCGCAGCGTGCATGGAGCCCAGACCGACGAAGAAATCCTCGACAGTGCCCTTCTGGTGGCGGGGGTGACCGACTACACGGCGGGCCACTTCGATGCGGCGCACGAAAGTGATCCGCAGGCGGCGCTGCTCGATGCCCCGCCCATGGTCGCGACGCGCATCCTGCTCGCCCACCAGCCGCGCAGTGCGCCGGCGGCGGCGGAAGCCGGCTTCCAGCTGCAGTTGTCCGGCCACACGCATGGGGGCCAGTTTTTTCCCTGGAACCTCTTCGTGCCGCTGCAGCAGCCCTTCACCGCGGGCCTGCACCGCCTGCAGGACATGTGGGTCTATGTGAGCCGCGGCTCGGGCTATTGGGGCCCGCCCAAGCGGCTGGGCGCCCCTTCTGAAATCACCCTCGTCACGCTTCGGCGCGGGAGCGAGTGACGGCGCCCTCCTCGCCCGCCAGATAAGGGCTGGCAAGAGCCAGGTCGTCCAGCCAGGCCCGCCACGCCGTATCGCGCTCTGCGGGATCGCCGCGCAGCAGCGCGGAAGGATGAAGGGTGACGAGCACGGGAATGTCGTCCGGGCCGCTCAACCAATGACCCCGCTCGGTCATGACGGGGACGGCGCGTCCGATCAACGCCCGGGCCGCCGTTGCGCCCAGAGCGACGAACGCCCTCGGGCGCACCAGCGCGATTTCCCGCTCCAGCCACTGCTGACAGGCCAGCACCTCGCGCTGCCCGGGACTCTTGTGGATGCGTCGCGTGCCGCGCAGCTCGAACTTGAAATGCTTCACCGCGTTGGTCAGATACAGCGACTCGCGCGCCCATCCCAGCTCCTCCAGCGCCTTGTCCAGGAGACGCCCGGCCGGGCCCACGAAGGGATGGCCCGCCAGGTCCTCCTGGTCGCCCGGCTGCTCGCCGACCAGCATCAGCGGGGGGTGCAACGCGCCTTCGCCGAACACCGACTGCGTCGCATGCTCGCCGATGGGGCAGTCGCGGCAGCGGTCGGTGGCCTGCGCTAGAGACGCCAGGGTCTCGCGCGGATCGCCTGCATCGTCCGCGGCAGGCAGCGGCGCGCGGATGGGGATGCGCCGTCGCGGCGTCGAGGCCGCCGCCTGGACCATGCGCCCGGTGCGTTCCGCCGCCTGCGCGGCCAGCGGCGCAATCAACTGCGCCTCTGGCAGATTCGACCAATACTTGCGCGGCATTTCCCGCGTCATCATCGACAGCTTGAGCCGGGCAGGATTGAAGATGTGGGCGTAATAGGTCAGCCACAGCGCCTCGCCCTCATCGGGCCCCGGCGCCTGCGTCCGCGAGGCGCCCGGGCCGAATTCCAGCTCGCCCGGCAATGCCCCCTCGCCCGCCAGTGGCGGGCCATCGGGCGGTGCCGGCGTCCAGCGCACCGAGCATTCGGGCGTCAGGATTGCCCAGTGCATCTGCGTGAAGCGCCGCACAAAAAAGGGCGCGACCGCTTCGACGATGTGATGTTCCGGCTCGAACCAGGCCACGGACAGCGGCGGCTCGCCCTCCGGCTGACCGACCGGCCGGAACCGCACGAAGGCTTTCATCTTGTGCATGTCTCGACGGACCGACTGCAGCATCTGCCGCGCGCGCAGCCGGTCAGGGTCGAGCGGGTCCTGGCGAAGACCACGTTCGTGCACCAAACGCCACAGGAGCCGATAGAGCAGTGCAAAGCGCTGAGGGTCTTGATGCAGCACCACCTTCTCGCACAGGGTGATGAAGGCGGGCGGCACCACGAGCCGGGCAGGGCCCGAGCCACCAAGCGGTCGTCGTGACGGCGGGGCCGGCGCAGGTCTGGGCTGTGCTTCCGATTGCCACAACTCGGGCGCCGGATGAGCCGGCGTCTGCCAGACCACCTCGTCGGGTGGCACGAGCGACGCGAGCAGCGTGCGTGCCTCACGACGGAAGCCAGGCCAATCGATCTCGCTTTCCAGGGTGATGACACGGAGACTCATGACTCGCAAGGTAGGCAAACGGAAGCGCTCGTTTTGTAGGCAGGCGACCCGCGGCGTACAGGGCAGATTCATGCGCCTGGGTCAGTGGGGGACTGCAGCGCGTGCGCGGCCCCATGGCCGCGCGAACGCCCGCGGAGCCCACTCGCACAGGGCATACGCACTCAGCGCCTCTCAGAAAAGGCTGGCCTGCGCGGGCTCGGCACGCCGGGTGAGCCGCGCGCGCAAGTCGGGCGACTCCAGCGCCCGCGCCGGCCGATGGCCATCGAGCTGCACGAAGGGCATCACGCGCGCCACCGGCACACGCAGGCGGCGCAGGTCTTCGGCCCGCAGACGCCGGTGCCGGCGCGCTGCCATCAACTGCTCCACCGCGCGCACGCCGAGGCCCGGCACCCGCAGCAGCAACTCGCGCGGCGCGGTGTTGAGATCCACCGGAAACCGCTCGCGGTGCGCCAGCGCCCAGGCCAGCTTGGGATCGACATCCAGCGCCAGCATGCCCTGCTGAGAGGACGGCACGATCTCGTGGTGCTCGAAGCCATAGAAGCGCATCAGCCAGTCGGCCTGGTAGAGCCGGTGCTCCCGCATGAGCGGGGGCGCCGCAGGAGGCAGGCGGCTGGCCGCATCGGGGATGGGGCTGAATGCCGAGTAGTACACGCGCCGCAGACGATAGGCACCATAGAGGTTGGCGCTGGTGTCCAGGATGGAGGCGTCGGTCGCGGCATCGGCGCCCACGATCATCTGCGTGCTCTGGCCAGCCGGCGCGAAACGCGGCGCCTTGCCACGGCGCGGACCGGTCACCGGCAAGGACACCGCCTTGGACGCGGCGGCCGCGTCGTCGCCGGCCTGGCCCTTGGCCTCGCCGATGTGCACGGCCATGCGCGCCATGGAGCGTCGGATGGCCGTCGCATCTTTCTCGGGCGCCAGCGCCTCCAGCCCGGCCGGGGTGGGCAGCTCGACATTGATGCTCAGTCGGTCGGCATAACGACCGGCGCGCGCCAGCAGCACCGGATCGGCATCGGGGATGGTCTTGAGGTGGATGTAGCCGCGGAAGTCGTGCTCCTCTCGCAGCATGCGCGCCACCTCCACCAGCTGCTCCATGGTGTAGTCGGGGCTGCGGATGATGCCGCTGGACAGGAACAGCCCCTCGATGCAGTTGCGGGCGTAGAAGTCGAGGGTGAGGTGCACCACCTCGTCCACCGAGAAGCGTGCGCGCGGCACGTTGCTGCTCACGCGGTTGATGCAGTAGAGGCAGTCGTACTGGCAGAAGTTGGTGAGCAGGATCTTCAGCAGCGAGATGCATCGGCCGTCGGGCGCGTAGCTGTGGCAGATGCCCATGCCCTCGGTCGAGCCCATGCCGCGCCCGCCGCGCGAGTCCCGCTTGTCCGTGCCCGAGGAGGCACACGAGGCGTCGTATTTGGCGGCGTCGGCCAGGATCGCGAGCTTGCGTTGGATGTCCACTGGATGAATATACAGTGACATCGGCCCGCGGCCGCCTTGCCCTCGTCCCCGATCAGGTCTTGTGCGGCGCGCGCCGGTGGCGCGCGCGGAATTCGGTCATGGCATAGAGCACCAATGCCACGACCAGCGGCAGGAGGTAATAGACCGCGCGGTAGGCGAGCAGCGCGCCGAGCAGCAGCGCCTGCGGCACCTGATGGGACAGCAGCGCCACGAACACGGCCTCCAGCACACCCAGGCCGGCCGGAACATGGGTGATCACTCCGGCCACCGCTGCCACCAGCAGCACCGCCAGCACCTGGAGATAGTCGACCCGCCCCTGCAGCAGCAGCCACACGATGCCGCCCATCAGAGACCAGTTGGCCGCGGACAGCCCCAGCTGCAGCACGCCCATCCGCAGCGAGGGCACTTCCAGCACATGGCCTCTCACGGTGAGCGTCCGGCCGCCGGCCAACGCACAGACCAGCAGGTATCCGATTGCGGCGCCGACGAGCACCACGCCCAGCACCCGAAGTCCGCCACTGTCGATGCGCCACTCCGGGGGTAGCGCCAGCGGGGACAGGGCGAAGGCAGCGCCGGCCACCAGCAGGTAGCCGATCCAATTGGTGAGCATCGAGAAGCCGAGCACGCGCGTGATGTCCGATGCACGCAGGCCCAGTCGGGAATAGAGCCGGTAGCGGAACGCCACGCCCCCCACCAGCGAGCCGAAGTTCAGGTTGAAGGCATAGCTGATGAACGCAACCCCCATCACCGTGGGCGCCCCGAGCCGATGGCCGGTGAGATGCCGGCCCAGAAGGTCGAAGGTCGTGTAGAGCGCGAAGCTCATGGCCGCCAGCACCGCGGCCCCGGCCACCAGCACCGCAGGCAAGGCGCGCAGTGCTGCGAGCACCTCGTCCCATTCGATCGTGCGTGCCTGCTGCACGATCAGCCAGGCCACTCCCGCGAGGAAAGCCCAGAGCGCAATGCGCTTCAGCCATGTCCACCACGGGCGCGCCGGCGGCGGCTGCCTTGCCGGCGCATGTGCGGACAAAGCGGCCGGCATGGTCAGACCACGTCAGCGTGCTGCGCGCTCAGCGGCGCAGCGGCCGCCTGCGGCGGCACCGCGGGCTTGAGCTGCGGCACATGCCGCGGCAGCCAGCTGGTCAGCGAGGGATACCAGCGCAGGAAATGGAAGACGAAGAAGCTGCGAACCAGTCGCCAGCCGCTCCATTCCTCTGCCAGGTCTTCGGCCGCGATCTGCTTGCAGCTGTGGCGCATCAGATCCTCCAGCCGCTCGGACAGCACCCGGTTGAAGCCCTCGCCGCGCAACACCACATTGGCTTCGAGGTTGAGCGATAGCGACAACGGGTCCAGGTTGCTGGAGCCCACGGTGCTCCACGCATCGTCGACCAATGCGACCTTGCCATGCAGGGGCCGCTCGCAGTACTCGTAGATGCGCACGCCCGCATGCAGCAGGTGGTGGTAGAGCATGCTGGCCGCCTTCTTCACGATGGGCATGTCCGGCTCGCCCTGCAGGATCAGCCGCACATCCACCCCGCGCCGCGCCGCCTGTCGCAGCGCCTTGATGAAGCGATAGCCCGGAAAGAAGTAGGCATTGGCGATCACCACCCGGTGGCGGGCCCGGCGGATGGCGTCCAGGTAGTGCCTTTCGATGTCGGTCGTGTGGTGGCGGTTGTCGCGGGTCACTAGCAGCGCCTGCACGCCCTGGGCTGCCTGCGGCCCTCGCAACCGCGTGGCGGTGGGCGGCGCCTCCTGCCGTTCGGGCGATTGGGCCAGCGCGTGCACTCGCCTGATGCGGCGCCGGTACCAGCGCGGCTTGCGCGCACCCAGCGCGATCTCTCTCAGCACGAAGCGGTGTAGTTCGCCCACGATGGGGCCGCGCAACTCCACCGAGTAGTCCTGCTTGGCCTCGGGCCCGAAGTCGGCCAAGTGATCGGCCGAGTAGTTGATCCCGCCGATGAAGGCACGCCAGCCGTCGACCACCACGATCTTGCGGTGCATGCGCCGGAAGACGTTCAGGCGCTTGCCGAACACGCGCTCGCCCGGGTCGAAGACCCGCACCTTCACCCCCGCCGCCGCCAGCTCGCCGAGGAAGCGCGCGGACAGATCGGGCGAGCCGAAGCCGTCGATCATCAGGTCGATGCTGACGCCCCGTCGTCCGGCTTCGCAAAGTGCTTCATGCAGCGCCAGACCGACCTTGTCCTCGAAAAGGATGAACGTCTCGATCACCACTTCGCGCTCGGCGCGGCGGATGGCCTCGAACACACGCGGGAAGAAGGCCTCGCCGTTCTCCAGCAGTTCGACGTCGTTGTCAGGATGCCATGTGGGCGCGGTCATGGGTGAGGTCGCTCCAGGGGCAACAGGTCAGAGGTGGATTTCCGCCACCAGGGGCGCGTGGTCCGACAGGTGGGACCAGGGCGTGCGCGGCAGCACCACGGGCGATGAGACGCCGGCGTTGCGCACATAGATGCGGTCCAGCGGCAGCAGGGGAAAACGGGCGGGGAAGGTGCGGGCCGGCCTGCCGTTGGCGGTCATGAAGACCTCCTTGAGTCCGGCGCCGTCTTCCAGCACCTGATTGGCGCGGCTGCGCCAGTCGTTGAAGTCGCCTGCGACGATCAGCGGCGCATTTGCCGGCACCTCGTCGCGGACGATGTGGCACAGCAGCTCCAGCTGCTGCTGGCGATGGGACTCGGCCAGGCCCAGGTGGGCGCAGATGGCGTGCAGATCGTCCACCCGGCCCGGCATGCGGACCACGCAATGCAGCAGCCCGCGCTTCTCCGGACCCGCCACGGAGACATCGTGGTTGCGGTGGTGCACGATCGGAAACTTGGACAGCAGCGCATTGCCATGGTGCCCGCGCGGATAGACCGCATTGCGCCCATAGGCGAACTGCGGCCACATCGTGTCGGCCAGGAATTCGTAATGCGGCGCCTCGGGCCAGTTGTCCACTCTGCGCGCGTGGCGCTGATGGGTCCCCAGCACTTCCTGCAGAAAGACGACATCCGCCCCCACCGTGCGCACCGCCTCGCGCAACTCGGGAAGGATGAAGCGCCGGTTGAAGGTGGTGAAGCCCTTGTGCGTGTTGACCGTCATCACCTTCAGGCGACGCACGGCCGCAGACGCGGAGGCCGGCTCGGCAAGAGGCTGTTGCAGTTCGGATTGAGGCAATGAAGACACGGGGCGAGTTGTAGGCGGCAGCCAGGACACGGGCTGTAGGAGCGCGTCCGGTTCCCCGCGCCTACTTTTTCGCCAGCGTCTTTCGCTTCGGCTGCGGGCGACGCGCAAGGCGCTCCTACAGGGCTGCGCCGTCCTTGCCCACACGGGCTGTCCAGACGGCGCCGCTACGGTCACGCCACGTCGTCGGGATGGCGACGTCATCCCGCAACTTCATCCACCAGAAGGAGATTCCCATGACCCGCACCACTCGCACCCTCTGCACCCTTGCCGCCGCCGGCCTGATGGCCGTCGGTGCCAGCGCCATCGCACAGACCGCCGTGCCTGCGACGCAGGGCCAACAAAGCACCATGACGCCGGCCGGGGTGCCCAACCCCACGCAGCGCCCTGACGGCACGATGCCGGCCCAACGCGACAACGTGCGTGCCGAGGCCCGTGCGAACAACCGCATGCAGGACAACACCACCACGCCCAGCGGCCAGGCCAGCACCATGATGCAGGGCAAGCCCAACGCCACGCCGCAGGTCAACCAGAACACCCGCGCCGAAGTGCGTGCCGACACCAAGGCCGACATGCAGCGCCGCCCCTACGGCAACACGGGCGAGCGTCCCGACGTGCCGACCAATCCCAAGAACATGACCGGCACCCCGAAGTGACGGACCCAGCGCCGCGCTGCGCGGCGCCGGCAGAAGCAGAAAACCCCGGTCTTGCGACCGGGGTTTTTTCATGGGCGCCTGCGCAACCAGATCAGCCGCGGGGCGCGTCGCCGGGACGCGGGCCGTGGCCGCGCGGGCCGTCGCCACGGGCATGCATGCGGGGCAGCGTCTCGGCGTCGAAGGTCTGTTGCTGCTGCGGCGTCAGCTGCCCATAGAAGCTGCGTGTGGCGTCGGCGATCTTCGCGAAGTGCGCCTGGCGCGCCGCCTGGCGCGCCTGCATGCGGTCCAGGCGCTCGGGCGTGCTGAGCTTGGCCAGGTCTTCACGCGGGCCGGCGGGAGGCGGCGGCGGCGTGAAGGCGCTGGCATAGCTGTCCCACGCGCCCTGCTGCGCGGCCGTGAGCTGCAGCTTGGCCTTGAGCGCTTCCATGCGCTTGGCATGATGCTCCTGCATGCGCGCCATGCGCTGTTGCGGGTCCATGGGCTTGGCATGTCGATGTCCCTGCGCACTTGCTGGGGGCGGGGTGCCGTCCGCAGCGGCCGTGGGCGCGGGCTGCGCAGAGGCAAAGGCGGCGCATGCCAGCAGACCGGCCGCAACGAGGGAATGACGAAGGGGGTTCATGATGCTTCCTTTCCGAAGACCGCCACCGGAGCGGCAGCGTGGGATGAACTGTGCGCCGCACAGGTCAAGCCCAGGTTGTGCCTCCGTAAGCGTTGGGTTGTGCCAAGTAAAGAACCGTGAATGGTGGAGCGCGATCGGGCAGGAATCGAGGAGGCCGGCCCGCGCTCTACCCTGTGCGCCTCGCCAGCCGCGCAGTCTTGCAAAGTGCAAGCCCATGGCGTCCTTGTTCAAAGTGATTTCACGTTCTGTCGTCTGGGCTCTGCGCACTCCCGTCCATTCGGCCGACGGCTTGGTGGCCATCAGGACGAAGAAGGGTTGGGGCTCGGAAGATCGTCGCTCGCCGGCGCCCTCCGGACTCCTCGTCTGTTCTGCATGCTCTTCGCGTCCTCGCTGCTTCGCGCCCGCCGCTTCCGGGTGGACGTCGGCACCCTCGTCGCCACCCTGGTTCTGACCCAGTCGCTGGTGCTTCTTGCGCTTGCCGGATGGGGCACGCAGCAGCTCGTGTCCGTCTTCGGCGAGACGGCGCATCGGGCCAGCCACCGGCGGGTGCAGGAGAAGGTCGATGCCTTTCTCGCCCGTGCCTCCACCGCGGTCGACGCAATGGCACAGGCCCCCCGCCTGACGGCGGCCGGCCCGGGCGCCGACGACACCGCCCAATTGCTGTGGGTGCTGCTTCAACAGGCACCCGAGCTCGACAACCTCTATGTGGCCGACGCGCGATCGCGCATGCTGGTGGTGCAGCGCTATCCGGACACGGCGGTGCGCCGCGTCGTGCGCGAGCGGGGCATCACCACCGAGACCTGGGACTTCAAGGTGCCGCCCGATCTGCGCCTGATGCCCGCGCAGCGCTTCGCCACCACGCGCCGGGAGGTGGCGACCACGGCCTACGACCCTGTCGAGCGCCCCTTCTACCGCGTCGCCGTGGCCGCGGGACGCCCCGTTTGGACGCCCCCTTACGAGTTCCAGGGCACGCGGGAACTGGGCGTGACCTATGCCCGCCCCGACCTGCGCTACGGCGACCCGGACACCCCCGACCATGTGGTCGCGGGCGACGTGACCCTGGGCCGGCTGTCGGATTTCGTGCGCCAGTTCGCCCAGGCCGGCGCAGGCGACAGCGCCTTGCTGGATACCGATCAGCGCGTGCTGGCGCGCAGCGACCAGCCCGGCCGCATCACCCGTCTGGCCCGGGCGGAAGAGGGCGTGCTGGCTGCGCTGCGCGAGCCGCTCGCGCGTCCGGGCGACCTCGCCTTCACGGTCGAGCATCAGGGCGAGCGCTACCTGGTGCAGAGCTCGGTGATCGCGCCCGTCGGCTGGCGGCTCGTCAGCTGGGTGCCCGAGGCGCGCGTGACCGATGGCGTGCACCGCGCACTGGGCCGGGCCCTGGTCGCGGCGCTGGGTTTCCTGGGCGTGGTCCTGCTGCTGTCGCTGCGGCTTGCCCGACGGGTGACGGCCCCGGTCGAACGCCTGGCCGAGACGGCCCGCCGGATCGGTCGACTGGATCTGGACTCGCCCACCCCCGTGCACAGCCCCGTGCTCGAGATCCAGCATCTGGCGCAGGCGCTGGAGGACTCCGCGCGCGGCCTGAGCGCCTTCCGGCAGTTCGTGCCCGTCGAGCTGGTGCGCCAGCTGATGGCCCAAGGCCTGCCCCTGTCCGCCAGCGGCCAGCTGCGGCGCGTGACGGTGATGTTCACCGACATCGCGGGCTTCACCGGTCTGGCGGAAGACACGCCACCTTCGGTTCTAGTGGAGCAGCTCACGGCGTATTTCAATGTGGCGGCCGCGGTCATCGCCCGGCACGGCGGCACCATCGACAAGTACATCGGCGACGGGATGATGGTGCTGTGGGGCGCGCCCGCCACCCTGCCCGATGCGGAGCTGCGCGCCTGCCGCGCCGCCCTGGCGCTGCAGGTCGAGGTCGATGCGCTCAACGCACGCGCGCGGGCCGCGGGCCGCGCGCCGCTGCCCACCCGCATCGGCATCCACACCGGCACGGTGATCGCGGGGCTGCTGGGCTCCGCCGACCGGCTGGCCTACACGGCCATCGGCGATGCCGTCAATGTGGCGAGCCGCGTGGAAGAGCTCAACACGGCCCTGGGCACGCGCATCCTGATCTCCCAGGCCACGTGGGACGGCTTGGCCGGCCGCCTGCCCGTTCGGCGCATCGCCACCGAAGCCCTGCTGCGCGGCCGCCAGGCGCCGCTGACGGTGTACGAACTTCTCGAGGAACAGGTCGACGCGCGTTGAGCCCCGTCAACTCGGCGCGGCGCATGGCTGCCCACAATGTCGGCCCGACTTCCCTCGACGCGCCATGCCTTCCATCGAACCCTTCGACGTCGCCATCGTGGGCGCCGGCCCTGCCGGGCTCACCCTGGGCATTGCGCTCGCTCGTCAGGGTCATGCGGTGGCGGTGCTCGACCATCAGGACGCGGACTCCCTGGCCACCCCCTCCGACGACGGCCGCGAGATCGCCCTCACCCATGCCAGCGTCGGCCTGCTGCGCGCACTGGGCATCTGGCAGCGCCTGCCCGCGGAGGCCATCGGGCGCATCCGCGAGGCGCGCGTGACGGATGGCGGTCCGGCGTCGCCTGCGCTGCGTTTCCATACGGCCGGTACGGGCTGCGAGGCACTGGGCGCCATCGTGGCCAACCATGCCATCCGGCGCGCCTGCTTCGAGACGGCCGCATCGCAGGCGCGTCTCCGGCTGCTGCCTGGCCACCGCGTGGAAACCGTGCGCATCACACAAGACCATGCGCACCTCACGCGGCATGGCGCCGATCCGCTGCACGCCCGCCTGCTGGTGGCGGCCGACAGCCGCTTCTCCAGCCTGCGCCGCCAACTGGGCGTGCGCGCAGCCCTGCAGGACTTCGGCCGCACGATGGTGGTGTGCCGCGTGGCCCACGAGGCCGCCGATCACGGCGACGTCGCGCACGAATGCTTCGGGCCCGAACGCACACTGGCCATGCTGCCGCTGCCGGGACGCTTCAGCTCGGCCGTGCTGACGGTGTCCAGCGCTCAGGCGCCCCGGCTTTGCGCCCTGCCACCGGCCGAGTTCGCCCAGGAGGTGCAGCGCCAGTTCGGCGATGGCCTGGGCCCGTTGCGGCTCGCCGGGGAGCGCCACGCCTATCCGCTGGTGGCCACCTACGCCGAACGCTTTGCCGGTCATCGCTTCGCCCTGGCCGGCGATGCCGCCGTGGGCATGCATCCGGTGACGGCCCATGGCTTCAACCTGGGACTGCAGGGCGTGCGCAGCCTGTGTACCGCACTGGCCCAGCGGCCCGTGGTCGCCGATCCGGGCGACGCCGACCGGCTGCGGCACTACGAGCGCCTGCATCGGCGCGAGACGGCGCCGATCTACCACGGCACCAATGCCGTGGCCCGGCTCTACGCCGGCGACTCGGGTCCGCAGCGCCTGCTGCGCCGTCTGGTGCTGGACGCGGCGCGCCGCGTGCCGCCGGTGCGCGCGGCCATCACGCGCCAGCTTACCGGCGCTGGCCCGACGCACTTCTGAGCAGCGTGTTTCGCGCTTCTTTCCGTCGCACCTGGGGAAACACAGAGAAGAAGGTCAGCCGCGCGGCACCCGCGGGCACTTGGGCAGCAGCCCCGCCGAATGCCGGGGTTGTCTCAGACGACCGCCGCAGCGGACTCTTCGGCGACCGTCGAGCAGGCCGCCGATCCGCAACCCTTCAGCGGTTCGACGGGCAGCGCATCGGGCCGCGCGATCTCACCGGTGTCCATGTCGAGGCCCACGCTCCGCAGGTGCAGCGCCAGACCCGCATCCATCGTCTGGGCATGGTGGACGAACCACGCGCCGAGTTGCCGCGCCATCTCGCGCACGAATGCCAGATCGCCCCGCTGCCCGGCGCCCAGTCCGTCGCGCATGGCCTGGAGCACCACCTTGTGCTGCACGCTGTGGCAATTGGCGCTGGAGAAGCCGGTGGCCTGCATCCACTGATCCTCGCGGGAGAAGTGCGCGTCGGTGTGATCGATGAGCCCACTCCAGCGGGCCAGCAGCTGGTCGTCCTGCGCGTCCTCGACCTCGGACAGCAGCACGACGAACTCCTCATGGGTGCGGTCCATCACGGGGGCGTCCAGCACCAGGGCTTCGGACCATTGCAAGGCGGCCATCGTCGTCTCTCCACGCAGTCGTTTGGGGAGCGTGCAGCGTAGACCGACGGGGCCGCGATCACCTTGACCGTGCGCAACAGAGAGGCGGCGGCCCGGCTCCAAAGTCGCTGCCGCACGCCATCGCCGCGGCCGGCGCGGCCCGTCAGTGCTTGGCCGCCGCGTTGCGCTTGCGGGTGGCGGCCGCCTTCTTTGCGGAGGCGGACCGCTGCGCCGCGGTGCGCGAGGCAGACGCCGCACCGCCCGCGTGCCCACCCTTGCGCGAAGACGCATGGCTCACGGTGTGGCCGCGGCCCGAGCCGCTTTTCTTGCCACCGCCCGATTCCTTGTTCACGGTGGCCCAGGCGCGGCGCTCGGCCTCGGCATCGGGCATGCCGCGCGCCTCATAACCTTCCTCGATATGCGCAGCCTGACGCTTCTGCTTGTCGGTGTAGGCGGACTTGTCGCCACGGGGCATGGGGATCTCCTTTCGTTGCGAAGGAACCCATGCTCGTCTCGCCCGGGCGCATGCCTGTAGGCCGACGCTGAACGGGCCTGTGCGCCTCCGGCGGCGCGCCGCAGACCGACAGCGGGCCCTGGCCGGACGCCTATCATGGGCCGATGCTCGCGAACCTCACGCCCTTCCTCCTCCACTGGGCCATCACTGCCTTCTCGCTCTGGGTGGCAAGCCACATCTTCCGTGGCCTGCAGTTCGACGGCGCGGGCTCGCTGGTGGTGTCGGCGTTGCTGCTGGGCCTGGCCAACGCCATCGTCAAGCCGCTGCTGATCTTTCTGACGCTGCCACTCACGCTGCTGACATTCGGCTTGTTTCTGTTGGTCATCAACGCGCTGATGATCCTGCTGGTGGCGGCGCTGGTGAAGGGCTTCCGTGTGTCGGGCTTCTGGACCGCCCTGTTCGCCAGCATCTTCATCTCGCTGCTGAGCGTGCTGATCGGCACGCTGGTGGACGGCGGCGACCCGGCCACCCGCATCCAGCTGCCGCAGGGCACGGGCAACTGGTTGTAGTGCCGGGGCGGCGAGGCGCCGGGTCGCGGCCACGACAACGCTGACACACGACGTCGCTTCGTTCACCAAATTGCAGGCTTGTTGAAGAAGCGACGCGCGGGCGCGCCGCTGCAGGCCCATTTACGCGGCCGAATCCCGCTTTTGCGCATGAAGTGCGTGGCGATCCGCGAAGGTCTGCACAGAATCGAGGGGATCGATACGGAGGGAGCCGGGAAGAGACGTTGCACGACGCGCGCCCCTCTTGCGCCGCCCGCCATATCCGCCATGAACGACGCTCTTCCTCCCCTCACCCTCGAACGCACCGGGCCGTTCGTTCCAGAAGCCTGGCGCAGCCTCGTCGAGCCGCTGTGCGAACTCAAGGAAGCACTCGACCATGCGGTCCGCTGGCCGGACAACACGCCGCCGCGCAGTCGCGTCGCACAGGTCCTGGCCTGGCACGGACTGACGCCGCAACAGGCGGCATCGCTCAAGACCTCGCACCTGCCGGACCACTTTGCCCGACACCTGCTGGGCGACTGGTTCAGGGCCGTCGGCGAGCCCGTCGGCACCTGGGCGCGCACCAGCCTGCCGCCCTGGTGCACGCTCGGCTGGGTGCGCAAGGACGCCTACCGCCTGACGCCCGAGCGGCCGCAGGCCCGACTGCGGGCGATGGTGGACGAGATCCATGCCGATGACGCCGCCATGGACGCCACCGCACACGGCCTGGAGGGCGTCCCGGTCTTCTGGGCGGGCGAGGGCAAGAACCGCTGCCAGCTCTATCGGCTGGCCGGTCGCGCGCGGGTGGGCCGGCTCACCCTGTACCCCACGCCCGACCTGTCCACCTGGCGGATGGCGCCGGTGCTGGGCGCCCAGCATGTGGTGGCACTCATCCGGCCCGACGGCCATGTCCAACTGCTGCCCTTCGGGCGGATCTCCAGGCCGTTGCTGAAGGCGCTGGGCGTGGGCTGGACCCGGCGCCTGGTGCTGCGGCCCTGGATCGAGTCGCTGCAACGCGGCCAGCCGATGCCCAATTCGCAGGCCGAGTACCGTCTGCGCCAGTCGATCCTCGCCCCCGGCCATTGACCGCCGGCGCATCCCTGCGCTTGCCGGATGCGCGCGCCCCGCACTCGCGCGGGCGTGTGGTGCGCCCCTAACGGCGCGTTGGCGCCCCTTCCACCGGCGCTGGACTGAACAGGTAGGGCAGCAGGCCCGCCAGCAGCAGCGCCGCCGCACAGCCGAAGATGGCGGCAAACGTGCCGTCGACCGGCCAGCCGCGGCGCTGCCCCGCCTCGGCGATCAGGCCGAAGGCCCAGGAGGCGCCCGCGGAGCCCACGAACACGCAGGTGTTCAGAACGCCCAGGCCCCGCCCGCGCAAGGCCGCAGGCACCAGCGCGCGCCCGTGGCTCATCACCAGCGGGTGCAGCATGCCGGCGGTGACGACGAAGGTGAGCAGGGTCAGGTCCACGGCCAGCCCCACCGCGGGCCAGGCGGTGAGCGCCAGGGCCGCGACGAAGGAGAAGGCCGTCCAGCCGGCCACGGTGGCACGCAGCGAGCTGCGGCGCACGACCAGCGGAATGGTGAGCGCACCCAGGATGCCCCCAGCGCTCACCACCATCAGCGCCAGTCCCCGCGCATCGGCCCCCAGCCCGAAGACCTGCGCGAAGTAGGGCCCGCCCCAGGCGTTGCGGAAGCTGGTGCCCGCCGCCATCGCGATGCACATCGGGATCAGCGTCCACAGCGCCATCCGGCGCAGCAGCCCGACGCTGGCCAGCACCATGGCGGCGGGACCTTCCTGCCGCGCCTGGGCATGGCCCTGGTCGCGCACATGCCGCCACACGCCGATGCAGGCCAGCAGCATGGCGACACCGCCCAGCGCGATGGCCGGACGCCAGCCGATGCGGTGGGCGGCCCAGCCCAGCGGCGCCGTGGCCACGAGCGAACCCACCATGCCCACGGCATTGGCCCGGCTGATGAAGGCCGCAAAGCGCGCGGGCGGCAGCTGCTCGGCCGCGTAATGCATGAGGCCCATGAAGACCGGCGCGCAGGCCAGCCCCAGGCCGGCCTGGGCCACCATGGCGACGGCGCCATTGGGGGCGGCGACCAGCAGGGCCGCCGACACCACGCCGATCGCCAGCATCCAGCGGCTGGGTCGGCCCACGCCCCAGCGGTCGAAGGCCACGCCGACCGGCACCTGCGCGACGGCGAAGGCCAGGAAAAAGCTGGAGGACAACGCACCGAAGCCGGCGGGCGAGAGCGCCAGGTCGTGCTGCAGTTCGGGGGCGATGACCGCGAGGCAGCTACGGAAGAACTGGCTGAGGGAGAAGGCGAAGGTCAGCGCGACGAGGCCGCGCGAGGTGGCTGACGGAGGGGGCATGTGCGGGCACATTGTCCTGTGCCCACTGTCGCGTCATCGACCACCGGCGCGACAGCCGGCGCGGCGGGGCGCCGCCGCCTCAGGCAGCCGTCCTGGCTCGCCGCTCGGCCAGCGCCACGTACCAGCCCAGGCAGCCTGGGTTGGCCATGGCCTCCTTGTTGACCACCTTGTCGATGGGCTGGCCCAGCAGCAGCTTCTTGATCGGCAGCTCCTGCTTCTTGCCCGAGAGGGTGCGCGGGATCTCGGCCACCTGGAAGATGTCGTCGGGCAGGAAGCGCGGCGACAGGCTGGCGCGGATGGCGTCGTTGAGCTTGCGGCGCATGGCCTCGTCCAGCGCCACGCCGGGACGCAGCACCACGAAGAGCGGCATGTAGCTGTCGCGGCCCAGGTACTCCAGGTCGACCACCATCGAGTCGAGCACCTCGGGCAGCGACTCCACCGCGTTGTAGATCTCGCTGGTGCCCATGCGCAGGCCCTGGCGGTTGATGGTGGCGTCGCTGCGGCCGTAGATGACGCAGCCGCCGTCCGCACCCACCTTGAGCCAGTCGCCATGCCGCCAGACGCCGGGATAGGTGTCGAAGTAGCTCGACAGGTAGCGCGCGTTGCCCGGGTCGTTCCAGAAGTACAGCGGCATCGACGGGATGGGCTCGGTGCAGACCAGCTCGCCCACTTCGCCGGTGACGGCCTGGCCGTTCTCGTTCCAGGCGTGGACGGCGGCGCCCATGAAGCGGCACTGCATCTGGCCCGGCACCTCGGGCAACTCGCGGTTGCCGCCGACGAAGGCGCCGCAGAAATCGGTGCCGCCCGAGATGTTGTTCCACCAGACCTCACTGTCGGCACCGCCCCTGAGGGCACCAGCCTTCGGCACGAGGCCAGCGGCGAGCTTCGCTTCGAGCATCTGCGCACTGCCCCAGCGCTGCACCTCCTCCGCCAGCGGCGAGCCGGTGCTGCCCAGCACGCGCACGCGCGAGAGGTCGCCGCAGTCGACGGTGCGCACACCGGCCTTCATGCAGTTGGTGAAGTACGCTGCGCCGGCACCGAAGAAGGTCACGCCATGGCGCGCCACGAAGCGCCACAGCACCGACCAGTCGGGCTGCTCCTTGCTGTGGGCCGGATGGCCGTCGTAGATGACGCAGGTGGCGCCCGCCACCAGGCCCGACAGCTGCGCGTTCCACATCACCCAGCCGGTGGAGCTGAACCAGTGGAAGCGCTCGCCGAAGCTGTTGGCCGCATAGCTGCTGCCCAGGTCGTAATGGATCTGCGAGAGCGCCATCGACATCAGGATGCCGCCCTGGCCGTGCACGATGGGCTTGGGCAGGCCGGTGGTGCCGCTGGAATAGACGATCCACACCGGATGGTCGAAGGGCAGCCACTCGGGTGCGAAGGCCGCGACCTCGGCGTCGTCCCGGCTGCTGGCAGTGGTCCAGTCGATGTCGTGCGGCAAGGGCTCGGCCGCATGCGGCGTGCGCAGCAGCAGCAGGTGCTCGGCCGTGGGCAACTGCGCGCGCAGCTCCCGCACCACCGCACTGCGGTCCAGCGCCTTCTGGCCGTAGTGCACGCCGTCCACCGCGATCAGCACCTTCGGCTCGATCTGCCTGAAACGGTCGGCCACGGCGGCAGTGCCCATGTCGGGCGCGCACACGCTCCACACGGCGCCGATGCTGGAGCAGGCCAGGAAGGCGACCATGGTCTCGGGGATGTTGGGCAGGTAGGCCGCGACGCGGTCGCCGCGCTTCACGCCCAGGGCCTTGAGCGAGAGCGCCACCGATGCGATCTGGCGCTGGAGCTCGGGCCAGGACATCTCGCGCACCTCGCCCGCCTCGTTCTCGCTGACGATGGCCGGCATGCCAGCCGCATCGGCGGGCTCCACATGACGCAGCACCTCCCAGGCGTAGTTGACCTGCGCGCCGGGAAACCACACCGCCCCGGGCATGCGCCGGTCGGCCAGCACCGCGCGGTGCGGTGTCGGCGACTGGATGCCCGCATAGTCCCAGATGGCCTGCCAGAAGCCATGCAGGTCGGTCACCGACCATTGCCACAGCGCGTCGTAGCTGTCGAACACCAGGCCGCGGCGGTCGCGCAGCCAGTTCTGGAAGAGGCGGATCTGGGGTACGTAGGCGGGAGCGGTCATCCGGCCAGCGTAGTGCGGCAGTGCAGCACGCTCAATGCGGATTGGCCCCAGCGGCGTCGTCTGCGCGACTGGGACCGCGGCGCGCCTGGGGAGCAGGCCAAGGCGCCACGGCTCATGGTTTGTACGTGTGTGCAAGACTGTTGTACGGTCGTTCAATACGCCCATGAGTGCACGGCCGAACTCCGCCCTCTCCCCGCGCAGAGCGTCGCGTGCGATAGCCGCCGAGCCGCGGCCCGACCGCCGCCAAGCCATCCTGCTGGCGGCGGAGAAGCTCTTCGCCCGTTACGGCTATCACGCCGTGAGCATCCGCCAGATCGCCGACGAGGCCGGCGTGCCGCTGGCGCTGGTGGGCTACTACTTCGGCCCCAAGAACGCACTGTTCGAGGCCATCTTCGAGCACTGGAACCAGACCATCGAGCGCCGTCTGGCCGCGCTGGCCGCGGTGCCCATCGACCCGGCCAACGCAAAGACGCTGCCGCGCATCATCGACGCCTTCACCGCGCCGGTGCTGGCCCTGCGCGCCAGCAGCGAAGGCGAGTACTACGCCCTGCTGGTGGCCCGCGAGCTGTCGCATGCCACCGAAGAGGCCGACCGCGTGCTGCGCCATTACTTCGACCCGCTGGCCAACGCCTTCATCGACGCCCTGCAGCGCGCTCTGCCCCATGCCACGCGGGCGCAGGTGGCCTGGGGCTACCAGTTCGCGCTGGGCGCGCTGCTGCACCACCTGACCGACACGCGGGTGGAGCGCCTGTCCGGCGGCAAGGCCCATGCCAACGACGCGGCCGGCAGCGCACTGCTGGTGGCCTTCATCGCCGGTGGGCTGCGCGCCGCCATGCCCCGTCCCCGCGCCGTCCGCACGACCGCGGCGCCTGCCAAGAAGACCAACCCACGGAGACAAGCCTGATGAAAAGACGCACCGCACTCTCGGCGCTCGGCGCCGCCACACTGACCGCCGCGGCGCTGCCCGCCCGCGCGCAGGGCATGACGAAGATCGTGTTCGGCTTCACGGCGGTGACCGACTTCGCCTCGGTCTTCGTGGCCAAGGAACAAGGCTACTTCACCAAGCGCGGCCTGGACGTCGAGCCCAAGTTCATCCCGCTCAACTCGACCATCCCGGCCGCTCTGCAGTCCGACTCGCTCACCATCGGCGGACCCACGCCCTCGGTCTTCCTGCAGGCGGTGGATGGCGGCCTGGATCTGGTGCTGGTGGCCGGCGGCGGCCTCACCGCCAAGAGCATCACCGGCTTCGGCCTGGTGGCGCGCGCCGGCTCGGGCATCAAGAGCGCGCAGGACTGCGTGGGCAAGAAGATCGGCGTGCCGGGCCTGGGCGCCTTCCTGCATGTCACCTTCCGCGCCTGGCTCAAGGACCAGGGCGTGGACTACCGCAAGGTCAACTTCGTCGAAGCCGCCTTTCCGCAGCATGCGGACCTGCTGCGCGGCGGCTCGGTGGACGCGGTGGTGTCGGCCGATCCCTTCATGAGCCGCATCACCGAATCCGGCGCGGGCTACGTGGCGAGCTACTACTCCACCTTCCTGCCCGAGGGCAACCAGACCATCGTGCATGCGGCCCGTCGCGACTGGGCCGAGAAGAACCCGCAGGCGGTGCGCGCCTTCCGCGAGTCGCTGGTGGAGGCGGCGGCCTTCATGGGCCAGGCGAAGAACGACGCCCGCGTGCGCGCGGCCATCGGCAAGTACATCAAGCTGCCGCCCGAGGTGCTGGCCAAGGTGCAGATTTCGCCGCCCGGCCCGGTCGTCACCGACAAGCAGCTGGCCTACTGGGTGGGGCTGATGAAGGACCAGGACATGCTCAAGGGCACGCCCGACGTGGCGCGGCTGATCGCGCGCTGAGGCCAGGCGCACGACATGGGAGCCCCCGACTTCATGGTCGCTGCGAACCGCGCGGCGGCACATCCGGCCGCTGCAGCGGCTGCCCCCATCGCGGGCTGCGCCGCGAGCGCAGAAGCGCCGCTGCTGCGCTTCGACGAGGTGAGCATCCGCCTGGGCGGGCGCGAGATCCTGTCGCCCACGAGCTTCGAGGTGCGGCGCGGCGAATTCGTCTGCATCGTCGGCGCCAGCGGCTGCGGCAAGACGACGCTGCTGCGCACCGCCAGCGCGCTGGTCGCGCCCACGGCGGGCCGCGTGCTGCGCCACGGCGTGCCCATCACGCAGCCCGTACGCGAGATCGCCTTCGTGTTCCAGGACTACGGCCGCGCCCTGCTGCCCTGGCGCACGGTGGAAGGCAATGTGCGCCTGGCGCTGGAGGCCGCGCACGTGCCTGCCGCCGAGCATGCAGCCCGTGCGGCCGAGGTGCTGGCCAAGGTCGGCCTGGCGGCGCATGCGAACAAGTTTCCGCTGCAGCTGTCGGGCGGCATGCAGCAGCGCGTGCAGATCGCCCGCTGCCTGGCCCAGCAGCCCGAGCTGATGCTGATGGACGAGCCCTTCGGCGCACTGGACGCGATGACGCGCCAGGGCCTGCAGGACGAGCTGGCGCGCCTGGTGCGCGACGACGGCCTGACGGTGATCTTCGTCACCCACGATCTGGAAGAAGCCATCTACCTCGGCGACCGCGTGGTGGCCCTGCAGGCCAACCCGGGCCCAGGCCGGCCCAGCCTGGCGCGCATGATCGACGTGCCCATTCCCCGACCCCGCGACCAGCTCACCACGCGCGAGCATCCCGAGTTCGTGCGCCTGCGGCGCGAGCTCTTCACCTTCATCGAGGAAGGCCATGGCTGAGCGGGCTGCGGACCCCACGGCCCTCGGCGCTGCGACCGTTCGCGCCGAGCCTGTCCAGGCGCCACGCAAAACCCAGTCCGTTCGCGCTGAGCCTGTCGAAGCGCCGACCGCCAGGCCACACCCCCTCACCCGCCTGCGCCCCTGGGTCATCCCCGCCTTGCTGCTGCTCGCATTCGAGCTCTACGCCCGACGCGCCTCGGCCCTGGGCAGCGATTCACTCGCGCCCGTGAGCGCGGCGGTCCAAGCGTGGTGGGGCGCAGCCCTGGACGGCTCACTCTGGCAGGCCACCGCCTTCACCCTCGGCACCGCGGCGCTCGGCCTGGGCGTCGGCAGCCTGCTCGCGCTGACCGGCGGCATCGCATTGGGCCTGTCGGCGCGTGCCGCACGTATGGGCTTCATGACCACCGAACTGCTGCGCACCGTGCCCTCGGTGGCACTGATCCCGCTGGCCATGCTGATGTTCGGCTTCGGCGTGCGCATGGAGATGGCGGTGGTCGCCTTCGCCACGTTCTGGCCGCTGATGCTGCTGGTGCAGGCGGCCGTGCGGCAGGTGGAGCCGCGGCTGCTGGAGGTGAGCCGCGTGCTGGGCCTTTCGGCGCGCGAGCGCGCCTTCAAGATCGTGCTGCCGGCCATCGCGCCGCGGCTCTTCGTCGCGCTGCGCCTGGGCGTGGCCGTGGCGCTGGTGGTGGCGGTGACGGTGGAGATCGCTGCCAATCCCAACGGCATGGGCTACGCCATGATGATCGCGCAGCAGAGCTTCGACCCCGCGCTGATGCTGGCCTGGCTGGGCTGGATCGGCGTGGTGGGCTATGCGGTCAATGCTGCCATGCTGCGGCTGCAGCAGTGCGTCGCCCGCCGGATGGGGGCCGCATGAACGAGCGCCTGAAGACGAGCAGCTGGCTGGGCTCGGCCCTGGTGCTCGCAGCGCTGATCGCGCTGTGGTGGGCGGCCAGCAACCTGGGCTGGGTCAGTCGCGTCTTCCTGCCCACGCCGCAGGCCACCTGGGACGCGCTGGCCGAGGGCTTCAACCTGCGCGGCAACGGCCGCGGCGAGCTGGCGTCATGGACCTTCGACACCGTCGGCCGGATGCTGCAGGGCTGGCTGCTGGCCTCGCTGGCGGGTGTGGCGCTGGGCGTGTTCATCGGCGCCTCGGCCGCGGCCCGTGCCTGGCTGCAGCCGATGCTGGAGTTCATCCGACCGCTGCCGGCCTCGGCGGTGCTGCCGGTGGCCATCGCCATCTTCGGGCTGAGCCCGCGCATGGTGCTGGTGGTGGTGGCCTTCGGCGCCATGTGGCCGGTGCTGCTGGCCACGGTGCATGGGCTGGCCACCGTCGATGCGCGGCTGGCCGAGGTGACGCGCTGCCTGCAGCTGTCCCGCCCCGCCTTCATCCTCAAGATCGGCCTGCCGCATGCCATGCCCGACATCCTGGCTGGCATGCGCCTGGCCCTCACCGTTGCGCTGATCGTGGCCGTGGTGGGCGAGATGATCGCCTCGCAGGGCGGCCTGGGCCAGGCCATCCTGCTGGCGGCACGCGCCTTCCGGGCCAGCGAGCTGTTCGCCGGCATCGTGCTGCTGGGGCTGATCGGCTTCGTCAGCAATGGCTTGCTGGCCTTCGCAGAACACAAATTGCTGCGCTGGCAAAGATGACCACCCCCAGGCTCCGCGCACTTCGTTGCGCTCCGCCACCCCCTTCCAGGGGGCGCCGCCCACGGCCTGGCCAAGCCAGTTCCGTGGAGGCCGCAGGCATGGCCTGCTCCGCGGCCGCTTGAATCACTTGTTCCTCAAAGGAGACCCCCGATGCCCCGCAAATTCGTCGACCTGTCCATCTACCTCGAGAACGACGTGGTGAGCGACCCGCCGCCCTTCGCGCCCAAGATCCAGTACTTCACGCACGAGAACACGGTCGAGCAGATCGTGCCCTTCTTCCCCGGCCTGCAGAAGGCCGACCTGCCCGACGGCGAGGGCTGGGCGGTGGAGCAGGTGCAGCTGTCCACCCACAACGGCACGCACCTGGATGCGCCCTACCACTTCCACTCCACCATGGACAAGGCGCTGGGCGAGAAGAAGCCCGCCATCACCATCGATGCCGTGCCGCTCGAGTGGTGCTTCCAGCCCGGGGTGAAGCTGGACTTCC
Source organism: uncultured Pseudacidovorax sp. (assembly GCF_913773995.1). Lineage (GTDB taxonomy): Bacteria > Pseudomonadota > Gammaproteobacteria > Burkholderiales > Burkholderiaceae_C > Xenophilus. Next base: position 31,117 of record NZ_CAJYES010000226.1, read on the forward strand.
GCCACTTCGCGGACGGCTATGTGGTGACGGCCGCCGACGTGGAGGCCGAACTGGCCCGCATCGGCCATGTGCTCAAGCCGCTGGAGATCGTGGTGGTCAACACGCGCGCGGGCGAGCGCTACGGTCAGAACGACTATGTCTCCAGCGGCTGCGGCATGGGCTACGAGGCCACCATGTACCTGCTGGAGCGCGGCGTGCGCCTGACGGGCACCGACGGCTGGAGCTGGGACGCGCCCTTCGTCCACACCGCTCAGAAGTACGGCGAGACCCAGGACGCCGGCCTGATCTGGGAAGGCCACAAGGCCGGCCGCGACATCGGCTACTGCCACATCGAGAAGCTGCACAACCTGGAGGCGCTGCCGCCCGATGGCTTCTTCATCAGCTGCTTCCCGCACAAGATCCGCGGCGCGTCCGCGGGTTGGACGCGCGCCGTCGCCATCTTCGACGACGCCCTGATGGCCTCGGCCTGAGGAGCAGCATCGATGACGCTCGACCGCACCCATGACGCCGATGCGCGCAGCTGGCTGGCCAGCGCCAACGCATCGGGCGGTGACTTCCCGATCCAGAACCTGCCCTTCGGCGTGTTCCGCCGTGCCGGCACCAACGAGGCCTTCCGCGGTGGCGTGGCCATTGGTGACCAGGTGATCGACCTGCAGGCGATGGCGGCCCGCGGCGCCTTCACCGGGCTGGCCGCGCAGGCCTTGCAGGCCGCGTCACAGCCCACGCTGAATGCGCTGATGGCCATGGGGCCCGAGGCCTGGCATGCGCTGCGTCTTGCGCTCTTCGATGCATTGATCGACGGTGCCACGGGCTCGGCCGCCGAGGCCCTGCGCGCCGCGCTCGTGCCGCAGGCCCAGGCCGAGATGGGCCTGCCCAGCCGCATTGGCGACTACACCGACTTCTACACCTCGGTGCATCACGCGCTGAACGTGGGCCGGGTGCTCAAGCCCGACGATCCGCTCACGCCCAACTTCCGCTGGCTGCCCATCGCCTACCACGGCCGCGCCTCCAGCGTGGTGCCCAGCGGCACGGCCTTCCACCGCCCCATGGGCCAGGCCATGGCACCCGGTGCCGCCGCACCGCAGTACGGCCCCTGCCGCCGGCTGGACTATGAGCTGGAGATGGGCTTCTACGTCGGCCCGGGCAATGCCCAGGGCCGGCCCATCGGCATCGGCCAGGCCGAATCGCACATCTTCGGCATGTGCCTGCTCAACGACTGGTCGGCGCGCGACCACCAGTTCTGGGAGATGGCGCCGCTGGGCCCCTTCCTGGGCAAGAACTTCTGCACCAGCGTGTCGCCCTGGATCGTGACGATGGAGGCGCTCGCGCCCTACCGCGTGGCCTTCGAACGTGCGGACGACGAACCGCAGCCGCTGGCCTATCTGGACAGCGCCGCCAATCGCGCGCACGGCGGCGTCGACGTGCAACTGGAGGTGCGCCTGCAGAGCCCGCGGCACCGTGAGGCGGGGCATGCCGGCGACCGCCTGTCGGCCACCAGCTTCCGCCACCAGTACTGGACGCTCGCGCAGATGGTGGCGCAGCACACGGTGGGCGGCTGCAACCTGCAGCCGGGCGACTTGCTGGGCACCGGCACCATCTCCGGGCCCACGCCGGGCGAGGCAGGCGCCATCGTCGAGTTGTCGCGCGGCGGCACGCAGGCCATCGACCTGCCGGCCACCGGCGAGACGCGCACCTTCCTGGAGGACGGCGACACGGTGATCCTGCGCGGCTGGTGCGAACGCGATGGCCATGCCCGCATCGGCTTCGGCGAATGCCGGGGCGAGGTGCTGCCGGCGGTGGGCTAAGGCGGGCGGCGCATCGAAGTCAGCGGCGCCGGCCATCCACGGCGCCGACGATGGCCAGCGGGGCCGCTCGCGTTCAGGGCAGCCGGAACAGGCTGGTGACCATGGCGTCCAGCACCTGCACATCGTGCTGGTTGAACAGCTGCCAGCGCCAGCGCAGGATGCCCAGGTGCGCCTTGGTGTCCGAGCGGCGCGCCTCGATCACCTCGGCCCGCAGGCGCAGCCGGTCGCCGGGACGCACGGGCCGGGACCAGCGGATGTGGTCGATGCCCGGCGAGGCGAAGGATTCGGAGTCGTGCAGTGCCGCTTGCACCACCAGCCGCATGGCGATGGCGCAGGTGTGCCAGCCGCTGGCGATGAGTCCCCCGAACACGCCCTCGGCCGCCGCCTCGGGATCGGTGTGAAACCACTGCGGGTCCCACTGGCGGGCAAAGCCGAGCACCTCTTCCTCGGTGACGGCATGCGGACCGGCCTCGATGACCTGACCGGGGCGGAATTCGGCAAACTTCATCCGGTGCGAAACCGCCTCAGCGGGGCGCTTCCTCCAGCGGCGGCATGGCCTGCGCATGCAGCCGGGCCACCCAGTAGGTCGCACCGTCGGGACCGTAGCGCTCCTCGTGCGGCTGATCGGGGGCCAGCACGAAGCGGTCGCCGCGGTGCAGCACCCGGGTCTCGTCACCGACGGTGAGGGTCAGCTCGCCCTGCACCATCAAGGCTTCCACGGCGAAGGGATGGCCGTGGCTGGCGACCTGCGTGTCCGGCTCCCACATGCGCTCGGTCACTTCGTCGAAGCCGCGCTTGCGCGCCTGCGCCTCGTAGGCGGAAAAGCTGGGCAGCGCATCGGGGGCGATGGGGGCGGGGAAGGTGACGCTGGCGGGACGGTTCATCAAAGGCTCCGTGGCGAGGTGGGCCGGAAACGGCGAGCCGCAAGTGTCTCGCGTCGGGGGCACTCTGGCGAGCCGACGCTCTTTATGGACCTGGTGGTGTACCTGCCCCCGGTCGTTTGTCCGTCAGTACGTCTCCAGGTGCAGCCGCCCTTCCTGCTTGAGCCGCGCCGCGATCTGCTCCCAGTCCAGGCCGGCCTCGTGGGCCACGTCGCGCAGGGCCAGCACCACGCCTTCTTCCATGCTCTTGAGGCCGCACACGTAGAAGTGTGCAGCCTCGTCGCGCAGCAGCAGCGCCAAGTCGGCGGCGCGCTCACGCATCAGGTCCTGCACATATTTCTTCGGCTCCCCGGGTGTGCGGGAGAAGGCCAGGTTGATGTCGATGAAGTCCTTGGGCAGGCTGGTCAGCGGGCCGAAGTAGGGCAGTTCCTGCTGGGTGCGGGCGCCGAAGAAGAGCATCAGCTTGCCGCCTTCGAACTTGCCGCTCTTCCTCAGGCGCCGCCGCCATTCGGTCATGGCCCGCATGGGCGCGCTGCCGGTGCCGGTGCAGATCATGACGATGTGCGACCTGGGATGGTTGGGCATCAGGAAGCTGCTGCCGAAGGGACCGACCACCTGCACGGTGTCGCCCACCTGGAGGTCGCACAGGTAGTTGGAGCAGATGCCGCGCACGGCCTGGCCCTGGTGGTCCTGCGTGACGCGCTTCACCGTGAGCGACAGGTTGTTGTAGCCCGGCCGCTCGCCGTTGCGCGCGCTGGCCACCGAGTACTGCCGCGGCTGGTGCGCGCGGCCCAGCGCATCGGTGCCCGGCGGCACGATGCCGATGGACTGGCCTTCCAGCACCGGGAAGGGCATGACGCCGAAGTCCAGCACGATGTGGTGCGTCTCGCTGTCGAAGCCGGCTTCGGTGCAGTTGAAGTTGCCCGTCACCGTGGCGGTGATGGGGCTCTTGGGCGCATGCAGGTTGGTGTACGGATGCGCGGCCGACCAGGGCGGGCGGGTGGCGCCGTAGCTGGCCGAGTGGAAAGGCGCGGTGCCGGGCTCGGCCACGGCGTCCGCGTTTGCCGGTGCAGCGGCGGGCGCGGCCTCGGCGGCATCGGCAGGCACGCCTTCGGCCGCCAGCTGTTCGGGCGTCAGCTCCGCGGGCAGCTCGTCCCACAGAAGCTGCTCCTCGATCGGATAGGCCTTGGCCGCTGGCACGGTGCGCCAGTTGTCGATGGAGCCCGTCGGGCAGGGCGAGATGCAGGCCATGCAGCCGTTGCACACGTCGGCCTTGACCACGTAATTGCGGTCGTCGTGCGTGATCGCCCCGATGGGGCAGGTGGCCTCGCAGGTGTTGCAGCGGATGCAGATCTCGGGATCGATCAGGTGCTGCCTGATGACCGCCACAGCTTCAGCCGTTTCCATCGTTTCTCTCTTTCTCGGTCCGCCTGCGTCGCCACGACCTCAGGGCCTCTCGCGCAGGAAGGACGGGCGTCACCGCCCGCTTTGACTGACTATGCGTGCCTCCAGCCCACTGCCCCGATCGCCGGTCGGTATTCCCAGACCGTTCGGGCTGAGCTTGTCGAAGCCTTGCGCGGCGTTTCGACAGGCTCAACGCGAACGGGTCGTAGGGTGTCCGAGGCAGAGAGGGCGCCAGACGCCTTAGGCGAAACGCACGTACTCGAAATCGACGGGCTGGCGGTTGATGCCCATGACCGGCGGTGCGATCCAGTTGGCGAACTTGCCGGGCTCGACCACGCGGCCCATCAGCGAGGCCACGAAGGCGCGGTCCTCGTCGGTGGGCAGCCATTCCTTCTTCTTGGCCTCCCACTCGGTCTCGCTCACCACGCGGCCGTCCGGCGACATGCGGATGCCGGCCAGGGCACCGATGGCGCGGTTGAAGGCCTTGTGCGGCACGGTGAGCCGGAAGGGGATGCCCGCCTTCTCGATCACCTTGTTCCAGCGGCTCACGCCGGCCACCGAGTCCTTGATGAAGTCGTCGCGAAGCACCTCGTTGAGGGCATTGAGCATCGGCACTTCCTTCTCGAGCAACTGGCCGTCCTTGACCTCCAGCACCTTGTAGGTCTGGTTCTTGAGGACGTGGTCGTCGGTGCGCTTGCCTTCTTCGTAGCGGCCCTTGAGGCCCGAGCTGTAGAAGGTGGCGGCGTTGCTGGACTGGTCGGCGCCGAACAGGTCGATGGTCACCGAGTAATGGAAGTTGAGGTAGCGCTGGATGGTCTCCAGGTCGATGGCGCCGGCCTCGCGCACCTTCTTCGGATCGTCGGTCTTGAGTTCGTTCATCACCTGGCAGGTGCGCTGGATGACGCGGCTGACGCCCGACTCGCCCACGAACATGTGGTGGGCCTCTTCGGTCAGCATGAACTTGGTGGTGCGCGCCAGCGGATCGAAGGCGGACTCGGCCAGGGCCGACAGCTGGAACTTGCCGTCGCGGTCGGTGAAGTAGGTGAACATGAAGAAGCTCAGCCAGTCCGGCGTCTTCTCGTTGAACGCGCCCAGGATGCGGGGGTTGTTCTCGTCGCCGCTCTGGCGCTCCAGCAGCGCCTCGGCCTCTTCGCGGCCGTCGCGGCCGAAGTGCTTGTGCAGCAGGTAGACCATGGCCCACAGGTGGCGGCCTTCTTCCACATTGACCTGGAAGAGGTTGCGCAGGTCGTATTGGCTGGGCGCGGTAAGGCCCAGATGGCGCTGCTGCTCGACCGAAGCGGGCTCGGTGTCGCCCTGCGTGACGATGATGCGGCGCAGGTTGGCGCGGTGCTCGCCGGGCACGTCCTGCCAGGCCTTCTCACCCTTGTGGTCGCCGAAGTGGATCTCACGGCTAGGGTCGCCCGGGTTCAGGAAGATGCCCCAGCGGTAGTCGCGCATCTTGACGTGGCCGAACTGGGCCCAGCCGTTGGGGTCCACGCTCACGGCGGTGCGCAGGTAGACGTCGTAGTTGGTGGAGCCCTCGGGGCCCACGTCGTCCCACCAGTTGATGAAGTTGGGCTGCCAGCCTTCGAGCGCGCGCTGCAGCGTGCGGTCCTCGGCCAGGTTGACGTTGTTGGGGATCTTCTCGCTGTAGTTGATGCTGCTCATGTCTCGACCTCGTTGAGAGAAAGAAGGAAGTGGGGAACGCCGTCTTCGCTGGATATGCCGCGGAACCGGCTTTGTCCTGTCCTGAGCCCGTCGAAGGGCTGGCCGCAGGCGTCGCCCCCTGCAAGGGGGTGGGCGGCGCGGACGCAGTCCGCGGAGCCTGGGGGTCAGACCCTTTTCATGTCGAAGCCCGCCTTCTGGCCGGTGCCGTAGACCTTCAAGGCGCCTGCCTCGCCGACTGCATTGGGACGCTGGAAGATCCAGTTCTGCCAGGCCGACAGCCGCCCGAAGATGCGGGTCAGCATGTTCTCCTGGCTGGCGAAGCGCAGGTTGGCCTCCAGGCCGGTGAGGGCGTCGGGCGACATGGCGGCGCGCTCTTCCAGCGCGATGCGCAGTTCGTCCTCCCAGTCGATGTCGTCGGGCGCGGCGGTGACCAGGCCCAGCGTCATCGCCTCGTCGGCATCGATGGGTCGGCCGGCGGCGCCGCGGGCGGCCTCCATCGGGCCGGCCTCTTCGTAGAAGCGGCGCTGCAGGCGGCTCTGGTCGTTGACCAGCGGCAGCAGGCCGAAGTTGAGTTCATCCAGCACCAGCTTCGGCGCCTTCTCGGGCGCGTCGGGCAGGGCCAGCATGTAGGTGCGGTCGGCGGCGAAGGCCAACTCCGCGAACAGGCCGGCGAAGCAGGAGCCCTCGTCCACCACGGCGAACAGCGTGCGCGAGGACACGTCCAGCCGCGCGAAGGTGCGGCGCAGCGCGCCCAGCGTCTCGCGGGCCAGCCAGTGGTCCTGGTGCGCCAGCAGCTGGCGGTCGGCGGCCAGCACGGCCTCGGCCTCGCCGCGGGTCTTGAGCAGCCAGGTGCCGATGTCGGGCTCGTTGGTGCGCAGGTGCAGGATGGCGTCGTCCAGCTCGCGGGCCAGGGCCAGCGGCCACCAGCCGGCGCCAGCGGCCTCGATGGCGGCGATGTCGGCCGGCAGTGCGGACTGCGGGGCCTTGAGCGTGAGCGTGGCGGTGCGCTTGGCGCGGTCCACCGACACCTCGACATGCGAGTAGCGCATGCCGTCGGCCGATTCCTCACGTTCCAAGCGGGGCAGCGCGATGCCGCGGACGCCGGCGGGACGGGGGCTGCCTTCGGCGAGCTTCATCGCGCGCTCCTGCACGGCCGCAGCGAACTGCGCCGGCTTGGCCACCGCGTCGACCAGGCGCCATTCGACGGCGCGCTGGCCACGCACGCCTTCGACGCTGGTGCAGAAGATGTCGGCCAGGTCGTGGCGCACATGGCGCTTGTCGGTCACGCGGGTGAGGCCGCCGGTGCCGGGCAGCACGCCCAGCAACGGCACCTCGGGCAGGCTGACGGCGGAGGAGCGGTCGTCCACCAGCATGATCTCGTCGCAGGCCAGGGCCAGCTCGTAGCCGCCGCCGGCGCAGGCGCCGTTGACGGCGGCCAGGAACTTGAGGCCGGAGTGCTTCGACGAGTCCTCGATGCCATTTCGCGTCTCGTTGGTGAACTTGCAGAAGTTCACCTTCCAGGCATGGCTGGAGAGACCCAGCATGAAGATGTTGGCGCCCGAGCAGAAGATGCGGTCGCGGGCGCTGGTGACGATGACCGTGCGCACTTCGGGGTGCTCGAAGCGGACGCGGTTGAGGGCGTCGTGCAGTTCGATGTCCACGCCCAGGTCGTAGCTGTTGAGCTTGAGCTTGTAGCCGGGGCGCAGGCCGCCGTCCTCGGCGATGTCCAGCGTCAGCCGGGCAATGGCGCCGTCAATGCTGAGCTTCCAGTGCTTGTACTGGCTGGGGTCCGTGCGGTAGTCCACCGGCGCCTGGGCCGCGGTGGTGCTGCTTGCTGCTGCGCTCTCGCTCATGGGGTGTCTCCTGGGTGGGTCAACCGGAAGCACTTTGCATGTTGCTTCGTCGATGACATGCATCATTATGCATGTTTACGGGCGCGTCAAGTCAAGGCGGAGAGGGCCTGCCGGGTTTTTGGGCTGGGGGTATCCCGAGGGAGCAACCAAGGCCGCGACGTGACCAGAGGCAATTCCTTCGCCTGCGCGCCGAGCCGTCTTCGACCAACTCAGGGCGGACGGCAGCAAGGCCAGATGACGTTGTTGCAAGCGGTTCTGGACAGGCCAGCGCTGATCGTAATAACATTGTTATTACTATGCCCGCTATCGCCGTCACCATCCGCGCCATCGGCAACAGCAAGGGCGTCGTGCTCCCCAAGACTGTGCTGGCTCAGGCCGGTCTGGAGGACGTCACTGACGCCGAATTGCTTGTCGAGAACGGCGTCATCCTGCTGCGCAAAGCCGCGCCCCGCGTCCGGGAAGGCTGGGCGGAAGCCGCAGCCCGCGTGAGCACCCAGGGCGGCGATGCGCTGGTCATGGGCGAATTCGGCAACGAAGGCGACGAGGACTTGGCCTGGTGAAGCGCGGAGAAATCTGGTTGGTCAACCTTGACCCCACAGTGGGCAGCGAGATCCAGAAGTCCCGGCCGTGCGTCATCGTCTCGCCGGCCGAGCTGAACAATCACCTGCGCACCGTGATCGTGGCGCCGATGACGTCCAAGGGCTTTGCCGCGCCCTTCCGCATCCCCGTGACGCACGCGGGCGCCGAAGGCCTGATCCTGCTGGACCAGCTTCGCACGGTGGACAAGGTCCGCCTGGTCCGCAAGATGGGCGCGCTGTCCGCAAAGACCCTCGCCAAGACGCTGGCAACGTTGCAGGAAGTGTTCGCCCCCTGAACGACGGCGACCAGACGCTGCGCCGTGCTCAGGCGCCGGCCGGCTCGGCCATTACCTTCTGCACCGCCGCCCGCAGCGCCTCGAAAGCCTGCGGCAGCGTGGTGCCGCCGGTGTCGACCGTGAGGTCGGCCTTGGAATAGAAGGCCGCACGTCCGTCGAGGATGCGCTTGAGGTCGTCCATCGCCTCGCGGCTGGCGGCCATGGGGCGCATGTCGCCCTGGGCGATGACGCGGCCCATGTGCTCCTCGGGCCGGGCCTGCAGCCACACGGTGGTGCAGTGGGCCAGCAGCTCGTTGAAGGTGGCCGGGTCGGAGACGATGCCGCCCGGCGTGGCGATGACCACCTCGCCGTAGATCTGCACCGTTTCTTCCAGCGCGCGGCGCTCGTAGCGGCGGTACGCGTTGGTGCCGTACAGGTCGTGAATCTCGCGCACGCTGCAGCCTGCGAACTTCTCGATCTCGCGGCTGAGCTCGATGAAGGGCAAGCCCAGGTCCTCGGCCAGCATCTGGCCCAGCGTGGACTTGCCGGCGCCGCGCAGGCCCACCAGTGCAAAGCGGCGCTTGCGGGCCGGGTCGATGCCGGCAGTGCCCAACAGCTCGCCCAGCGCGATGCGGGCGCGGCGCAGGTCGGCCTCGCTGCGGTTTTCGAGCAGTTCGCGGATCAGCAGCCATTCGGGCGAACTGGTGGTCGCGTCGCCGAGCAGCTCGGCCATGGAGCACTGCAGCGCGCCCGCCACCTGTTGCAGCACCAGGATCGACACGTTGCCCATGCCGTATTCGAGGTTGGCCAGGTGGCGCTCCGACACGTCGGCCGCCTGCGCCACGGCCTTGCGCGTCAGTCCGCGCCGCGCGCGCAGGCTGCGGGCGCGCTCGCCCACGGCCGCCAGCAGCGGATGGCGGTTTTCGCCGCCCGAGGCGGTGTTGGCCGCCTCCGGCGGATGCGCGTCCGCTTCCGCCTCACCAGGCCGCAGCGCGCTCTCGGGTTCGCTCATTGCATCGTCCTTCACAACGCGATTGTCGCGAGGCGCCACCGGCCCTCGCGTCGGCCGATTCATCGCCGGCCCTTCCGTCTTCACCGCACCTAGGGATAACACCCAACATGCACTATGTTGCTTGACATGCATCAGGTGCGCTTCTATGGTTCGTCCGCAAGCAAGATACTGCACATGAACGGCGCCGGCAAGCACTGGCGTCAACCCGCAGAGAGACAAGCACCCCGACAGCGAGATCCACGATGTCCAAGCAAGCCTTCCATGCCCAGGTGGCCGCACTGACGGCCCAGATCGCCGGCCGGCCGCTCGATGCCGCGCTGGACGCCTGGCTCAACGCCGAGCACGGAGCGCGCAGCGCCACCTATGCCCAGCTCAAGGCCAGCTGCGAAGAGGGCGTGGCCCAGGGCTGGCTGTGCGAGCGCGAGGGCGGCGGCATCCGCTACGGCCGCGTCTTCAAAGCCGAGGACGCCCTGCATCGCTTCTCGGTCGACGTGGTCGACATGCAGGACATTGCAGGTCCGCACCATGTGCACCCGAACGGCGAGATCGACCTGATCATGCCGCTCGCGGACAGCCGCGCCGCCTTCGACGGCCGGCCCGCCGGCTGGTGCGTCTACCCGCCGGGCAGCGCCCACCGGCCCACCGTGAGCGACGGCCGCGCGCTGGTGCTCTACCTGCTGCCCGAGGGCCGCATCGAATTCACCAAAGGCGCCTGAGCGATGACCACCGAACTTCTCCAGAACCACGTCGCCGGCCGCTGGCAGGCGGGCACCGGCGCCGGCACGCCGCTGGTCGACCCGGTGCTCGGCACCGAGCTCGTGCGCGTCGACGCCACCGGTCTGGACCTGCCCGCCGCCTTCGCCTTCGCACGCCAGACCGGCGGCGCGGCGCTGCGGGCGCTGAGCTACCGCGAGCGTGCCGGCCTGCTGGCCGCCATCGTCAAGGTGCTGCAGGCCAACCGCGATGCCTACTACGAGATCGCCACCGCCAATTCGGGCACGGTGAAGAACGACTCGGCGGTGGACATCGACGGCGGCATCTTCACGCTGGGCCAGTACGCCAAGTGGGGCGAGTCGCTGGGCGACGCCCACGCACTGAAGGACGGCGAGCCAGTGCGGCTGGGCCGCGAGCCGGTCTTCCAGTCCCAGCACGTGCAGGTGCCGGTGCAGGGCGTGGCCCTGTTCATCAATGCCTTCAACTTCCCGGCCTGGGGGCTGTGGGAGAAGGCGGCACCGGCCCTGCTGTCGGGCGTGCCGGTGATCGTCAAGCCCGCGACGGCCACCGCCTGGCTCACGCAGCGCATGGTGCGCGACGTGATCGAGGCCGGCGTGCTGCCGCCGGGGGCGCTGTCCATCGTCTGCGGCAGCTCGGCCGGGTTGATGGATGCGCTGACGCCCTTCGATCTGGTCTCCTTCACCGGCTCGGCCGACACCGCGGCGCTGATCCGCGGCCATGCGGCGGTGGCTCGCCATTCGGTACGCGCCAATATCGAGGCCGACAGCCTCAACAGCGCCCTGCTGCTGCCCGGCGCCGCGCCCGGCGATGCGGTGTTCGAGCTGCTGGTCAAGGAGGTGGTGCGCGAGATGACGGTCAAGTCGGGCCAGAAATGCACCGCCATCCGCCGCGTTCTGGTGCCCGAGGCGCTCTATGCGCCGGTGGCCGAGGCCGTCTCCGCCCGGCTGGCGAAAGTGAGCGTGGGCAATCCGCGCAACGAGTCGGTGCGCATGGGTTCGCTGGTCAGCCGCGAGCAGTTGGCCTCCGTCCAGCAGGGCCTGCAGCAACTGGAGGCCGCGACCGAGGTGCTGCACGACGGCCGCCGCGCCGCGCTGGTGGATTGCGACCCGGCCATCGCCGCCTGCATCGGCCCGGTGCTGCTGGGCGCCCGCGATGCCGACAGCGCGGCCGTGGTGCACGACGTGGAGGTGTTCGGTCCCGTCGCCACGCTCCTGCCCTACCGCGACCTGCCGCATGCGCTGGCCCTGACCGAACGCGGGTTGGGCTCGCTGGTGGCCTCGGTCTACGGCGACGACCCGGCCGAGATCGGCCGCGCCGCGCTCGCCCTGGCCGCAAGCCACGGCCGCGTGCATGCCGTGACGCCCGAGGTGGCGCAGGCGCACACCGGCCACGGCAACGTGATGCCGATGTCGCTGCACGGCGGCCCGGGCCGCGCCGGTGGCGGCGCCGAGCTGGGCGGCCTGCGGGCGCTGGACTTCTATCACCGGCGTGCGGCGGTGCAGACCAGCCCTGCGGTGCTGGATGCGCTGGTGCCGTGACACGCGCCTGACAAATAAGAAGAGCCCCCAGGGAGTGATTAGGAGACAACGATGAGCCTGCCCGCCCGCTTCAACTTCGCCGAACACCTGTTCGCCCTCAACCGCGGCCGCGCCGCCAAGCCCGCCTACATCGACGACCGCGGCGTGCTGAGCTATGGCGAGCTGGAAGACCGCGCCCGCCGCCTGGCTGCGGCCCTGGCCGCCGCCGGTGTGCGCCGCGAGGAGCGCGTGCTGCTGCTGATGCACGACACGCAGGACTGGCCCGTGTGCTTCCTGGGCAGCCTGTACGCCGGCGTGGTGCCGGTGGCCGTCAACACCCTGCTCACGGTCGACGACTATGCCTACATGCTCGAACACAGCCGCGCCCAGGCCGCGTTGGTCGGCGGTGCGCTGCTGCCGGTGCTGCAGAGCGCGATGGAGAGGGGCACGCACGAGCTGCAGTCGGTGATCGTGGCCCAGCCCACGGGCGAGCTGCCGCGCGGCATGCAGGCGCTCGAAGACGCCATCGCCGCCGCCGAGCCACGGCCCGCCCCCGCGCCCACCACGCCCGACGACCCGGGCTTCTGGCTCTATTCCTCTGGCTCCACCGGCAAGCCCAAGGGCACCGTCCACACCCATGGCAACCTGTGGTGGACGGCCGAGCTCTACGGCAAGGCGGTGCTGCAGCTGACCGAGCAGGACGTGTGCTTCTCGGCCGCCAAGCTCTACTTCGCCTATGGCCTGGGCAATGCGCTGACCTTTCCGCTGTCGGTGGGCGCCAGCGTGGTGCTGATGGCCGAGCGGCCCACGCCCGAGGCCGTCTTCAAGCGCTGGACGCAGGCCGAGCACCGGCCGACGGTCTTCTTCGGCGCACCCACGGGCTATGCGGGCATGCTGGCCTCGTCGCAGTTGCCTGCACGCGATCAGGTGGCGCTGCGCATGGGCTCCTCCGCCGGCGAGGCGCTACCGGCGGACATCGCCCAGCGCTTCAAGGCGCACTTCGGCTGCGACATCATCGATGGCATCGGCTCCACCGAGATGCTGCATGTCTTCCTCTCCAACCGGCCGGGCGACGTCCGGTACGGCAGCACCGGCCGCCCGGTCGAGGGCTACGAGGTGGAGCTGCGCGGCGAGGACGGCCGCCCCGTGCACGATGGCGAGGTGGGCGACCTCTACATCCGCGGCCCGAGCAGTGCGCTGATGTACTGGGGCAACCGCGAGAAGACGCGCGACACCTTCCTGGGCGGCTGGACCAAGTCCGGCGACAAGTACGTGCGCGATGCCGAGGGCTACTACACCTACGCCGGCCGCAGCGACGACATGCTCAAGGTCAGCGGCATCTATGTCTCGCCCTTCGAGGTCGAGGCCACGCTGGTGCAGCATCCCGCCGTGCTGGAGGCCGCCGTCATCGGCGTGGCCGATGCCGAGGGGCTGACCAAGACCAAGGCCTACGTGGTGCTCAAGCCCGGCCAGCCCGCCACCGATGCCGAACTCAAGGCCTTCGTGAAGGACCGGCTCGCGCCCTACAAGTACCCGCGGCTGATCGAGTTCATCGACGAGCTGCCCAAGACGGCGACGGGCAAGATCCAGCGCTTCCGGCTGCGAGAGCGGGAGCAGGCATGAGTCGAATGGCCATGCACGATCACGCGGTACCGAGAGCAGGCGCGCTGTCTTGCTCCCTCCCCCGCTGGGGGAGGGCTGGGGTGGGGGCCGGCAGCGCCCCTTGCGTCCGCACGGGCCCCCATCCCCACCTTCCCCCAGCGGGGGAAGGAGCAAGACCATGAGCACCGTCGACTTCGCCGAGATCGACTGGCGCGGCCGGGCGGTGCGCATCGAGCACCGCTTCATCGTGCCTGCGGGTGCCGAGACGGCACCGCTCGTCGTCTTCCTGCACGAAGGGCTGGGCTCGGTGGCGATGTGGAAGGACTTCCCCGACCGCCTGTGCCAGGCGCTGGGCGTGCGCGGCCTGGTGTACTCGCGCCCCGGCTATGGCCGCTCCACGCCGCGGCCCGCCAACGAGCCGCTGACCGTGGACTTCATGCACCGTCAGGCCAACGAGGTGCTGCCCGCCTTCCTCGCAGCCCTGGGCATCGACACGCCCGTGTGGCTCTTCGGTCACAGCGACGGCGGCTCCATCGCCCTGCTCTTCGCCGCCCGCCATCCACAGGCGGTGGCCGGCTTGGTGCTGCTGGCGCCGCACCTCTTCGTCGAGGACGTGACGGTGCACAACATCGAGCTCGCCCGCCAGGCCTACGACCATGCGGACCTGCGCGCGCGCCTGGCCCGTTATCACGACGACGTGGACTCGGCCTTCCGCGGCTGGAACGACATCTGGCTGGCACCGGCCTTCCGCGCCTGGAACATCGAAGCCGACATCGAAGGCATCCATTGCCCGGTGCTCGCCATCCAGGGCCTGGACGACGAGTACGGAACGCTGGCGCAGATCGAGGGCATCGCGGCGCGCGTGCCCGGCACCCAGCTGCTGCCCATTCCGGGCTGCGGCCACTCGCCCCATAGGGATCAACCCGAGCAGGTGATCGAGGCCACAGGCCGCATGCTCGCGCCTTCCTTGCGCGGGGCACCCGCTGCCGCGCCCAGGTAAACACCGAAGCCGCCTACATTGCTTTAGTTGTAAAGTAATTTCACGACAATCCAGGAGACAGACGCATGCCCATCCGCTTCCCCCGCAACACCCTCGCCGCCTTTGCCCTGGCCGGTCTGGCCGCCGCCGCTTCGGCCCAAGGCGCCGGCAAGCTCAAGGTCGGCCTGATGCTGCCCTTCAGCGGCACCTACAGCGCGCTGGGCGTGGCCATCGAGAACGGCTTCAAGCTCTACGTGGACGAGCAGGGCGGCAAGCTCGGCGGCCGCGAGATCGAGTACTTCAAGGTGGACGACGAGTCCGACCCGGCCAAAGCCACCGACAACGTCAACAAGCTGATCAAGCGCGACAACGTCGACGTGATCATCGGCACCGTGCACTCCGGCGTGGCCATGGCCATGGCCAAGGCGGCCAAGGAAAGCGGCACCATCCTGATCGTGCCCAACGCCGGCGCCGACGCGGTGACCGGCCCCATGTGCGCGCCCAACATCTTCCGCAGCAGCTTCAGCAACTGGCAGCCGGCCTATGCCATGGGCGTGGTCGCCGCCAAGGAAGGCAAGAAGACCGCCATCACCCTGACCTGGAAGTACGCCGCCGGCGATGAGTCGACGGCCGGCTTCAAGGAAGGCTTCGAGAAGGGCGGCGGCAAGGTGGTCAAGCAACTCACCCTGCCCTTCCCCAATGTGGAGTTCCAGGCCCTGCTGACCGAGATCGCGGCGGCCAAGCCCGACGCCGTGTACTCGTTCATGGCCGGCGGCGGCGCCGTCAAGCTGGTGAAGGACTATGCGGCTGCCGGCCTGAACAAGACCATCCCGCTGTACGGCCCCGGCTTCCTGACCGACGGCACGCTGGACGCCCAGGGCGACGCCGCCGCCGGCATGCTGACCACGCTGCACTATGCCGATGGCCTGAACACGCCCAAGGACAACGCCTTCCGCACCGCCTACGCCAAGACCTTCAAGCTGCAGCCCGACGTCTACGCCGTGCAAGGCTACGACGCGGCGCAGATGCTGGGCGTCGGTCTGGCCGCGACCAAGGGCGATGCCAGCAAGAAGGCCGAGTTCGCCGCCGCGGTGGAGAAGGCGAAGATCGACAGCCCCCGCGGCGCCTTCACCGTGGGCAAGTCCCACAACCCGGTGCAGGACATCTATCTGCGAAAGGTGGATGGCAAGGAGAACAAGCTGGTGAATGTGGCGATCAAGGGTCTTGCAGACCCTGGGCGTGGATGCAGGATGTAAGCGATCCTGCCTGCTCGGTAGGACCGATCTTCTTCTGCCAGCCTGAGATCACTCCCATCGCTCGGGCTGAGCCGCGTCGACTGTTGGGGCTGAGCCGCATCTAAGGTTTGGGCTGAGCCACCACAACCGTTCAGGCTGAGCCTGTCGAAGCCCGGCACCGCGCCGTGCACGGCCTTCGACAAGCTCAGGCCGAACGGAGTGAAGGCTCAGGCCGAACGGAATAGACGCTCAGCCGGGCCGGCCCCTCTTCAATTCGCATCTCGGAACCTCACTCGTGGAACTCGGCACCTTCCTCGTCCAATGCCTGAACTCGGTGCAGTACGGGCTGCTGCTGTTCCTGCTTGCCTCGGGCCTGACGCTGATCTTCGGGATCATGGGCGTCATCAATCTGGCGCACGGCAGCTTCTACATGATCGGCGCGTACATGGCGTTCTCGCTGGCGCCGCTGTTCGGCGACAGCTTCCTGCTGATGCTGGTGGCCGGCGTGCTACTGGCGGCGGCGCTGGGCTATGCGCTGGAATGGGCCTTCTTCAGCTACCTCTACCAGCGCGACCACCTGCAGCAGGTGCTGATGACCTACGGCCTGATCCTGGTGTTCGAGGAACTGCGCTCGATCCTGGTGGGCAACGATGTGCACGGCGTGCCGTTGCCGGGCTGGCTGGCGGGCAGCTTCGCGCTGGGCGACGTGATGAGCTACCCGTGGTATCGCATCTTCGCGTCGGTGGCCTGCATCGTTCTGGCGGTGGCCATGTATGCGGTGGTCAACCGCACCCGGCTCGGCATGATGATCCGCGCCGGCGCCAGCAATCGCGACATGGTGCGCGGCCTGGGCATCGACATCCGCAAGCTCTACCGCATCGTCTTCGCGGCCGGCGTGGCGCTGGCGGCCCTGGCCGGCATGATCGCGGCGCCCATGTCCTCGGTCTATCCCAACATGGGCGCCAGCGTGCTGATCATCTGCTTCGTGGTGGTGGTGATCGGCGGCATCGGCTCCATCACCGGCGCGCTCGTGGCCTCGCTGCTGGTCGGCTTCGTCGACACCTTCGGCAAGGTCTTCTTCGCCGAGCTGAGCGGCATCGGCATCTACCTCCTCATGGCCATCATCCTGATCTGGCGCCCCGAGGGTTTGATGGGCAAGCGCGCATGAACACCACCACGTCTTCCGCGATGACCCCACCCTTGCCCTCCTCCACCCCAACCCGCACCGGCGGCCTGCCCCAGGGCGCACTGCTGCCGCTGGCCGCCGCCGTGATCCTGGCCATCGCGGGGCCGCTGCTGGGCGGCTATGCGGCCGACCTGGTGGTGAAGGTGATGATCCTTGCCATCTTCGCACTCAGCCTCGAACTGCTGGTGGGCATGACCGGGCTGGTGAGCCTGGGCCATGCCGCCTTCTACGGCATCGGCGCGTACATCACCGTGCTGGCTTCGGGCAAGGAGGGCGGCAACCTGCTGGTGCTGCTGGTGCTGGCCATGGGCGGCGCGGCGCTCTATGCGCTGGTGGTGGGCGCTTTGAGCCTGCGCACGCGCGGCGTCTACTTCATCATGGTCACGCTGGCCTTCGCGCAGATGGCCTTCTTCGTCTTCCACGACACGCCGGTGGGCGGCGGCAGCGACGGCATCTACCTGTACATCCGCCCGGCCATCGGTGCGCTGGACATGGAGAACCGCCTGGTGCTGTTCTATGTGGTGCTGGCGGCGCTGGCGGGCACCTACGGCCTGCTGGCGCTGATCCGCCGCTCGCGCTTCGGCGCCGCGCTCGCGGGCATCCGCGTGAGCGAGCAGCGCATGCGGGCGGTGGGCTTTCCCACCTATGCCTACAAGCTGGCGGCCTTCGTCATCGCGGGTGCGCTGGCCGGGCTGGCGGGCTTTCTGGTGGCGGCGCGCGACGGCGTGGTCAATCCCGAGCTGATGGCCTGGCACAACTCGGGCGAGGTGCTGCTGATGATCATCCTGGGTGGCCTGGGCCACCTGCGCGGCGCGGTGCTGGGGGCGGTGGCCTTCACCCTGCTGAAGGAAGTTCTGTCCACCCACGGCCTGGTGGGCCCGCTGGCCGATCACTGGCAGCTGAGCCTGGGGATCGTCATCATCGTCTTCGTGGCGCTGCTGCCCAAGGGGCTGATCGGCCTGCGGGAGCGGCTGTCGCCGATGGCCGCCAGCAAAGGAGCGGCACGATGAACGCCGTCGAATCGACCGCGGCACTGCTTGGTGTGCAGGGCCTCACGCGCCGCTTCGGCGGCCTGGTGGCGGTGAGCGAGGTCACGCTCGACCTGCACGTGGGCGAGGTGCATGCGGTGATCGGCACCAACGGTGCCGGCAAGTCCACGCTGATCAACATGCTCTCGGGCGAGATCGAGGCCTCGGCCGGCCGCATCACGCTCGATGGCCGCGACATCACCGCCCTGCCCCAGCCGCGCCGCGCGCTGGGCGGCGTGGGCCGCAGCTACCAGCGCACCACCATCTTCGGCGAGTTCACCGTGCTGGAGAACTGCCGCCTGGCTGCGCAAGCGGCGACGCCGCGGGCTTGGGCCTTCTGGGAATCGTCGGCACGCTGCCAGGCCAGCAACACCGCCGCCCACGAGGCGCTGGAGGCCGCGGGCCTGAGCACCGAAGCGCACCGCATCGCCGGCACGCTGAGCCACGGCGCCAAGCGCCAACTCGAAGTGGCCATGTGCCTGGCCACGTGCCCGCGCGTGCTGCTGCTGGACGAGCCGTTGGCTGGCATGGGCGCCGAGGAGACCGACCGCATGCTCGCGCTGCTGCAGCGGCTCAAGGCCCGCCACGCCATCCTGCTGGTGGAGCACGACATGGACGCCGTCTTCCGCGTGGCCGACCGCATCACGGTGATGGTCAACGGCGCCGTCATCGCCACCGGCACGCCCGAGGCCATCCGCACCAATCCCGACGTGCGCGCCGCCTACCTGGGCGATGAACACTGAAGCGAAGCCGCCTTCCATGCTCTCCATCCGCGACCTCAACACCTACTACGGCGACAGCCACATCCTGCGCGGCGTCGATGCGCAGGTGCCCGCCGCCTGCGCCGTGGGCCTGCTGGGCCGCAACGGCATGGGCAAGACCACGCTGATCCGCAGCCTGATGGGCTATGTCCGCCCCGCCTCCGGCCAGGTGCTGGCCGATGGCCGCGACGTGACCGGCTGGGCGCCCGAGAAGATGGCGCGGCTGGGCATCGGCTACGTGCCCGAGGGCCGGGGCATCTTCCCCAACCTGTCGGTGCGCGAGAACCTGGTGATGGCCGCGCGGCCCGGCATCGACGGCAGCCGCGCCTGGACCTTCGAGCGCGTGATGGCCACCTTCCCGCGGCTGTCGGAGCGGCTGTCGCACGGCGGCCAGCAGCTGTCGGGCGGCGAGCAGCAGATGCTTTCCATCGGCCGGGCGCTGATGACCAATCCGCGCCTGATGATCCTGGACGAGGCCACCGAGGGCCTGGCGCCGCTGATCGTGACGGAGATCTGGCGCGTGATCGCCGAGATCCGTGCCAGCGGCATCGCCACGCTGATCGTGGACCGCGACTGGCACAAAGTGCTGCACCACACCGACCAGGCGGTGGTGATGGAGAAGGGCCGCATCGTGCTGGCCGGCGCCTCGGCCGAGTTGCTGGCGCAGCCCGACGCACTGGCACAGCGGCTGGGCGTGTAGCGGGCGGCCAGGTGCCGTTCAGGCGCCAGGCACGCGGGCGCGCAGCGCGGCCAGGTCGACCACCGTGATGCCGCCGTACTCCAGCTCGACCAGCCCGTCGGTGGCCAGGCGCTTGAGCGCGGCGTTGCAGCGCTGGCGCGACACGCCCGAGAGGTGCGCGATCTCCTCCTGCGTGACCTGCAGGTGCGGGTCGCTGCCCGGATGCAGCCACGGATGGAACAGCCCCACCAGCGCCCGCGCCACGTTGCTGTCGGTGTCCAGCAGGTGGTGGGCGGCGAAGTTGCCCAGGAACCAGTGCATGCGCTCGTTGATCTGGTGCAGCAGGTAGTCGGCGAAGCCGGGCTCGTGGCTGCGCAACCAGTCGAAGACCTCGGCCGGCATCAGCGCCACCCGGCTGTCGCGCAGCGCGATCACGTCGGCCGTGCGGGCGGCGCCGCGCAGCACCGTGCCCTCGCCGAACCAGCTGCCCACCGACAGGCCGCCGAGCGTGACCGAGCGACCGTCGGCACTGCCCACCGACCACTTCAGCAGGCCCTCGATGGCGCCATACCAGTGCAGCGGCGCGTCGCCCACGCGGCACAGCGCGGTGCCCGCCGGCACCTCGGCCTCGCGCATCCGCTCTCGCACATGCGACCGCGTCGCCTCGGGCAATGCCGGGTACCAGGCGCTGTGGGCCAGCAGGTCGTCGAGGCTTCTGCGCGCGGGCATGGGACGGTGGCGGATGGTGGTCTCCTGGAATCGTTGGCGCGCGCCGTGATGCGGCGCGGGACGGTACTAACCCCCAGGGCAAATGTCATCGCAACGACTGAGTGGCAAGGGGCCCAAAAAAATAATAGCCGCGCCCACCACGAACACATCAGGAGACACGATGAGCAAGCGCAAGGTCATCGTCACCATCGCCCCGACCGGCGGCATGGCCCACAAGTCGCAGAGCCCCCATCTGCCGACGCAACCCGACGAGATCGCCGCCGACGTGCTGCGCTGCTGGAACGCCGGCGCCAGCGTGGTCGCCATCCATGCACGGCGGCCCGACGACGGCGCCACCTGCAACCCCGCCATCTACCGCGACATCAACCGGCGCATCCGCGACGCGGGCTGCGACATCGTGCTCAACAACTCCACCGGCGGCGGCGTGCATGGCGACATGATCCGGCCGCTGCCCGGCGACCGCTGGGAGATCGCGTGGGAGGAGCGCATCAAGGGCATGGACGCCGGCGCCGAGATGTGCACGCTGGACGCCACCACGCTCAACCTCAGTTTCGGCGGCCGCGAGATCCTGATGGACACGCCGCTGTCCAAGGGCCGCGAACTGGCCGCCGGCATGAAGGCGCGCGGCATCAAGCCGGAGTGGGAAGTCTTCGCGCACACGCACATCCTCCAGGACGTGACCACGCTGATCGAGGAAGGCCATGACGAGGCGCCGCACTTCATCAACCTGGTGATGAACGTGCACCGCAACTTCCAGAACGCGATGCCCTTCTCGCCGCGCTACCTGCAGCAGATGGTGGATGTGCTGCCGCGCAACAGCCTGTTCTGCGTCAGCGGCATCGGCCCCTCGCAGCTGGAGGCCAACGTGGCCGCGCTGCTGCTCGGCGGCCACGCCCGCGTGGGGCTGGAAGACAACCTCTACTACCGCCAGGGCGAGCTGGCCACCAACGTGCAGCTCACCGAGCGCATCGTGCGGCTGATCCGCGAGCTGGACATGGAACCGGCCACGCCCGACGAGGCGCGCGCGCTCATGGGCCTGCCGCGCACTGGCACGCCGCGGCCCGAGTTCGCGCCAGGGGCACTGGCCGACGCAGCCGCCTGATTCCGACCACCACGAGGAGACCCCCGATGACCTTCACCCGCGCCCTGCTGGCCGCGGCGGCCGCGCTCGCCTGCGCGACCGGCGCCTCGGCCCAGATCTCGGACGACACCGTCCGCATCGGCTTCATCAGCGACATGTCCGGCGTGTACCGTGACTACGACGGCCCGGCCGGCGCCGAGGCCATCCGCATGGCCATCGCCGACATGGGCGGCAGCATCGCCGGCAAGAAGATCGAACTGCTCACGGCCGACCACCAGAACAAGCCCGACATTGCCGCCGCCAAGGCCCGCGAGTGGTTCGACGTGGACAAGGTGGACATGCTGATCGGCGGCGTGAACTCCGGCGCCGCCATCGCCATGGCGGGCGTGGCACGCGACAAGAAGAAGCCCTACTTCGTCGTCGGCTCCGGTGCCTCGGGCCTGACCAACGAGCACTGCTCGCCCTTCACCGTCATGTATGCCTACGACACCGTGGCCATGGCCCGTGGCACGGCGAGTGCAGTGGTCAGGGGCGGCGGCAAGCGCTGGTTCTTCGTCACGGCCGACTACGCCTTCGGCAACGCGCTGCAGGCCGATGCCAGCAAAGTGGTGGAGACCGGTGGCGGCACGGTGGCCGGCGCGGTCAAGCATCCCCTGGGCGCGAGCGACTTCTCCTCGTACATGCTGCAGGCCACCAGCGCCAGGCCCGACGTACTGGCCCTGGCCAACGCGGGCGGCGACACGGTCAACGCCATCAAGTCCGCGGCCGAGTTCGGCCTGGCGCAGAAGATGAAGCTGGCCGGCATGATCATCACCATCCAGGACGTGCATGCGCTGGGCCTGAAGACGGCGCAGGGCATGTTCCTGACCGACAGCTGGTACTGGAACCAGAGCCCCGAATCGCGGGCCTGGGCGCGGCGCTTCTTCGACAAGCACAAGCGCATGCCCACCTCCTTCCATGCCGGCGACTATTCCGCCGCGCTGCAGTACTTCAAGGCCGTGCAGGCGGCCGGCAGCGACGACGGCGAGAAGGTGATGGCCCAGCTGAAGAAGACCAGGTTCGACGACATGTTCGTGCAGGGCGGCTGGCTGCGCGACGACGGCCTGATGGTGCACGACATGCACCTGATGCAGGTGAAGACGCCCGCGGAGTCGAAGGAGCCCTGGGACTACTACAAGGTGGTCGAGGCCATCCGCGGCGAGGCCGCCTGGACCACGCGTGCCGAAAGCCGCTGCGCGCGCTGGAAGGCGTCATGAGCGGGCATCCGGACATCCGCCGCGTCGGCATCGTCGGCACCGGCGTGATCGGCGCCAGCTGGGCCGCCTTCTTCCTGGCGCGCGGCCTGGACGTGTCGGCCACCGATCCCGCGCCCGGGGCCGAGGACCGGCTGCGCGCCGCGGTCGATCGCCACTGGCCCACGCTGCAGCGCATGGGCCTCGCCGAAGGTGCATCGCCCGCCCGGCTGCACTTCGATGCCTCGCTGGAGCGGGCGCTGGAAGGTTGCGACTTCGTGCAGGAAAGCGGTCCCGAGCGCGCTGACTTCAAGGCCGAGCTCTATGCCCGCATGGACGCCGCCACGCCGCCGCAGGTGCTGCTGGCCAGCAGCAGCTCGGGCCTGCCGGTCAGCGGCATGCAGGTGCGCTGCGAAGCGCCGCAGCGCGTGGTGCTGGGCCATCCCTTCAACCCGCCGCACCTGATCCCGCTGGTGGAGGTGGGCGGTGGCGAGTCCACGGCGCCCGATGCCATCGAACACGCCATGGCCTTCTACGCGGCGCTGGGCAAGCGCCCAATCCATGTTCGGCGCGAGGTGCTGGGCCACATCGCCAACCGGCTGCAGGCGGCGCTGTGGCGCGAGGCTTTCCACCTGGTCGACCAGGGCGTGGCCAGCGTGGCCGACATCGACACCGCCATCGCCCATGGCCCGGGCCTGCGATGGGCGGTGATGGGTCCGTTCATGAACCTGCACCTGTCGGGCGGCGACGGCGGCATGCAGCAGCTGCTGGCGCACCTGGGCGGGCCCATCGAGAGCTGGTGGCGCGACCTGGGCCAGCCGGCGATGACGCCCGCGCTGAAGGCCCGCGTGGTGCAGGGCGTGGCCGAGGCCCGCGGCGAGCGCCGCGAGGATGCGCTGGCCCGCAGCCGCGACGACCTGCTGATCGACCTGATGCGCGCCAAGGCCGGGGACGGCACCCTGCCGTGATTGCGCATCCCGCCCGCTTTCGAGAGACATCCATGTCCCCCATCGACTTCCTCGCCGATCCGGCCCAGGTCGCACCGCCGCGCGCCGTGCGCATCGACTTCGACGACGGCAGCTTCTCGCTGCGCTCGCCCGTTGCCCTGCAGCCCTATGCCCGCTGCGTGGGCGAGTGGCTGGAACAGTGGGCCGAGCGCACGCCCGATGCCCTCGCGCTGGCCGAGCGCACGCCGGATGGCGCCGACTGGCGGCGCGTCAGCTACGCGCAGCTGCGCGCGCAGGTCAGCCGCATGGCGCAGGCGCTGCTCGACCTGCGGCTGCCGGAGGATGCGCCGGTGGTGATCCTGTCGGACAACAGCATCGACCATGCGGTGGTGATGCTGGCGGCCATGCACATCGGCCGGCCGAGCTGCTCCCTCTCCAGCGCCTATTCGCGCCTCACGCAGGACCACACGCGCCTGGCCGGCATGCTGCGGCTACTGGGGCCGGGTCTGATCTACGCATCGGATGCGCAGGTCTACGGCCCCGCCATCGCCGCCTGCGACCTCGACGTGCCCTGCGTGTTCAGCGCCAATGCCGGTGCGTGGTCCGGCGGCCTGGCCTTCGACACCCTGGGCGCCACGCCCGAGACGCCCGCCGTGCGCACCGCCTTCGCGGCCATCGGCCCCGAGACGCATGCCAAGTACCTGATGACCTCGGGATCCACCGGCCATCCCAAGGCGGTGATCAACACCCACCGCATGCTCTGCGCCAACCAGCAGATGATGGCCCAGACCTGGCGCTTCCTGACGCAGGAGCCGCCGGTGCTCGTGGACTGGCTGCCCTGGAGCCACACCTTCGGCGCCAACCACAACCTCAACATGGTGCTGGCCCATGGCGGCGCGCTCTACATCGACGAAGGGCGGCCCGCGCCCGGCCTGGTCGAGAAGACGGCACGCAACCTGCGCGAGGTACGGCCCACGCTGTGGTTCAACGTGCCGCGCGGCTTCGACATGCTGCTGCCGCTGATGGAGGCCGACACGGCGCTGGCCGCGGACATCCTCTCGCGGCTGCGGCTGGCCTTCTATGCGGCGGCGGCGCTGTCGCCCGCCACCTGGCAGCGGCTGCAGGCGCTGGCCGAGCGCGTGCGGCCGGGCCGGCCGCTGTGGCTCACCACCTCCTGGGGCTGCACCGAGACCTCGCCGGCCATCACCTCGGCCCACTGGGCGCTCGACGGCGCCGGCTGCATCGGCAATCCGCTGCCCGGCATGGAGGTGCGCTTCGTGCCCAACGGCGGCAAGCTGGAGATGCGCATCAAGGGCGTGACGGTGACACCCGGCTACCGGCACCAGCCGCGCGAGACGGCCGCCGCCTTCGACGCCGAGGGCTACTACCGCATCGGCGATGCCGGCTACCTGGTGGACCCGGCGCGGCCCGAGCGGGGCATCGTCTTCGACGGCCGCGTGGCCGAGGACTTCAAGCTCGGCAGCGGCACCTGGGTGTCGGTGGGCCCGCTGCGCATCGAGCTGGTGTCGCAGCTCGCGCCCTGGGTGCAGGACCTGGTGCTCACCGGCCACGACCGCGAGGCCGTGGGCCTGCTGGTCTTTCCCAGTCCGCAAGGGACGGCCGAACCGGCGAAGCTGCGCGAGGCGCTGCAGGTCGCGATGCGCCAGCGCCTGGCCGCCGGCCTGGGCTCGGCCCGTTGCCCCACGCGTGCGCTGGTGCTGTCAGCGCCCCCGAGTGCCGACCATGGCGAGATCACCGACAAGGCCTATGTCAACCAGCGTGCCGTGCTCGCGCGGCGCGCCGATGCAGTGGCCCGGCTGCATGCGGCGGTGGTGGATGCCGAGGTGGTCGCCGCTTGAATCGAGCGATGCCGGCGCGAGGGTCCGGCTGCCGCCGCGCGTGCGATCAGCCGGTCAGGCCGCCGGGTGGGCGCCTGCCATGCGGTGCAGGCACGTCGAAGTGGTGCAGCACGTTGCGCAGCAGCCGGTCGAAGGCCGGATCGTGCCCTACGACCCAGGCCGCACCGACCGCGCCCGCATGGAAGACCCGCCCGCCCTGGGGCCGCTGCCAGTCGATCATCTCGGCCGACAGGCCGCCGTCCAGCGCCTCGGTGGGTCGCGAGAACCAGTCCAGGTAGGCGTCCAGGGCGCCTGGCACGCGGCGGCGGCCCTGCGCGATCACCTGCAGGCCCGAGGGCGGCTCGGGCAGGGCCTCGCCCGCCGGAGGCGCAGTGCGCGTCATTCGCCGCAGGCTGGCCACCGTCAGGTCCCATTCGTGGCCGATGGCGCGCGGCAGGCCGCCACCGGGCGCATGGCCGAAGGTGTCGCCCTCGGCCAGACCGACGGGCTGCGGATGCGCGAAGAAGGGATGCTGCGCCGCCGTCACTTGGTAGACGCCGAAGTCGCCCGCATCGGCGAAGCCCCAGCCCGCGGTCTCCAGCCCGATGATGCTCGCGGCCGAACGGCCCACGCCGCGCAGCTGGCCGCCGCGCATCCAGTCCTGGCTGTGGAATTCCTCGCCGAAGGGACCCGCGGGCGGGCGCAGCGCGGCCTGGGCCGGATCGGCGCCGCGCTCCTCGTTCTTGCGCTGCTCCATCACCGCCATGTCCTCGTCGAAGCTCACGCGCAGGTACATGGTGTTGCCCGACAGCACGAGTGCGCTGCCGCCGCGCCGCAGCAGTGCGTCGAAGGCGTCGACCACGGGCGTGGACCAGTACTCGCTGTGGCCATTGACCACCACGGTGCGGTAGCGCGCCAGCAGCGCAGGGTCGCGATGCACGTCCAGATCGGCCAGCAGGTCGAAGTCGTAGCCTTCCTTCTCCAGCCAGACATGCAGGCGGCGCTCCAGCCGCGTCCATTGGGCGAAGCCGCTGCCGGCCGGGTCGTAGAGCGCCGCCGGGCTGGCGTTGGGCCAGGGCATGCGCAGTCCGGTGAAGTAGCTGGGCTGGCCTGCGCGGTGGAAGGTGTAGCTGCAGTAGGCTGGCGCATCGGGATGGCTGTTGGGCAGGCCGGTGGATCGGCGCGGCCAGACCGGGGCGTCCACGGTGTTGCGTGCGAAGGGCGTCGCGGCATAGGCCAGCCAGCTGCTCATGGCGCACAGCACCAGCAGCGGCGCCGCCGCCGCACCGGCCGGACGCCTGACCAGGAAGGTGATGTCGTACACCGCGTCGCGCCCGTCCAGCTCGAAGCCCAGCCGCGCCACATGCAGGCCGGGCTGCGCGTCCACCGGCAGCGTCACGCGCTGGGTGATGGCCCATCGGCAGTCGTGGAGGTCGTCGGCCGCCAGCCGCAGGCCGTGGCACTGCCCGGCAGTGGCGAAGGGGTCGCCGTCACGGGCGGCCACGGCCTCGTCGAAACCGGGGCCGCGGATCATCCAGGTGCCGTGGTTGACGATGCGGCCGTTGCGCCGATGGCCGCTGGCATCGGCGACCACCTCGCCCCGTCCCTCGCGCAGCGGCCAGCAGGCGCGCAGGCCGGGATGGGCGGGCAGGTGCCGGCCGCGGTCGGTCACGCGCTGCGCCAGCGCCTCGGCCGGCAACGCGCATTCGTGGATGGCCGGCAGGGCGACGTCGACATCGGCAAAGGCCTGCGCCACGCCCCCGTCGCCGCAAGCGCCCAGCCGCAACGGCGCGGCGCCGGGACGAAGGGGGCCGGTCCAGGTCTGGCGGCCGACGCAGGTGCCGTCGATCCACAGCGCCGACGTGCGGCCGTCCCAGGTCGCGGCCACATGCTGCCAGGCGCGGGCCTTCAGCCGGCCGGCGGTCCAGCGATGGGTGGGGACAGCGCCGGCCGACGGCGCTCCGGCATCGGCCAGGCACAGGCCCAGCGCACCGTCCGATGCGATGAAGAGGCCGAAGCCGCCCTGTGCCGGGTCATCGCACTGCGTGATCAGCGCCTGGCGCGGACCGTCCACGCGCCAGGGCATCACCCAGCACTCCAGGCTGAGGCCCGGCAGGGCGATGCCGGCCGGCAGCCCACGTGGCACATGGACATAGGAGCCGGGATGAATCGGCTGGATGTGCGGCTGCACCCTGCCCAGGTCGGCCACCAGGCGATCGCTGGCGCGGTCCTCGGGATCGTCGCCCAGGCGGTAGATGCCCAGCCGGCAGGGCCGGTCCACGCTCAGGTGCAGGTCGATGGCCTCGCCGGCATGCACGGTCTTGGCGCCCGTGTAGCCATGGACACCCGGCAGCGCCAGCGCATGGTGGGGCGGGATCGCCGCCGTCATTCGGTGGAGAAGCCGGAGGCCTTGATGACGGGCCCCCAGCGCTGCAGGTCCTCGGCGATCAGGCGTGTCAGGGCCTCGGGCGTGCTCGGGTTGGCATCGCTGCTGAGCTTGGCCAGCCGCTCCTTCACGTCCGGCTGCGCCAGGGCCTTGCCGAGGGCGGCATGCAGCTGGGCGACCGTGGCGGCGGGCGTGGCGGCCGGCACGAACAGGCCGGTCCATTCCAGGTTGTCGAAATGCGGCTGGCCCAGCTCCTTGAGCGTGGGCACGTCCGGCAGTTGGGCCGCGCGCTGGGCGCCGTTGACCGCCAGGACCCTGATCTTGCCGGCCTGCTGGTACTGCACCAGATCGGCGATGGGCGTGATGCCGGCCGCCACCTGGTTGCCCAGCAGGTCCTGCACCAGCGGCGCGGCGCCGCGGTAGGGCACGGCGGTGAGCTTGACACCGGCCTCGCTGCCCAGGCGGAAGCCGATGAACTGCGAGACGCTGCCCGGCGCCGGCACGCCGTAGCTGCCGCGCGAGGCGTCGGTGCGTGCCAGGGCCAGCCATTCGCGCACGTCCTTGGCCGGCAGGGCCGCGGGCACGGCCAGGCCTTCGTAGAAGGTGGCGATGCGGCCGACGGCGGCGAAGTCCTTGACGGGGTCGTAGCGCACCGAGCGCGAGGTCAGCGGCAGCATCACCATCATGTGCATGTTGGCCAGCAGCACCGTCAGGCCGTCGGGTGGGGTGCCGCGCACGTAGTCGGCGGCGATCTGGCCGCCGGCGCCGGTGCGGTTCTCGACCACCACGGCCACGCCGAGGTCGGCCGCCAGCTTGTCGGCCAGCGTGCGCGCCTGCACGTCGGCCGAGCCGCCGGCCGGATAACCGACGACAAGGCGCAGCGGGCCCTTGCCCGTGGGCACCTGCGCCGGTGCGGCGCAGGCGAAGGCCAGGCCGGCGCAGGCCAGGCCGAGGCGGAGGAAGGCAGGCAGTGTCATGGTGTTTTTCGCGGGTCGTGGAAGAAAAGGCGGGGTCGGCCCGTCGGCGTGCTGACAGCCGGGGCCGGCAAGGGCGCCGTCCCTGCAAGGAGCGCGAGACGGCTGGTTGTAGGGTTGTCGATGGCCGATCCGGGCTCAGGCGAGACCGCGCCGGGCCACTTCGTCAGCCAGATCGTCCAGCGCGCGGCCCAGGCGGTCGACCAGCTCGTCGAGTTCGAGCTCGCTGATGGTCAGCGGGGGCGTGATCATCTGGAAGTCGCCGAAGGCCCCCAGGTTGGCGCGGCGGTTGTAGAGCGCGATGCCGTGGCGCAGACCGTGTTCGGTGAGCCGTGCCGGTGCGTTGAAGTCGGCCGGCAGTGAACGCCGCGTGGCCTTGTCCGCCACCAGCTCGATGGCGCTGAACAGGCCCAGGCCGCGCACATCACCCACGAGCGGCGAGCGCGCAGCGACGGCCTCCAGGCGGCGGCGCAGGCCGACACCGCGCTCCCGGGCCCGCGCCACGAGGTCCAGACGCTCGACCTCGTCCATCACCGCGTTGGCGATGGCGCAGGACATCGGATTGGTGAAGTAGGTATGGCCGTGCACGAACCCGCCCGCGCCTGCCACCGCGTCCACGATGCGCGCCGGTGCCAGCAGGCAGCCCAGCGGCGTGTAGCCGGCCGCCAGGCCCTTGGCCAGCGTCACCAGGTCGGGCCGGGCGCCCGGCCAGTGGTGCGCGGCGAGGAATTCGCCGGTGCGGCCGGCGCCGCTCATGATCTCGTCGTAGATCAGCAGCACGCCGTGGCGGTCGCAGATCTGCCGCACCCGCTGGAAGTAGGCGGCCGGCGAGACCACGGCGCCGGTGGAAAGCCCTCCGATGGGCTCCAGGATGAAGGCCAGCACGGTCTGGGGACCTTCCTGCTCGATGGTGCGCTCCAGCGCATCGGCGCAGGCCATGGCGTAGCTCTCGGCCGTGTGGCCTTCCGGCAGGCGATAGCTCAGCGGCGCCGGCACCTTCGGCATGGGCTTGACCATGGGACCGTAGATGGCCTGGGTGTGCGCGTCCCCGGTCACGGCCAGCGCGCCCAGGGTGGAGCCGTGGTAGCTGGGGTCGCGCGAGATCACCTTCCAGCGCCCCGCCTGGCCCGTGACCACGGCGTACTGCCGCGCGAGCTTGAGGGCCGATTCGTTGGCCTCCGACCCACCCGAGACGAAGAAGGCCCGGTCGAAGCCCTCCCCGGCCAGCGCACAGAGCCGATCCGCCAGCGCGATGTTGTGCTCGCTTTCGAAGAAGCGCGGATAGGCGAAGCTCACGCGCTCGGCCTGCGCCTGCATGGCCGCGATCACATGCCGGTTGCCATGGCCGATGTTGGCGACCACGGCACCGGCGGTGGCGTCGAGGTAGCGGCGGCCATCCGCATCCCAGAGCCAGACGCCCTCGCCCCGGCCCACGCGCGGCGGTCGCGCCGCGCCGCGGGGACTGTAGAAGCTGAGCACGGAGCCGCCACGCGGCGTGTCGCCGATCAGGCGGGCAGGTTGCGGGTCAGCGCTGGCAGGCAGCGGGTCGATGTCGGAGGCGGCGCGGTTCATGGGGCCGCACGATAAGGCGGGCCCGGCAATTGCAGTAGTCGCATGGAACGATGAAGTCCTATACGCTCGCCGCATGAAGCCGATCCATGACCGCCTCGACCTGCTCGACACCTTCGTGCGTGTGGCCGAGGCCGGCTCGCTCAGCAAGGCCGCCCGGACGCTCGGCATCACACAGCCCACCGCCAGCCGCCGCCTGCTGGAGCTGGAACGCATGCTGGGCTGCAAGCTCGCCCTGCGCACCACGGCCAGCTTTTCGCTCACCGACGAAGGGCGGCAGCTGGTGGCCGAGGCGCGCGCGCTGGCCGACCGGTGGGCTGGACTGGCCGAGCGCATCTCCGGCGCCCGCAGCCGGCCGGAGGGCACGCTGCGCGTGATTGGGCCATCGGGCTACGGCACGGGCTTTCTCACCGATGCCGTGACCGACCTGCGCGCCGCCTGGCCGCAACTGCGGGTCGAGCTGACGCTGACCGACCGCGTGGTGGACCTCGCTGCGTCAGGTGCCGAATGCTGGGTGTGCGTGGGCGAGGTGCGCGACCCCGGGCTGGTCAGTCGTGCGCTGGGTTCGATGGAGCGTGTGCTGGTGGCCAGTCCGGCCCTGCTGGCACGAACCGGTCCCGTCACGCTGGCACGCCTGCCCACCCTGCCCTGCGTGGGCCTGGTGCCGCATGTGATGGGCACGCTGCGGCTGCTGGACAGGAGCGGCCGGGCGCAGATGGTCCCCATCGACACACCGCTGCGCACCGACAGCCTGCTGTCCAGCTACCGCGCCATCCTGAACGGCGACGGCATCGGCGCCGCAGCGCCCTGGATGTGCCAGGCGGATATCGACGCAGGCCGCATCCGGCGCGTGCTGCCGCGATGGTGGCTGGAGCCGGTGAGCATCCATGTGGCCATGCCACCGGGCGCCTATCGGCCCGCGCGCGTCACGGCCTTCATCGATGCGCTGCGGCGGCGCATGCACCGCCTGCCCGGATTCCGGCCCGCGGCCTGAGCGCCTGCAGCGCGGGCCGGGCAGGAGGTCGCCGCGTGGGCGCTTTGGCAGCCATGCCGGCACCGCAACCGGCCTTCTGGCATGCTGGCGCGCTCGCTCCCCAAGACTTCGACTCCCCATGTCCAACGACCTTTCCGCCTTCCCCATCACCCGCAAGTGGCCGGCCACCCATCCGGACCGGCTGCAGCTCTATTCGCTGCCCACGCCCAACGGCGTGAAGGCATCGATCATGCTGGAGGAATGCGGCCTGCCCTACGAGGTGCACCGCGTGGACTTCGGGGCCAACGATCAGACCTCGCCGGAGTTCCTCTCGCTCAACCCGAACAACAAGATCCCGGCCATCCTCGACCCCAACGGGCCGGACGGCCAGCCGCTGGCGCTGTTCGAGTCGGGCGCGATCCTGGTCTACCTGGCCGACAAGACCGGCCAGTTCATCCCCAAGGACGCCGCCGGCCGCTATCACGCGCTGCAGTGGCTGATGTTCCAGATGGGCGGCATCGGGCCCATGTTTGGCCAGCTCGGCTTCTTCCACAAGTTCGCCGGCAAGGACTACGAGGACAAGCGGCCGCGCGACCGCTACGTGGCCGAGTCCAGGCGTCTGCTGGGCGTGCTGGACAGGCACCTGACGGGCAAGGACTGGGTGCTCGGCAACGACTATTCCATCGCCGACGTCGCCATCTTTCCGTGGGTGCGCAACCTCGTGGGCTTCTACGAGGCGCGCGAGCTGGTCGGCTTCGGCGAATTCACGCACGTGCAGCGGGTGCTGGATGCCTTCGTGGCACGGCCTGCGGTCGTGCGCGGCCTGGGCATTCCGGGCGCGCCCGCCAAGTAGACGATCAGCGCAGATGCAGCCGGCGCCGCACCACGGGCCGGCTGATGGCGGCAATGGCCAGGCCCGCGATGGCGGCCGAGGCGATCAGTGCGAAGGACTTGGACACGACCAGCCCCTTGACGGGCCGACGAATGCCTTGCTCCCGCTTGCGTGGCGGTGGGCTGACAGTCACCGACACCGGGTCGCTGGCCGGGAAGGACTCGGCAATGCCCTGGTCCAGGGCGTCCTCGTCAGGTTCGCGCTTCTCGGGCGGCGCCACCTTCTCCGCCGCCTGCGGGTCGGCGGCCGTGGGAAAGCGAAAGGCGTCGGGCTGGGTGTTCTTGTCGTCCTGGCTCATGGGGGCTCCTCGTTCCATGGGGTGTCGGTTCGTCCGCAGTGCGTGCGCGTTGCGGGCGGCTCGACCAGCGTAGCGCGCCTGCGTGCGCAGACTGTGGGACCACGCCGCGAATCGGGTAGGAACAGCGGCGCGTCCGCAACCTGCGGACACATGCGCGGCTTCCCGCCGCCGGCCGCCGGCCGCCCGCAGCCCGCAGCCCGCAGCCCGCAGCCCGCAGCCCGCAGGCGACTGCACCGTCCGGGTGCGCTGGCTATAGTTCCGCGGCTCTTTCATCCCCATCCCCATCCCCAACGCCGACGGAGACACCATGCGCATCTGGCAGAAGCCCATCTCGATCGAGGAACTCACCCGCAGCCACGTGGGCACCGTCGGCGGCCACATCGGCCTGGAGTTCGTGGAGATCGGCGACGACTACATCGTCGGCCGCGTGCCGGTGGACGCCCGCACCATCCAGCCCTACGGCATCCTGCACGGCGGCGTGTCGGTGGTGCTGGCCGAGACGCTGGGCTCCTGCGGCGCCCACTACTCGGTGCCCGAGAACGAGCGCACCGTGGGTCTGGACATCAACGCCAACCACCTGCGCGCCGCTTCCAGGGGCTGGGTCACCGGCACCGCACGGCCGGTGCACCGCGGCCGCAGCACACAGGTCTGGCAGATCGAGCTGCGCAACGACGATGGCGAGCTGACCTGCGTCTCGCGGCTGACCATGGCCGTGCTGCAGCCGCGCTGAATCGCCCCACGCCGGACCCCGCCTTTGCCCTGCCGCGGCCCAGCGAGGCCCGGCCGCGCCTTCGTCATCGACAACACACCTCCGAGGAGACACCCATGAGCCTTTTCCAATGGCGCGAAGTCGCCATGACGGGCAACA
The DNA here is from genome assembly GCF_913773995.1 of uncultured Pseudacidovorax sp. Lineage (GTDB taxonomy): Bacteria > Pseudomonadota > Gammaproteobacteria > Burkholderiales > Burkholderiaceae_C > Xenophilus. Next base: position 64,102 of record NZ_CAJYES010000226.1, read on the forward strand.
CCGTCGTCGCGCCCGATGAGCGCCTGTCCTGGCCGCAGACCGGCGCCATGGGCGTGCAGCACGTCATCGCCATGTTCGGCGCCACGGTGCTGGCGCCCATCCTGATGGGCTTCAACCCCAACGTGGCCATCCTGATGAGCGGGCTGGGCACGCTGATGTTCTACCTACTCACCGGCGGGCGCGTGCCGAGCTATCTGGGCTCGAGCTTCGCCTTCATCGGCGTGGTGATCGCCGCCACCGGCTATGGCGGCCAGGGGCCCAATGCCAATCTGCCGGTGGCGCTGGGCGGCATCATCGTCTGCGGACTGGTGTACTTCGGCATCGGCCTGCTGGTGCAGGCCATCGGCACCGGCTGGATCGAGCGCTTCATGCCGCCGGTGGTCACCGGCGCGGTGGTGGCGGTGATCGGCCTCAACCTCGCGAGCGTGCCGATCAAGAACATGGCGGCCGGCAACTTCGACAGCTGGATGCAGGCCATGACCTTCCTGTGCGTGGGCCTGGTGGCGGTGTTCGCGCGCGGCATGCTGCAGCGCCTGCTGATCCTGGCCGGTCTGCTGCTGGCCAGCGTGGTCTATGCCGTATTGGCGAATGGCCTGGGCCTGGGCAAGCCGCTGGATCTGTCGGGCGTGGCGGCCGCGGCCTGGCTGGGCATGCCGGCCTTCACCGGCCCGCGCTTCGACACCGGCGCCATGCTGCTGATCGCGCCGGTGGCCATCATCCTGGTGGCCGAGAACCTCGGCCACCTCAAGGCTGTCACGGCCATGACCGGCCGCAACCTCGACCCGCTGATCGGCCGTGCCTTCATGGGCGACGGCCTGGCCACCATGGTGAGCGGCGCGGCCGGCGGCACGGGTGTCACCACCTATGCCGAGAACATCGGCGTGATGGCGGCCACGCGCATCTACTCGACCGCCGTGTTCGTGGTGGCGGCCGTCATCGCGCTGGTGCTCGGCTTCAGTCCCAAGTTCGGCGCGCTGATCCAGGCCATTCCGCTGCCGGTGATGGGCGGCGTGTCGATCGTGGTGTTCGGCCTGATCGCCGTGGCCGGCGCCAAGATCTGGGTCGACAACCGGGTGGACTTCTCGGACAACCGCAACCTGATCGTCGCCGCCATCACGCTGATCCTGGGCACGGGCGACTTCACGCTGCGCTTCGGCCAGTTCGCGCTGGGCGGCATCGGCACCGCCACTTTCGGGGCCCTGCTGCTGTGGGCCATGTTGGGCCGCAACGCAAACGCCCGGTCACATTGAAGGCCCGTGCGCAGCGCCGCCGGACGGTGCCGCGCCGTTAGACTTCGAAGGTTTCGCCGTTCTGGCGAAGCCTTTTTTTCATTCACCGTCTTTTTCTCTCCACCGTCCCTCGATGGCCGATGCTTCCGCCGCACGCGCACGCGCGGTTTTCGAATTCAAGAGCGCCACGCTGCCCCTGGTGGCGGTGATCCTCAAGACCGCCGACCTGTCCGTGCTGACGACTGCGCTCGACGCGCAGCTGGCCGACTCGCCCGATTTCTTCGAGCAGGAGCCGGTGGTGATCGACCTCTCCCAGCTGCCCGAGGACGAGGCCGCCCGCAGCATCGACTTCAAGAAGCTGCGCACCATCCTCGCACGGCACCAGACCCAGCCTGTGGCCGTGCGCGGCGCGGATGCGCGCCACGCGCAGGCCGCGCGCGCCGCGGGCCTGGCCATCGCCGCCCTGCCCGGCCCGGCCCCCGCCCGGCCGCCCGAGCCGCCCAGCCCCGCGCCGCAGATCGTGCGCGAGGTGCCGGTGCCGCAGGGCGGCACGCTGCTGATCGACCGGCCGCTGCGCTCGGGCCAGCAGGTGTATGCCCGCGGCGGCGACGTGATCGTCACCGGCCTGGTGAGCTTCGGCGCCGAGGTCATCGCCGACGGCAACGTGCATGTGTACGCGCCGCTGCGCGGCAAGGCCATCGCCGGGGCGCGCGGCGACACCGGCGCGCGCATCTTCACCACCTGCCTCGAAGCGCAGCTGGTGGCCGTGGCCGGCGTGTATCGCACCTCCGAAGTTGCACTGCCCGCGGACGTGGCCGGCAAGCCGGCGCAGATCCGCCTGCAGGACGACAAGCTTCTGCTGGAAGCCATCACCGGCTGATGGCTCCCCGCAAAAAACCCCCCATTCCCAAGCGCAACAAGCGGCGCGAAACAGTCAAAAAAGGATTCAGGCAAATGACCAAGATCGTGGTGGTGACCTCGGGCAAGGGCGGCGTCGGCAAGACGACCTCCAGCGCGAGCTTCTCGTCGGGCCTGGCCCTCGCGGGCAAGAAGACGGCCGTGATCGATTTCGACGTGGGCCTGCGCAACCTGGACCTGATCATGGGTTGCGAGCGCCGCGTGGTGTACGACTTCGTCAACGTGATCCAGGGCGAGGCCAACCTGACGCAGGCCCTGATCAAGGACAAGCTGTGCGACAACCTGTTCGTGCTGGCCGCTTCGCAGACCCGCGACAAGGAGGCGCTGACGCAGGAAGGCGTGGGCCGCGTGCTGGAAGAGCTCAAGACGATGGACTTCGACTACATCGTCTGCGACTCGCCCGCCGGCATCGAGACCGGTGCGCTGATGGCCATGCACTTCGCCGACGAAGCTCTGGTGGTGACCAACCCCGAGGTGTCCTCGGTGCGCGACTCGGACCGCATCCTGGGCATGCTCAGCTCCAAGACCAAGCGGGCCAAGGACGGCGCCGAGCCGATCAAGGAGCATCTGCTCATCACGCGCTACAACCCCAGCCGCGTGGCCGACGGTCAGATGCTGTCGCTGGAGGACATCCAGGACATCCTGCGCATTCCGCTGATCGGCGTGATCCCCGAATCGGAGTCGGTGCTGCAGGCCTCGAACCAGGGCATCCCGGCGGTGCACGAGAAGGACACTGACGTGGCCCAGGCCTACCTGGACGTGGTGGCGCGCTTCCTCGGCGAAGAGCGGCCCATGCGTTTCACCGAAGCGGCCAAGCCCGGCTTCTTCAAGCGAATCTTCGGGAGGTAAGGGGCATGTCCTTCCTCTCCTTCCTGCTGGGCGAGAAGAAGAAGTCCGCGGCCGTCGCCAAGGAACGGCTGCAGATCATCCTGGCCCACGAGCGTGGCCTGAACGCGCGCCGGCCCGACTACCTGCCGCAGCTGCAGCGCGAACTGCTGGAGGTGATCTCCAAGTACGTGTCGATCAAGGCCGAGGACATCAAGGTGCACCTGGAGAAGCAGGACGCGCTGGAAGTGCTCGAGGTCAAGATCGAGCTGCCGGACCTGCCCACCACCGCCTCCACGCCCGCGGCCCGCTGAGGCCCAGGCTTTGCGCCCGGGGCGGCTGCGGTTATCGTGGCCGCTCCCCGCAACACTCCATGGAGAGACGCCCGATGGCCACCCGCAAGACCTCCTCGTCCACGTCCGCCGGCAGTGCCGGCTCGCTGCCCGATCCCATGGCCGCATTGGCGGGCATGCAGGAAGCCGCGTCCAAGTCGCTGCAGGAAATGGCACAGCGCATGCAGGGCATGGATGTGACGGGCACCGCGGCCCTGCTGCTGGAGAACAGCCGCAAGGACATGGAGGCGATGGTCAAGGCCAGTTCGATGGCGCGCGAGGGCCTGCAGAGCGTCGTGCAGCGCCAGACCGAGATGCTCAAGCAGTCCATCGAGCAGTGGCGCGACACGCTACAGTCCATGCCCGGCCAGGACATGAAGGCCCAGCTCGGCAAGATCGACAGCATGGGCCGCGCCAGCTTCCAGCAGGCGCTGGAGGACATCCGCGAACTGGCCGACCTCACCGCCAAGTCCCAGACCGAAGCCTTCGAGATCGTGCGCCAGCGCGTCAACGAGAACGTGGAACAGGCCCGCCAGCTGCTGGCCCAGGGCATGGACGCGCACAAGAAGCGCTGAGCCCGGTCAGCCGCCGAACCCATGCAAAAGAGCCTCCCGCGGGAGGCTCTTTCAATTGGCAGGTAGCGAACGCAGGATCGCCGTTCGCGGCAACGTCAGCCCACAGCTGCACAGGAGGCCGCGGAGCAGGCCATACCAGCGGCTCCAGCAGAACCGGATTTGCCAGGCCGTTGGAAGCGCACCCGGCCGGGGATGGGCTGCACCAGTCGATCACCCGTTCGCCCTGAGCCTGTCGAAGGGCTCGCGCCCAGGCTTCGACAGGCTCAGCCCGAACGGCCTCTGGTTCACTGACTTGCATTGGCCTGGGGGGAGCCTATCAAGTCGCTGGCTTGTCGCTCAGCGCCTTCAAGTTGTCCCTCAGTTCCTTGCTCATCGGCAACCCGATGGCCTGGTTCTTCGGCGGGATCGGGCCCATGAACCACTTGGCGTACATCTTCTCGAACTCGCCCGACTTCATGAGGCCGGTGAAGACGCCATCCACCAGTGCCTTGAACTTGGGATCGTCCTTGCGCAGCATGCAGGCATAGGGCTCCACCTGCAGGGCCTCGGCCACCACGTCCAGGCTGGCGGGGTCCTTGGCGTTGGCCTTCAGGCCGAAGAGCAGGATGTCGTCCATCGGGAAGGCCGCGGCGCGGTCGCTCTCGACCAGCAGCAGCGCGTCGGCATGGTCCTTGGCGCCGATGATGTCCATGTCCAGCTTCTTCTCCTCGTTGTACTTGCGCACGACGAGCATGTTGGTGGTGCCGGTGGTGATGGCCACCTTCTTGCCCTTGAGGTCGGCCCAGTCCTTGATGTTGGCGCTCTTCTTCACCAGCGCGCGGGTGCCGGTGTAGAAGTGGTTGATGGCGAAGGCCACGTCCTTGCCACGGGCGCTGTTGTTGGTGGTGGAGCCGCACTCCAGATCGATGGTGCCGTTGGTCAGCAGCGGGATCCGGTTGGCCGAGGTGACGGGCATCAGCGCCACCTCCAGGTTGGGCTTGTTGAGCTGCTTCTTGACCTCGGCGACGACGGCATTGCTCAGCTCCACCGCGAAGCCGATCGGCTTGCCGGGCGCCTCCAGGTAGCTGAAGGGCACCGAGGACTCACGGTAGGCCAGCGTGATCTTGTTGTCCTTCTCGATCTTGGCGAGCGTGTCCTGGCCCTGGGCCTGGGCGGCCTGCAGGCCGGCGATGCCCAGCAGGGCAGCGGTCAGGAGGGGGGAAAGCTTCATGAAAGAAAACCTTTCTGTCGAAGATGCGTGTAGAGGAAGGAAGCGAGCACGGCGGAAGAGGACGGACTCGGCGTGGACCCAAGCAAGGCGCCGGCCAGTGTGGCCGCAGGCCGGGCCTGCCGCTCATGGTTTTTTCGCGGCCGGCCATGCCCAAAGCTTATGGGGGGCTGACCGGTCCCATGAGCTGGCGGCATGGCCCTTGATGGCTTTGGCATTGGTGGCGCACGAAGGCGCTCCGTAGAGTGCGGGATAACCCTGGCAGGACTGCCTGCCCCTTCGAGCGCTGCTTCTCATCTGTCCTCACACCATGCACATCTGCATCCTCGGCGCCGGCATCGTCGGCCTGGCCACCGCGTGGGAACTCCAGGCCCAGGGCCATACCGTGACGGTGGTGGATCGCGCAGCGCCCGGCAGCGGCACCAGCAGCGGCAACGGCGCGCAGCTGAGCTACTCGTATGTCGCGCCGCTGGCCGATGCCTCCATCTGGGGGCAGCTGCCGCACCTGATGTTCTCCGCCGATTCGCCATTGAAGCTGCGGCCCCAGCTGGACCCGCAGCAGTGGCGCTGGGGACTGGGCTTCATGGCCGCCTGCAACGACCGCAGCGCGACACGCACGACGCAGGCCCTGCTGAAGCTGGCCGCTGCGAGCCGCGAGGGCTTTGAGGCCATGCGCGCGCAGCTTCAACCCGACAGCGACTTTGCCGAGGCCGGCAAGCTGGTGCTCTACGGCAGTGCCGCGGGCGTGGACGCGGCACGCCGGCAGGTGGCGCTGCAGCAATCGCTGGGCGGCGCAGCGCAGCGCGTGGTGACGCCGGACGAAGCGGTCGCGCTGGAGCCGGCGCTGGCGGGCTATCGGAGTCGCTTTGCGGGCGCCGTCTACACCGCGAGCGAATGCGTGGCCGACTGCCTGAAGGTGTGCCAGGCGCTCGCTGCGGCCCTGCAGGCGCGCGGGGTGCAGTTGGTCACGGCCGAGGTGCAGGGCTTCGAAGCCTCGCGTGGCCGTGCAAGGGCGGTGCGTACGCGCGAGCGAGGCGCCATCGCCGCCGATGCCTTCGTGGTCGCCGTCGGCGCCGCCGCGGCGCGCTTCGGCCGCATGCTGGGCGCCTACCTGCCGGTCTATCCGCTCAAGGGCTACAGCATCACGCTGCCGGTACACGATGCGCCCGGCGCCGCGCCGGTGGTGAGCGTGACGGACACGGCGCGCAAGACGGTGTTCGCGCGCATCGGCCAGCGCCTGCGCGTGGCCGGCATGGCGGAGCTGGTGGGCGAAGACCTGCGCATTCCGCCCGCGCGCATCGCCACGCTGCAGGCGGCCACGCAGGCCGTGTTTCCGCATGCCGCGGTGGAAGCCGCCGACCCGCAGCCCTGGGCGGGCCTGCGACCGGCCACCCCCAGCGGCCTTCCGCTGGTGGGCCGTGCCGGAAGAGCGCCGGCCAACGTGCTCTTCAACGTCGGCCATGGCGCGCTGGGCTTCACGCTGGCCTTCGGCACGGCGCGCCAGGTGGCACGCCTGCTGGCCACCGGCACCGCCCTGGCACCCGCCTGAAGCACTGGAACGAACCCGCCGTGTCCGGTCGGACACGCCGGGTTCAATTCACCCTTGCGAGCCTTTGATCAGAAGCGGTAAGTGGCCGACAGGTAGGTCACCACCGGGTTCAGCTTGAGCCGCGCCTCGCTGGTGAGCAGTGGCAGGCCGGTCGCGGTCGTCGTGGTCAGCGTGGCCTTGGTCTTCAGCGGGATGTACGACACCGACAGCGAGATGCCCCAGTGGCGATCGAACTGCCAGGCCGCGCCCACGTTGAACACCGGCGCGAAGGAGCTGTCGAGCTTGGCCGAGGTGGCGGTGCTGAGCGGTGGGCGACCGGCCAGGCCGCCGACGGCGCTCTGCAGTCCTGGCGTCAGGCTGACGTCGCTGTACCAGACATAGGTGCCGCCCAGGCCGACGTAGGGCCGGAAGGCATCGTTGCCGTTGCCGAAGTAGTACTTGCCGAGGATGGTGGGGCTCCACTGCCGGGCCTCGCCCAGTTGGCCGACGCGGGCCAGCGTGCCTTCGCCATTAAGCTTGAACTTGGGCGGCACGCCCAGCACGCCTTCCACCGCCCAGTTCGGGTCGACGAAATAGACAGCGCTCAGGCCCAGGGTGTCGGCACTGCTGACGCCGGCGCCGGAGCCCGGCACCACGCTGGGAATGGGCGCCGTCACCGTCAGCGGCTTGCTGGAGTCGCGCGGCGAGAAATGGAGCCAGCCGGCGCCCAGTACCCAGTCGCCCGCCTGCTGGGCCAGCGCCGGCGTGGCGGCCAGGCCGCTCAGGGCGGCCAGGGTCAGAGTCTGGAGGAGTCGTTGTTGTCTCTGCATGGAAGAGTCCTTTGGATGAGGGATGCGTGCCGCTCACCCGCTGGACCCAGGCAGAGTCAAACAATGTGAACGACCGTTCGCTTTTTATCCCAAATCGGCGGAGAACGACGTCAGCGTCTGCCTTACACACGCGAGCAGCGTGCGCATGGCGACCGACTCTGCACCGTGCTCGGCCCGCAACACGCGCACCGGCACCGGCAAGGCCGGCACCAGCGCCAGGCGGTCGACCTTGGCCGGGTCGGCCGAGAGCGCGGTGCAGCCGTCCACCAGCGCCGCGCCCAGGCCATGGTGGGCCATGGCCAGCGCCGCGTGGTAGGTCTGCACCGTGACCACCGCCTGCAGGCCCACGCCGGCCTCGCGGCAGGCCTGGGCCACGCCCAGGCCCAGCGGGTCGCGGCCATCCAGCGCGATCACAGGCACATCGGCCAGGTCGGGCAGCGAGAGCCGGCCCGCTTTCACCAGCGCGTCGGGCAGCAGGCCGCGCGGCGCCACGCAGACCATGCGGCTGTCCGCGACGGCCTCGTTGACCAGTCCTGCGTGGGGCAAGGCGCTGAACGCGAAACCGATGTCCGCCTCGCGCAGCAGCAGGGCCGAAACGATCTGCGGCGTGTGAAGCGCCTCCACGCGGATCGCGACCGCCGGATGCCTGGCGCGGAAGGCGACCAGCGCCCGCGGCAGCACCTCGTGGGTCAGCGCCATCACCGCCAGGATGCGCAGCTCGCCGGCCACCTCGCCGCCATGGCGCAGCTGGCTGGCCAGGCGCTGCACCTCGTCGAGCTGCGCGAACAGCCGCTCGATGCGCGGATACAGCGCCTGCGCCTCGGCCGTGGGAATGAGCCGTCCCTTGGCACGCCGGAACAGCGCGAAGCCCAGCTGCAGCTCGGCATGCTGCAGCGTGCGGCTGACGGCCGGCTGCGTGACGTTGATGAGCCGCGCGGCCGCACTCACGCTGCCGGTGAGCATGACGGCGTTGAAGACCTCGATGTGGCGCAGGCGCATGCGGCGCTGTCAGTCGCCTGTGGCCGATGCGTCCTGCGCGGCGCGCGCCATGCGCTCGCTCTTCCAGTACACGTCGTCGCCGCCATCCATGCGGTTGAGCACGCGGGCCAGCACGAAGAGCAGGTCCGACAGCCGGTTGAGGTAGCACCGCGGCGCATCGTTGACCACCTCCACCGCCCCCAGCGCGACGATGGCGCGCTCGGCCCGGCGCGCCACGGTGCGGCACACATGGGCCTGCGAGGCGGCGCGCGTGCCGGCCGGCAGGATGAATTCGGCCAGTCGCGGCAGGGTGGCGTTGTGCGTCTCCAGCGCCTGGTCCAGCTGCAGCAGCGCCTCGTCCTTGAGCAGCGTGTAGCCGGGCATGGCCAGCTCGCCGCCCAGGTTGAAGAGCTGGTGCTGCACATCGACCAGCAGCTCGCGCACCTCGGTGGGCAACGGCTCGCACAGCAGCAGGCCGATGTGGGAATTGAGTTCGTCCACGTCGCCCATGGCATGCACGCGCAGATGGCCCTTGGAGACGCGGGTGTTGTCGCCCAGGCCGGTGCTGCCGTCGTCGCCGGTGCGCGTCGCGATCTGGGTGAGGCGGTTGCCCATGCGGAAGTCCTTCTGTGGCTGCGGTTCCTAGAATGGTAGACCGCCCCGCCATGCACCCGGCGCAACGAAGGAGACCTCCAATGAACGCCCCCGCCGACCTTGCCCGCCTGCATCCCGCCGTGGCGCCGCGCCCCGTGCCCGAGTCGCTGCTGGCGGCGCTGCGGGAGCGCTTCGGCGCGCAATGTTCCACGGCGCTGGCCGTGCGCGAACAGCATGGCCGCGACGAATCGCCCTTCGACGTGCCGCCGCCCGCGGCCGTGGTGTTCGCCGAGAGCACGCGCGACGTCGCCGATGCGGTCCGGCTGGCCTCGGACGCCGATGTACCGGTGATCCCCTTCGGTGTGGGCTCCTCGCTGGAAGGCCACCTGCTGGCCGTGCAGGGCGGCATCAGCATCGACATGTCGCGCATGAACCGGGTGCTGTCGGTGGATGCCGAGGACCTGACGGTGACCGTGCAGCCGGGCGTGACCCGCCGCCAACTCAATGAGGAGTTGCGTTGCAGCGGCCTCTTCTTTCCCATCGACCCGGGCGCGGATGCCAGCATCGGCGGCATGACGGCGACGCGCGCCAGTGGCACGAATGCCGTGCGCTACGGCACCATGCGCGAGAACGTGCTGGCGCTGGAGGTGGTGACAGCCAGCGGCGAGACCATCCGCACCGGCACGCGCGCGCGCAAGTCCTCGGCCGGCTACGACCTCACGCGACTGATCGTGGGCAGCGAAGGCACGCTGGGCATCGCCACCGAGATCACCCTGCGCATCTATCCGCTGCCCGAGGCGGTCTCGGCCGCCATCTGCTCCTTCCCGAGCATCGAGGCGGCGGTGCGCACCACCATCCAGGTCATCCAGCTGGGCGTGCCGATCGCGCGGGTGGAGCTGATCGACGTGAACTCGGTGCGCATGGTCAATGCGCATTCGAAGCTGAGCCTGCGCGAGCAGCCGATGCTGCTGATGGAGTTCCACGGCTCGCCCGCCGGCGTGCAGGAGCAGGCCGAGACGGTGCAGGCCATCGCCAGCGAGATGGGCGGCAACGACTTCGAATGGGCCACCACGCCGGAGGAGCGCACCCGCCTGTGGACGGCGCGGCACAACGCCTACTTCGCGGCCGTGCAGTCACGGCCCGGCTGCCGCGCCGTGACCACCGACACCTGCGTGCCGATCTCGCGCCTGGCCGACTGCCTGCTGGCCTCGGTGGACGAGGTCGATGCCAGCGGCATCCCCTACTTCCTGGTGGGCCACGTAGGCGACGGCAACTTCCACTTCGGCTACCTGATCGACCCGCACGACCCCGACGAGCGGCTGCGCGCCGAGCAGCTGAGCCACAACCTGGTGTCGCGTGCCATCGCGATGGGCGGCACCTGCACCGGCGAGCATGGCATCGGCCTGCACAAGATGAGCTTCCTCATCGACGAGGCCGGCGAAGGCGCGGTGAGCATGATGCGCACGCTGAAGAAGGCGCTGGACCCGAAGAACATCCTCAACCCGGGCAAGATCTTCAGCCTGTAAGCGCATGCCGCGGCGGGCCGCGGCTTCGACGAGCTCAGCCCGAACGGTCGCGAGAAGAAGCCGGCGTCCACCGGCCCCGCCCTTACTTCTTCTGCCGCGGCGCCGAGGTCTGCGACGGCGCGACGCCACCGTCCACGCCCAACCGGCCGCCACCGCCCAGACCCTGGCCCCGCACCGTCTGCGCCTGGTAGTTGCGCAGCGACACCACCATCTGGTTGTAGGCATCCATGAAGGCGGCGCTGATCACCTTGCCCTGGGCCGTGTTCGCATAGCCGCCCACCGAACCGCCTGCGCGACTGCCGAAGAGCGAGCCCATGGCGCCGAAGTCGGTCTTGGAGGCGCTGCCTTCGGCCGCCGCGATCTGCACGCCCGAGCGGTTGTCGATCAGGGTCAGCATCGTGCTGGCTTCCTTGGTCTGCATGCTGCCGCCGACGGCCGCCAGGGCGCGGCCCCGGTTGCCGCCGATCAGGCCGCCCAGCGTGCCGCCGATGCCACCCGCGTCGTTGTTGTTGAAGACGATCTCCGGCGACAGGCCGTAGTCCGAGGCCACCATCTGGCCACGGCCGAAGTTGCTGCCCTGGCGCATCTCGCCCGACTGCATCAGGGCTCGCTCGCGGCTCATGGCATTCATGCCGGCGGCGCCGCGCTCCACCACGACGAAGCAGTTGGACTGCTGGATCAACAGGCGCAGGAGGGTGGCCGTGGGCGGCAGCTTGTATTGATTGGTGAGCACCGTGTACCAGCCGGCAGACTGGTTCTCGATGAGCGAGACGGTGCCCAGTGGCGATTCGCAACGCTCCAGCTGGCCGCTGGCATTGACGCTGGTTCCGCCCGCCGCGCCACCGGTGGCCACGGTCTTGGCGGACTGGCTGCCCATCTGCATGTCGGTCGTCTGGCAGCCGGCCAGGGCCAGCAGACCGGTCAATGCCATGGCGAGGGCCAGGCGGGGAGGAATGGGCGTCGTCGGATTCATGGTCGGCCTCTCGCGGGTTGCAGACATGCCGTCGTACCGGAGCAGACGGCGCGGCCGCAGCTTATCGGCGCACCCGCGCGCCGCGCATCCGACGAAAGTCGAGGGCGGCGGCATAGAACGGCCGCCGCCCTCTTCCGGGTCGCCTATCCCGCCGGAGAGGCACGCAGCCGTTCGATCAGGCCGTTCAGCGCATCCAGCGAGCCGAAATGGATCGCCAGCTCACCGCTCATCTGGGTCTGGCCGCCGCGCTTGCTCTGCTTCTTGATGCGCACCTCGACGGCGGCGGTCAGCAGGTCGGCCAGCTCCTCCTCGACGCGCTGCAGGTCGCGCGGCTTCTCGGGGGCTGCGCGCTGGGCCTGCGGCTGCAGACTGAATTCGGCGGACAGCTTCTTGACCAGCCCCTCCGTCTCGCGCACCGACAGCTTGCGGGCCACGATCTGGTTGGCGGCCGTGATCTGCGCGGCACGGTCCAGGGCGAGCAGCGCGCGGGCATGGCCCATGTCCAGATCGCCAGCCATCAGCAGGCCCTGCACCGGATCGGCCAGGTTGAGCAGGCGCAGCAGGTTGCTGGCGGCACTGCGCGAGCGGCCCACAGCCTGCGCCGCCTGCTCATGCGTCAGGCCGAATTCATTGACCAGCCGTTGCAGGCCCTGGGCTTCTTCCAGCGGGTTGAGGTCCTCGCGCTGGATGTTCTCGATCAGCGACATCGCCGCGGCGGCCTCGTTGGGCACGTCGCGCACCAGCACGGGCACGCTGTCGAGGCCGGCGATCTTGGCCGCGCGGAAGCGGCGCTCGCCGGCGATGATTTCGTATTCGGCGTTCTTGGCGGCCGCCTGCTCGGCGTCCAGCCGGCGCACAAGGATCGGCTGCATGATGCCCTGCGCCTTGATGCTCTCGGCCAGCTCGTACAGCGCGCCCTCGTCCATGCGGGTGCGGGGCTGGTAGACGCCCGCCACCATCTGGTTCAGGGCCAAGGTGCTGGGATTGCCGTCGCGGCGCGGCGCGGCCGCCTGTGCATCGGCCGAGGCCGCATCGTCGGCGTTGCGGCCAGCCGCGGGGCCCAGCAGGGCTTCGAGGCCGCGTCCGAGGCCCTTGGGTTTCTTGGTTGCCATCAGCAGGAGGAAGAAGTGGGTTGCGGGGGCTGGATGAGCGCATCCAGCAGGGCGCGGCCTTCCGGCCAGTCGCCCAGGCCCGAGTCGGCGTTGAGGTGGCCACGGGCGCCGGCATCCACGAAGCGGGCGCCCCAGTGGCGGGCCAGGTCGCGGGCCTTGTCGGCGTCGCAGTAGGGGTCGTCGGTGGAGCCCACAAGCACCGCCGGGAAAGGCAAGGGCTGGCGCACGATGGGCGCCCAGCCGGGGATCTGGTGGCGCAGCGATTCGCGTTCGACGTCGCCCGGCGCCACCAGCAGCGCGCCCCGCACCCGGACCGTGTGGCGCGAATGGGCGGCCCAGGCGGCGGTCAGGATGCAACCCAGGCTGTGAGCGGCGAACACCACCGGCCCGGGAGCGGCCAGGATCTCCTCCTCCAGCCGCGCGCACCAGTCACCGCGAAGCGGGCGCATCCAGTCGTGCTGCTCGATGCGGTGGTCGCCGTACAGTGCCTCCCAGCGCGTCTGCCAGTGGCCGGGGCCGCTGTTCTGCCAACCCGGCAGCAGGAAGACGGAGACCGGCTCAATGGGATCTGGATTCATTGCTATAAAAAGCGTAGCGGTCAGCCGCGCCGCGATGCACCGTCGCCGGCGTCATCGGAGTCCGCGTCGGCCTGCCCCTCGGCCGCCACTGCATGCAATACCGGCACCGTCTGCGGTGCAGGGGGCGTAGCGGCGGCCGCGGCGCTGGCGGGTGGCATCTTGCGCACGAGTTCCTCGGCAAAGGCCACATAGGCCTGACTGCCCCGTGCGCCAGGGTCGAACACCACGCCCGGCAGGCCGTAGCTCGGCGCTTCAGCCAGACGCACATTGCGGGGAATGACCGTGTCGAACACCTTGTCGCCAAAGTGCGCCTTGAGCTGGTCGCTCACCTGCTGCTGCAGCGTGATGCGCGGATCGAACATCACCCGCAGCAGGCCGATGATCTGCAGGTTCTTGTTGAGGTTGGCGTGCACCTGCTTGATGGTGTTGACCAGGTCCGTCAGGCCTTCGAGCGCGAAGTACTCGCACTGCATCGGCACGATCACACCATGGGCGGCGCACAGGCCGTTGAGCGTCAGCAGGCTGAGCGAGGGCGGGCAGTCGATGAGCACGAAGTCGTATTCGGCGCCCACGGCGGCCAGCGCCGTGCGCAGGCGCTTTTCGCGGCGGTCGAGGGCAACCATCTCCACCTCGGCCCCCGCCAGCTCACGATTGGCGGGCAGCACGTCGTAGCCACAGGCCTCCACCGAAACCCGGGCCTCGGCCACGGAGGCGGACTCGAGCAGCACGTCGTAGACGGTGTACTCGGCATTGCGCTTGTCGATGCCCGAGCCCATGGTCGCGTTGCCCTGCGGATCCAGATCGATCATCAGCACACGCTGGCCGACCTTCGCCAGGCCGGCGGCGAGGTTGACGGTGGTGGTGGTCTTGCCCACCCCACCCTTTTGGTTGGCGATGCAGAAGATGCGGGCCATGTCGCGTGGATCCTGATGTCGGCGGGGGTGGGGGCGCTTACTGGCTGAGTGCGAGCTTGACGCCGAAAGCCACCAGCACGCCCCCCGCCGTCTTTTCGAGCAGGCTGGAGAGGCGACGGTTGGCGCGCAGCTTGTCGGCCAGATGGCGGGTGAGCAGCACGGCCACCAAACCGTAGCCGAAGGTGAGGGCCGCGATGGTCAGCGACATCGCGGCGAAGGTCAGCATGCCCTGATGGTGGGCGGGATCGATGAAGAGGGGAAAGAAGGCCATGTAGAACACGATGGCCTTCGGATTCAGCAGGGTGATCGTCAGCGACTGCCGAAGGTAATGTCCCGGACGGATGTCGATCACCGCCTTGTCACCCGGACGCGCCCGCAGCATCCGCAGCCCCATCCAGGCAAGGTAACCGGCGCCCAGCCATTGAACCGCGTGGAAGGCCGCCGGATAGGCCGCCAGCAACGCTGCCACGCCTGCCACGGCGGACCACATCAGCACTTGGTCACCCAGGATCACGCCCAGCGTGGCCGCGATTCCCCCACGCACGCCGCCTTTGGCCGTGGAACTCACCAAGGCCAAATTGCCTGGGCCGGGGATGGCCAGGAACACGAGGATGGCGGCCACGAAGGCGCCGTAGTCGGAGATGCCGAACATGGGATTGAGCTGCTGGAGGGAGCGGCGAGTCTACGCGAGCAAGGCGACTGAGCTGCCGTTTGGCAGCCGCTTGCAGGCGAGTCAGCTTTGTTTTTTGCGCATCCAGACGATGCAGCGCTCGGCATCCAGGCCGGGGACGACGAGTTGTTCCACGTGAAACACATCCACGGAGGTCTGAAGCCGCTCGATCTCCTCTTCTGGCCGCTTTCCCTTCATCGCCATCCAGACGCCCGCGGGACTCAGAAGCTGGGCTGAGCCATCCACGAAGTCGACCAGCGACGCAAAGGCCCGCGAGGTGATCACCTCGTAGCGACCTTCCAGTGTCTCCACGCGCGCGTGGAGGCCTCGAAGTCGAGGCAGTTGAAGAGCGCCCGCCATCTGCTGCACGAAGGCCATCTTCTTGGCGACCGCATCCAGGCAATGCACTTCCAGGTCGGGCCGGCAGATGGCAATTACGACACCAGGCAGGCCGGCGCCCGAGCCCACGTCCAGCAGGCGCCCTGACTCCGACTGTTGTCGCCCCAGGGCCGGAACGGCTGCGAGGCTGTCCAGCAGGTGGTGGGTGATGACGAGCGCCGGATCGCGCAGCGCCGTGAGGTTGTAGACCTTGTTCCACTTGAGGATGGCACTGCCGTAGTCCAGCAGCTGACGGATCTGCGCATCGGTCAGGTCCAGTCCCAGCGTCAGTGCGCCCTCCTCCAGTTGTTCGCGTTGCGCTTGGCTCACGATACTCATGCGGGCACCGTCTCCGCGTCCTTCTGCTGGAAGGCCTTGTAGCCACCCTTGCGCAGATGAATCATCAACAAGGAAATCGCCGCAGGCGTGATGCCGGAGATGCGCGACGCCTGCCCCAGGGTTTCCGGCCGATGCTTGCTGAGCTTCTGCCGCACCTCGATGCTGAGTGCCTGGACCTGCATGTAGTCGAGGTCGTCCGGCAGGCGCAGGCTCTCGAAGTGCGCCGCCCGCTGCACCTCCTCGTGCTGCTTCTCGATGTAGCCCGCGTACTTGGCCGCTATCTCCACCTGCTCCACTTCGTCCGGTGCCAACGGCTGCGCGGGCCGGTACTTGCCGCCGTCCAGCGACAAAAGGCTGTCGTAGCTGATGTTCGGCCGGCGCAGCAGATCGCCCAGGTTGTATTCGTGCTCGATGGCCTTGCCCAGAACCCGTTCGGACTCGCTGGCCGGCAGGTTGCGGGGATTCACCCAGGTCGATTTGAGCCGCTCTGTTTCACGTGAAACAGCGTCGCGCTTCCGGCAGAAAGCGTCCCATTGCGAATCGCCCACCAGCCCCAGTTGACGGCCCGCTTCGGTCAGGCGCATGTCCGCGTTGTCCTCGCGCAGCTGGAGTCGGAACTCGGCCCGGCTGGTGAACATGCGGTAGGGCTCGGTCACGCCCTTGGTGATCAGGTCGTCCACCAGCACGCCCAGGTAGGCTTCGTCTCGCCGGGGCACCCAGGCCTCCCTCTCCTGGCACAGCAGCGCGGCATTCAGACCGGCAAACAGGCCCTGCGCCGCGGCCTCCTCGTAGCCAGTGGTGCCGTTGATCTGCCCGGCAAAGAACAGGCCCTGGATCGCGCGCGTCTCGAAGCTGCTCTTCAGACCGCGCGGGTCGAAGTAGTCGTACTCGATGGCATAGCCCGGCCGCAGGATGTGGGCGTTCTGCAGGCCCGGCATGCTGCGCACCATGGCCAGCTGGATATCGAAGGGCAGGCTGGTGGAGATGCCGTTGGGGTAGTACTCGTGGGTCGTCAGGCCTTCGGGCTCCAGGAAGATCTGGTGGCTGTCCTTGTCTGCGAAGCGGTTGATCTTGTCTTCCACGCTGGGGCAGTAGCGCGGGCCCACGCCGTCGATGCGGCCTGTGAACATGGGCGAACGGTCGAAACCCGAGCGGATGATGTCGTGCGTCTGCGCATTGGTGTGCGTGATCCAGCACGGCATCTGCTGCGGATGCATGTCGGCCCGGCCCATGAAGCTGAACACCGGCATGGCGGGATTGCCGCCGCCGGGCATGCCGTCGCCCGGCTGTTCCGTGCACTGGGAGAAGTCGATGGTGCGGCCATCGATGCGCGGCGGCGTGCCGGTCTTCAGGCGTCCCTGCGGCAGCTTGAGTTCCTTGAGCCGCGCCGACAGGCTGACCGCAGGCGGGTCCCCTGCCCGGCCGGCCTGGTAGTTGTCCAGGCCGACGTGGATGCGGCCATCCAGGAAGGTACCGGCCGTCAGCACGACGGTCCGCGCGCGGAAGGCAATGCCCACCTGCGTAACCGCGCCGACCACGCGGTCACCCTCCAGCAGCAGATCGTCCACGGCCTGCTGGAACAGCGTGAGGTTGGGCTGGTTCTCCAACCGATGCCGGATCGCGGCCTTGTACAGGATGCGGTCCGCCTGCGCCCGGGTGGCGCGCACGGCCGGTCCCTTGCTGGAATTGAGGATGCGGAACTGGATGCCCGCCTCGTCGGTCGCGATGGCCATGGCGCCGCCCAGGGCGTCCACTTCCTTGACCAGATGGCCCTTGCCGATGCCGCCGATGGACGGATTGCAGCTCATCTGGCCCAGGGTTTCGATGTTGTGCGTGAGCAGCAGCGTGCGGCAGCCCATGCGGGCCGCGGCCAGCGCCGCCTCGGTGCCGGCATGGCCGCCACCGACGACGATCACGTCGAAGGAATCGGGATGGATGTACATGTGGATGTCTCGAAAAGAAGGTGTCGGAGGTGGCTCAGGCCTCGATCAGCTCGGTGCGCAAGCCGACGGCCGCGGCTGCGGCCGCCTGGCGCCGGTCGGCCGTCACGAACAGGTCGACGCCGGCCGCCTGTGCCGTGCCGATCGGCAGTGCATCGAAGGCGTGGAGCCGGGTCGCTTCCATGGCCGCCATGGCCAGCGCCTCGACGCGCCGGTCCATCGCCATGCACTCCAGCTCGGCAAAGTCTTCGTGGATGACCGCCATGATGCGGCGGTAGTCCTCATCGGCCAGCACGCCTTCGTGGCGCTGCCGGTTGAGGGCGCTGGCAATCTCGGCCTTGCAATGGGCCGCCACCACCACGGCGGAGGCCTGGTCGCTCAGTGCGAGCAGTTGCTCACGGCCGGGTTCGGCGATGTAGCGCTTGGCCAGCGCCGAGGCATCGAACAGAACGCGCATGGCTCAGGCGCCCCGCTCGCGCTCGTCGATGATGAGCTGGGCGCCCGTGCGGCCATCGGGGCGCACCAGCTGCAGCGGTTCGATGGGCTGCTTCCAACGCGGAACGCGGGCCACCGGCTCGGCCGCCTCGCCCACTGGCACCAGGTCGGCTACCGGCCGGCCGTGGCGCAGGATGCGCACGCGCTCGCCACGCTCGACGAGATCGAGCATGGCCGACGCATTGGCACGGAACTCACTCAGAGGAAGGGTGTGCATGAATGTACAAAATCAGCGTTTTGTACATTCTAGAAAGGACCGCAATTCCTTCGCCGCCGAAGGGTGTGCGCGCCTGCCCCAAAAGCAAAGAGCGCAGGGATCGCCTGCGCTCTTTTGTCGGTAATGGGAACTGCAGTCCCTTCAAGTCCGGTCACTCAGGCTGCAGCCAGTTCGCGAACGTGTTGGACCGCCTTGATCGCCGCACGCTTGCGCCGGCTCACAGGCAATTGCCAATTGCGCTGGGTGACGTCGATGACATGACGTACCCGCTCCTTGGGCGACACCAACGCGCCGATCCGGCGCGTCCCTGCAATGGAACGGAGGATGTCCAGCGTGTCCACGGTGTTCAATCCAGCACCTTCTTGGCAGCGCCCACACCCAGGGCGGCCAGCACCACGAAAACCACGGCCATGAGCAGGAACAGGCCGAACAGCAGCTTGGCGATGCCGGCGGCACCGGCGGCCACGCCGCCAAAACCCAGGGCACCCGCCACCAGGGCGATCAGGGCAAAGATCAGTGCGTACTTGAGCATGGTTGACTCCTTTGTCGTCTCGTTGTGCGGCGAGCGTTCGACTGAGCCTGCCGCGGTGCCTGAAGCGTAGTGAAGGCCTGTGCACCAACCTGGACAGTGCCCCGCCCAAGACCCCGTAGGACAAGCTCGCGCGCCGATCCAAGTACATTCGCGCTGCCGTGCAGGCCGCCACCGGACTGCATGCCGCCCTCTCGCTTCCAGACCTTTTCCAACAGAAGGAGCCCTTTCCATGAAGCTGTACTACTCCCCCGGCGCCTGTTCGCTCTCCCCGCACATCGCCCTGCGCGAGGCCGGCCTGGCCTTCGAACCGGTGCTGGCCAGCACCAAGTCGCACAAGCTGCAGGACGGCACCGACTACTACGGCATCAACCCGCTGGGCTACGTGCCGATGCTGGAACTGGACGACGGCACCCGCCTGCGCGAAGGCCCGGCCATCGTGCAGTACATCGCCGACCAGGTTCCGACCAAGAATCTGGCACCCGCCAATGGCACCCTGCAGCGCTACCGCCTGCAGGAATGGCTGACCTTCATCGGCACCGAGATCCACAAGGGCTTCAGCCCGCTGTTCAACCCGGCCGTGCCCGAAGACACCAAGAAGGTCTTCGCCGACAAGCTGCGCACCCGCTTCCAGTGGCTGGACAGCCAGCTGGAAGGCAAGGAGTACCTGATGGGCGAGCACTTCAGCGTCGCCGACGGCTACCTGTTCACCACCGTCAACTGGGCCAAGCCGATGAACATCGACCTCAGCGCCTACAAGCACCTGCTGGCCTGGCATGCGCGCGTGGGTGCGCGCCCTGCCGTACAGGAAGCGCTCAAGGCAGAAGGCCTGCTGAAGTAAGGCGGCGTCCATCAGTCAACAAGGACGGGCGACGTGCCAAGGCGCGACGCCCGCTTTTTTTTTTGGGCAGCGCGGCCGGCACGCCTACACCGAAAACCACAACCCTGCCGTAGCGCCGTCACTGGCCCTGACCTACCCTGCCGCCTTCGTCTTTCTCATCTCCACCTCTACATCGATCGAGCCATGAGTTCTTCCCTCTTCGACCCCGTCCAGGCCGGCGACCTCCAGCTCGCCAATCGCATCGTGATGGCGCCGCTGACGCGCAACCGTTCGCCCAACGCCATCCCCAAGCCGATCACCGCCACCTATTACGCGCAGCGTGCCACCGCCGGCCTGCTGATCACCGAGGCCACCGCCATCAGCCACCAGGGCCAGGGCTATGCCGACGTGCCGGGCCTCTATGGCACCGAGCAGCTCGACGGCTGGAAGCGCGTCACCCACGCGGTGCATGAGGCGGGCGGCAAGATCGTCACCCAGCTGTGGCATGTGGGCCGCGTCTCGCACGACAGCCTGCAGCCCGACGGCCAGCCGCCGGTCGCACCCTCGGCCATCGCCGCCAAGACCAAGACCTACCTGATCGACGCGCAGGGCAATGGCAGCTTCGCGCCCACCTCCACGCCCCGCGCGCTGGACCTGGAAGAGCTGCCCGGCATCGTCCACACCTTCGCGGCCGCCGCCCGCAATGCGGTGGAAACCTGCGGCTTCGACGGCGTGGAAATCCATGCCGCCAACGGCTACCTGCTGGACCAGTTCCTCAAGGACGGCGCCAACCAGCGCACCGACGACTACGGCGGCAGCATCGAGAACCGCGCGCGACTGCTCCTGGAAACCACCCGCGCCGTGGTCGACGCGGTGGGCGGCGGCAAGGTGGGCATCCGCCTGTCACCGGTCACCCCGGCCAACGATATCGTCGACAGCGATCCGCAGCCGCTGTTCGACCATGTGGTGCGGCAACTGGGCCCGCTGGGCCTAGCCTATGTGCATGTGATCGAAGGCGCCACCGGCGGCCCGCGCGAGGTGGAAGGCCGTCCCTTCGACTATGACGCGCTCAAGAAGGCCTACCGCGAGGCCGGTGGCAAGGGCGCCTGGATGGTCAACAACGGCTACACCCGCGAACTGGCCGAAGAAGCGGTGAAGAAGGGCGCCGATCTGGTCGCCTTCGGCCGCCCCTACATCGCCAACCCGGACCTGGTGCGCCGCCTGAAGGAGAACGCCCCGCTCAACACGCCGGACACGAAGACCTTCTACGGCGGCGGCGAGAAGGGCTACACCGACTATCCGACGCTGAGCTGAGCGCTTGCGGGGGCCAAACAGCCGCCGATGCCTCTGCCCAGCCGTTCGGGCTGAGCCTGTCGAAGCCTCGCGCGGCGCTTCGACGCGCTCAGCGTGGCCGGCTTCTTTTCAGCAGGAGCGCATTGGCCATCACGCTGACGCTCGATGCCGCCATGGCCGCCCCTGCCACCACCGGGCTGAGCAACCCGAAGGCCGCAAACGGGATGCCGACCACGTTGTAGGCAAAGGCCCAGAACAGGTTCTGCCGGATCTTGGCCCCCGTGCGGGCCGACAGGTCGAAGGCCTGTGCCACGAGGGCCAGATTGCCGCGCATCAGGGTGATGCCGGCGGCTTCCATGGCCACGTCGGTGCCATTGGCCATGGCCAGGCCCACGTCGGCTGCGGCCAGCGCAGGCGCGTCGTTGGCGCCGTCGCCCACCATGGCGACCACGCGTGCGCCGCCTTCCTTCAAGGCCGCCACGGCGGCCGCCTTGTCGGCCGGCAGCACCTCGGCGCGCACATCCTCGGCAGCGATGCCGACGCGCCGGGCCAGCGCCTGTGCGGCACGCACGTTGTCGCCGGAGATCATCACCACCCGCAACCCGCGCGCACGCAGGGCCGCCACCGCCTCCGCCGCGCCCGGCTTGGGCCCATCGGTGAAGCCGAGCAATGCCTCGACCGCCTTCACCCGCTCACCCTCCGCATCCAAGCTCAGCAGCGCGGACACCGAGGAACCTGTGGACAACAGTGCCTCGACCTTTTCCGGTGGCAAGGCAGCACCCAATTCCTCGCACCAGCGCAGGCTGGCGAGCGCCCAGGGCGCGCCGTCGATCACGGCGCGTATCCCGCGACCCGGCACGGCGCAAACATCACGCACCTCATCGGGCGCGAGGCCCCGCGACTTCGCGGCCTCCATCACCGCCCGGGCGAGCGGATGTTCGCTGCCCTGCTGCAGCGTGGCGGCGATGCGCAGCACCTGCCCTTCGTCCAAGGTCCCCGTCGCGTCGAGCCGGCTGAGCCGCGGCTGTCCCCGCGTAAGCGTGCCCGTCTTGTCGAAGGCCACCGTGTCCACCCGGTGTGCGCGCTCCAGCGCCGTCGCGTCCTTGATCAGGATGCCGTGACGCGCGGCCACGCCGGTACCCGCCATCACCGCCACCGGCGTCGCCAGGCCCAGTGCGCAAGGGCAGGCGATCACCAGCACGGCCACCGCGTGGATCAGCGCCGTTTCAAGCGGCGCACCGCCCAGGAACAGCCAGCCCAGCAGCGTCAGCAGAGCCAGGCCCAGCACGACCGGCACGAAGACGGCGGCCACCCGGTCCACCAGCCGCTGGATCGGCGCCTTGGCGGCTTGCGCGTCCTCCACCAGCCGGATGATGCGGGCGAGCACGCTTTCCGTGCCGACTGCCAGCACTTCCACCACCAGCCGGCCGGCCCCATTGACCGAGCCGCCCGTCAAGCGGGCGCCGGCCGACTTGGCCACGGGCAGCGGTTCGCCGGTGAGCATGGATTCGTCCACCTCCGACTCGCCTTCCAGCACACGCGAATCGGCCGGGATGCGTTCGCCGGGCCGCACGGCCAGCCGGTCGCCCACCATCACCTCGGCCAGCGGCACATCGCTTTCCTCGGTGCGGCGACCACGCGACTGAAGCAAGTGCGCCGTCTCGGGCCGCAGTTGCTGCAGCGCGCGGATCGCCGAGGTGGCCTGCCGCCTGGCCCGCGCCTCCAGCCACTTGCCCAGCAGCACCAGCGCGATCACGACCGACGAGGCTTCGAAATAGAGATGGGGTTCGCCCCCGTGCGCGCCATGCAGGCGGGCGCGCCACCAGAGCCACAGCGACAGCCCGAAGGCAGCGCTGGTGCCCAGGGCGACCAGCAGGTCCATGTTGCCGGTGCCAGCCCGCGCCGCATGCCAGCCGGCCCGGTAGAAGCGCGCGCCCAGCACGAACTGCACCGGCGCCGCCAGCAACAGTTGCAGCCAGGCAGGCAGCATCCAGTCCAGCCCGAAGGGCATCCCCAGCATGGGCAGCACCAGAGGAAAGGACAGCAGCAGCGCCGCGGCCACCGGGCCGAATCCTGCCCATGGCCCCGCCTCCGCTTCTGCCTGCGTCGCCTCGGCACTGCGCGGTTCGTAGCCGGCCTGCCGGATGGCGCGTCGCAGCCGGAGTGCGGCATCGGCACCGTCGTCACCCGACCAGCGGACGCGGGCCGATTCCGTCGCCAGGTTCACGCTGGCCTCCTGCACACCCGGCACTTGGCGCAGGGCCTTTTCCACCCGGGCCACACACGAGGCACAGGTCATGCCGCCGATGCCGAGGTCCAGCGTCTGCGCGGTCGTTTCGGCGGTCGCGATGTCGATCGAAGAAGCGTTCATGAGCCCAAGGCTACGGCTTGACGCCATGGCAAGGTCAAGCACGCGTTGTCGCGCTGACGGAAATCGAAGGCCATGGTGCCGCGGCAGCACCGAATTTGTTGCCTTGACCTTCACATCGTGTCAAGGTCCACACTCCAGGGTGTTCCCTTTTTTTTAGGCCCTCCACCAGGTTTTTTTTATGACTTCTCCTCTTCATGTCTTCCAGGTCAGCGGAATGAGCTGCCAACACTGCGTCCGTGCCGTCACCCAGGCGGTCCAGGATGTCGATCCCGATGCCGAGGTGCGCATCGATCTGCCGGCCGGCCGCGTCGAGGTGCAGAGCGCCGAAGCCCCCGCCGCACTGCAGGACGCGATCCGCGAAGCGGGCTATACCGTCCAAGGCTGACGCCTTTTTCCTCACGGAACCCGGTCCGGCCGTGGCCCCCCGTTCCTCCTCGCCGTCCACAGCGACGGCCCCACCGCTCACCATCGGCCAGGCCGCCGCCCGCTCCGGCGTGTCGGCCCGCATGGTGCGCCACTACGAGACGCTGGGGCTGCTGCCCGCCGTCTCGCGCACCGACGCCGGTTATCGCCTCTACGGCGATGCCGACGTCCACTCCCTCCGTTTCATCAAGCGGGCCCGCGACCTGGGCTTCTCCATCGACGAGATCCAGCAGCTCGTCGGCCTCTGGCATGACCGCAGCCGCTCGAGCGCGGATGTGAAGCGCATCGCCCGCACCCACCTCGACGACCTGGACCGGCGCATTGCCGAACTCCAGGCCATGCGCGGCACGCTCGCCCACCTGGTCCATGGCTGCCGGGGCGACCATCGGCCCGACTGCCCCATCCTCGAAGACCTGGCAGGAAGCGGCCAGCCGCGCTGAACACGCGTCGGATCGCCCAGGCCCGGTGATCCGGCCGGGCGAATGTGTGCTTCGCGGCCTTCGATCACGCCACACGAACGCTTGCGCGAAGCCGCGGAAAGCCTCCGTTTGTGGAAAAGCGGCCGCTCTACCCCTGAACGGCGCTCAAGAAGCCGTATTGTCCGCTTCTCCCCAGCTGGACTGGATAACTTTGTGGGCAACTCGCGCGTTGTCTTGTAAAGCCACTGCAAGTCCTTGATATCAATGGACTTTCAACAATCTGCACAAATAATCAGCAGTGCATATTCAAGGCGTCCAAAGCCCAATCCCACATTTGCACCCCCCTTGTCAAAGGACAACTGTGGGGATGAATCCGGCACAACTGCCCGGTTATCCACACGCGAGGGCGGACGGCCGGCATTTGTCCCCATCGGCGCGACATCCACGAAGCAACCCTGCCCACATGGGCCAAGGAAGGCCAAATGCCTGTCCGGCCGAGGGATTCGTGGGTTTTCCACAGGCCGGTGGCTTCCTTATCTATTACGACTATTCAGATATTGAAGATGAAGGAAGGAAAACCGGGACAACGGGCGCCCGCAAAAAAAGTGGGGATGTCGCGGCGCGCCGATCCGATGGCACGCTGCAACCGGTCCGACGGAGAACGACCGATGCGACGCCGGCTTCGGGACGCCGAAACCGCCGTCTGTCCCCATATTCGTTGGACAACTTTGTGGGCAACTGTCGGACTGCCTTGTAAAGCCATCGCAACTCGTTGATCTACAACACATATCTTTGGTCTGCTCATATTTTTGGCAGTGCATAGTTTGGGCCGGCGTTGGCGCTTGGCAGCCACAAAGCAGACGCCCTGTCAAAGAACAACTCTGGGGACCACTGTGGAACAAGCGCCGTCTTATCCACAGCCAGGGCGCTTCGGCCGAGGTTGTTCGCCCACCCACGACAGCACGGACGCAGGGTTGCCCACATCCGTCGCTCGACGCCAAATCCTTGGCCGGCCGGAAAAAACCATGGTTATCCACAGGCCGAGAGCATCCTTACCTATGACGACTAATGTTGAAATAAAAGAAAAGAACAAAGTCAGGACAACTCCTGCGCCGGGCGTCAAAGCGCAATTCACGGTCTTTCCGAAATCGCTGGGTGCCCTGCGTCCGCACCGCTACGATCCGCCCCCATGCCGAATCCACCCCCTGCCGTCGCCACGGCCCCGACCGCGCCATCGGTCGGGGTTCGGCCGCGCATCCTGGTGGCGGAGGACGAGCCGGGCATCGCCGACACGGTGCAGTACGTGCTGCGCAGCGACGGTTTTGCGCCGGTGTGGTGTGCCACCGGTGGCGCAGCCCTGGCGGAATTCGCCGCCGAGCCGCCGGCGCTCGCCATCCTGGACATCGGCCTGCCCGACATGAACGGCTTCGACCTCTTCCGGCGACTGCAGGCCCTGCCGGGCGCGGCGGACGTGCCCATCGTCTTCCTCACGGCCCGCACCGACGAGATCGACCGCGTGGTGGGGCTGGAGCTGGGGGCCGACGACTACATCGCCAAGCCCTTTTCGCCGCGCGAACTGGTGGCCCGGGTGCGGGGCATCCTGCGGCGCAGCCAGCGGGCGGGTCCAGGTGCTGCGATGCCGGTGGCGACACCGGCCACGGCGCCGCAGGCACCCGCCCTGCCCTTCGTGGTCGACGACGAACGCCTGCAGATCCGCTACTACGGCCGCGTGCTCGAGCTGTCGCGCTACGAATTCGGCCTGCTGCGCCTGCTGGTGCAGCGCCCGGGCCGTGTGTTCAGCCGCGAAGAACTGCTCGACCGCGTCTGGGGCGGCGACAGCGAGAGTCTGGACCGCACTGTCGACGCCCATGTCAAGACCGTGCGCGCCAAGCTGCGGGCCATGGCGCCCGAGGTCGAGGCCATCCGCACCCACCGCGGCACCGGCTACGCGCTGCACGAAGACCTGCCGCCGTCCACGCCCCTGGTCCCATGATGCGTTCGCCGAGCCGGCGCACCCGCATCTTCCTGGCCGTCCTGCTGATCTACGTGGCCGGCATCACCTGGCTGCTGTGGCGGGTGGTGGGCGACATCGATCCGCGCTACCGCGAATCGGCCGAGGAGGCGCAGGTGGAGATCGCCCAGCTCATGGCCACGCTGGTCGAGCAGGACGTGATCGCCGGCGCCATCGACACCCGGCGGCTGGAGCCGCTGTTCCGCGCCCTCTACGCGCGTGAGTTCTCGGCCCAGATCTACAACCTGCACAAGCAGAAGGTGGAACTGCGCGTCTACGTCACCGACCGCAGCGGCCGGGTGATCTACGACTCCACCGGCCGGGCCGTCGGTGCCGACTATTCGCGCTGGATCGACGTCAGCCGGACGCTGGCCGGCAGCTACGGCGCCCGGGCCACGCGCGACGTCGAGGCCGATCCCCTCAGTTCGGTGCTCTACGTGGGCGCACCCATCCGCTGGGCCGGCGAGATCGTCGGCATGGTGGGCGTGGGCAAGCCGGTGCAGAGCTTCGGCCAGTTCGTGGAAGACGCCCGCCAGCGCGTGGTCTGGGTCGGTGCCGGTTCGGCGGCGGCGCTGCTGGTGCTGGCGCTGATCGTCTCGGTGTGGCTGGTGCGGCCCTTCGGCCTCACCGCCGACTACATCCGCTGGCTGCGCACCCAGCGGGGCTTCCATCCGCTGCGCATGCTGCGGCGCGCCGCCGCCATGGCGCGCGGCGCGTTGCAGGAGATGGGCGACGCGTTCACCGGCCGCAACTACGTGGCTGACTATGTCCAGACCTTCACCCACGAGATCAAGAGCCCGCTTTCGGCGATCCGCGGCGCTGCCGAGCTGCTGCAGGAGGCCGGCATGCCGCCCGAGGAGCGGGAGCGCTTCCTGGCCAACATCGGCCGCGAGAGCGAACGCATCCAGCAGCTGGTGGACCGCATGATGGAGCTCACCGCGCTGGAGACGCGCCGCGTGCTCGACCAAGTGCAGCCCGTGGCTCTGGGCGCCCTACTGCGCGAGGCCGCCCAGGGCGTGGCACCGGCCGCCGCGCGCCGTGGCGTCGTGATCGACGTCCAGGGCCTGCGCGAGGACCTGGGCGAGGTGCATGCCGAAGGCGATCCGCTGCTGCTGCGCCAGGCCGTGGGCAACCTGCTGGACAACGCCATCGATTTCTCGCCCGAGGGCGGCACCGTGCGCCTCAGCCTGCGGCTGCAGGGCCGGCGCGGCGTGGTCTCGGTGCGCGATCAGGGGCCGGGCATCCCGGCCTATGCGCAGGCACAGGTCTTCCAGAAGTTCTATTCGCTGGCGCGGCCGCACAGCCAGAAGAAGAGCACCGGCCTGGGGCTGGCCTTCGTGCGCGAGATCGCGGCGCTGCACGGCGGCAGCATCGCGCTCGGCAATGCCGAAGGCGGCGGGGCGCTGGCCACGCTCACCCTGCCGCTGATCAGCGGGCCGGTGCGCTGATGCGGCCCGGTGGTCACGCGCGGACCCGCGGTGCGTCCCTTTCCGTTCCACGACGAGCCCTGCTGCCATGACCCCGCATGACCACCACGACCTGTGCGCCCACTTGCAGAAGCTGGAGGTGGAACTGCACCATCCTGGCCTGCCCTGCGACGCCGGCCGGCTTCAGGCCTTGCTCCACGCGGATTTCCATGAAGTGGGCCGTTCGGGCCGGCCCTATGACCGCACCACCGTCCTGGGCTACCTGTCGCAGGTGGTGGCTCCGCCGACGGTCGTGTCTTCCGACTTCCGCGTGGAACGCCTCGCCCCCGATGTCGCCCTGCTGCACTATCGCTCGGTGCAGCGACCGGCCGATGGCGGGGCCGACCTGCGTACGCTGCGGTCTTCGCTGTGGCTGCGAGGCGCCGGCGGCTGGCAGCTTCGCTATCACCAGGGCACGCCCGAGGCCGCGCAGGATTGAACCGCGCAGGCCGCCATGCCGGTTCGGACAGTGGCCATGAAAAAACCCGGCCTCGGCCGGGTCGTCGCGAAACGCAGCGCGGTGCGTCTCAGCGGAACATGTTCAGGATCCGGTTGCGCTCGTCCTGTTGTGCAGGTGCGGCAGGCTGCCCGGGCTGGGCAGGCAGGACCGGAATCACCGGCTGGTTGCCCCAGGACGGCGCAGGGCCGGTCGTCGGGGCGCTGCTGTTGACCTCCACCGGCGTGATCGGCGTGAGGGCGGCTTCCACCCCGAGCGATTGCACGCCCTGGCCGTTGGCGTATTCGTCATACATCCATTCGCCGCTGGCGTTGGTGACGCCGGGCGGCACGTCCAGCTTGGCCACCGGCACGCCCTTGAGCGCACCCTGCATGTAGCGTGTCCAGGCCGGCAGCGCCAGACTGCCGCCGGTCTCGCCGCGCACGCCGAGCTGGCGCGGCGTGTCGTAGCCGATCCAGGCCACGCCCACGCGGGTCGGCTGGAAGCCGGCGAACCAGGCGTCGTGCGAGTCGTTGGTGGTCCCGGTCTTGCCGTACAGGTCGTCGCGCCGCAGCGTGGTGTAGGCGCGGCGGCCAGTGCCGTTCTTCACCACGCTGTTCAGCAGCGTGTCAATGACGAAGGCATTGCGCGCGGGGATCACACGCCCCGCTTCGTCGGCGGGCTTGGGCGGCGTGTCCTCCAAAACCTGATCGCGGGCATCGGTGATGCGGGCGATCAGGCGCGGTTCCACCTTCAGCCCGCCGTTGGCGAAGACCGAGTAGGCCGTCGCCATCTGCAGCGGTGTCACCGAGCCGGCGCCCAGGCCCATGGTGAGGTAGGCCGGGTGCTTGTCGGCCGCGAAGCCGAAATGCGTGATCCATTCCTGCGCATAAGCCGGCGTGATCGCGTCCAGCACGCGGATGGTCACCACGTTCTTCGACTGCTCCAGCGCCTGCCGCAGTGTGATCGGGCCGGCGTAGCTGTTGTCGTAGTTCTTGGGCTCCCAGGGCGCGCCTCCGGTGGCCGCGGCATCGAAGGACAGCGGTGCGTCGTTGACGATGGTGGCGGGCGTGAAGCCCTTCTCCAGCGCGGCCGAGTAGATGAAGGGCTTGAAGCTGGAGCCCGGCTGGCGCCAGGCCTGCGTGGCATGGTTGAACTTGTTCTTGTTGAAGTCGAAGCCGCCCACCAGCGCCTTGATGGCGCCATCGCGCGGGTCCATGGCCACGAAGGCGCCTTCGACCTCGGGCAGCTGGGTCACTTCCCAGCTGTTCTGCGGGCCCGAACGTGCGATGCGCACGATGCTGCCGCGGCGGATGCGCAGCGGCTCGGCCGCCTTCTCCACCAGGCCACGCTGCACCGCCTGCAGGCCGCGGCCGGTGATTTCCACCGAGTCGCCGTTGGCGCGCACGGCCACCAGCTTGCGCGGGCTGGCCTCCAGCACCACCGCGGCCATCATGCCGCCGCTGTCGGGCTTGTCGGAGAGGGCATCGTCCACGGCCGTGTCCACATCGGTGCCGTCGGCAGGCAGTTCGACGAAGCCCTCGGGGCCGCGGTAGGGCTGCCGCTGCTCGTAGTCGACGATGGCTTCGTGCAGGCCGTCGTAGGCTGAACTCTGATCATTCCGTGCCACGGTCGTGTAGACCTTGAAGCCCTTGGTGTAGGTGTCGTCGCCGTACTTGGCCACCATCTGCTGGCGCACCATCTCGGCCACATAGTCGGCATGCAGCTGCGACGGATCGCCGGCATCGCGCAGCTTGAGCGGCTCCTGGCGGGCCTTGGCGGCGTCGGCCTCGCTCAGGTAGCCGGTCTCCACCATGCGGTTGATCACGTACTGCTGGCGGGCCACCGCGCGGCGCGGGTTGGCGATGGGGTTGTTGCTGCTGGGCGCCTTGGGCAGGCCGGCCAGCATGGCGGCCTCGGCCACCGTGATGTCCTGCAGCGGCTTGCCGAAGTAGGTCTGGGCGGCGGCCGCAAAGCCGTAGGCGCGGTTGCCCAGGTAGATCTGGTTCAGGTAGATCTCGAGGATCTGGTCCTTGGTCAGCTCGTCCTCAAGCCGCCAGGCCAGCAGCGCCTCCTTCAGCTTGCGGGTGAAGGTGCGCTCCGAGCTCAGGAACATGTTGCGCGCCACCTGCTGGGTGATGGTGGAAGCGCCCTGCCGCACGCCCCCATGCAGTGCGTTGGAGATCACCGCCCGCGTCAGGCCGATGGTGTCGAGTCCGCCATGCTGGTAGAAGCGCGCGTCCTCGGTGGCCAGCACCGCGTCCTTGAGCACCTTGGGGATCCTGTCGATGGGCACCAGCTGCCGGCGTTCCTCGCCGAACTCGCCGATCAGGTCGCCGTCGGCGGTGAACACGCGCAGCGGTAGCTTGGGCTGGTAGTTCTGCAGCGTGCTCACGTCGGGAAGCTGGCGCGACATCAGCGCCGCGGCAATGCCGACGATGGCGGCGCCGCAGACCACCGCGGTGGCACTGCCGATGGCGGTCCACTTGGCGGCTCGGCGCAGGCGGGGATCGGACAGACGGTCTTTGAAGGACATGGGAAAGAAACAGGAAGAGGTCGGCCGGCGGGAGGGAAGGCGAGCATGCCCGCCCGCCGGAAGGCCGCCGTAACAAGGCGTTGCCTGCACGCCGGCAGGCGCGCAAGCCTCGCGCTGTCACGGCAGCCACGCTGTCGGACGGCGGCAGCATTCTCGGTGCGGCGGGTGCCACGCCGTCGGCAGGGCCATCGTCGCCGCGGATCTTGAAAGGAGGCTGAAGGGCGCTGCACACGGACTTCACACAAGCTTCACATGGCGCGTGGGGCTTCATCGGCCCTTCCTTCTGGCTTCGGATGCCGCGCGGACAGTCCTTCCCATCGCAGACACCGAGGAAGGAACCGACCATGAATCCAAACTTGTCCTGGCGCCGCCGGCGCAGTCCCGAAGCCCGCGGCTGCGGCCTGTGGGCGTTCACGGCGCTGATGGCGCTGGCCGCCTTTGCGTTGCTGGTGTGCCGGCCCGTCCTTGCACAGGAAACTGGCAACGATGCCACCGCGAGCCCCTATCTGGTGGTGCAAAGCGACACCCCCGGCACCGACCGCCTGCCCCTCAAGCGAACCGACGTCGACGTGCGCATCGCCGGGGTCATCGCCGACGTGCGGGTGACGCAGACCTACCGCAACGAAGGCGAGCGCACGCTGGAGGCGCGCTACGTCTTTCCCGGCTCCACGCGCGCGGCCGTAGGGGGCATGAACGTGCGCATTGCCGACCGGCTGATCACGGCGCAGATCCGCGAGAAGCAGCAGGCGCGGCTGGAATACCAGGAAGCGAAGCAGGCCGGCCAGACGGCTGCGCTGCTCGAGGCCGAGCGGCCCAACGTCTTCCAGATGAACGTGGCCAACATCCGGCCGGGCGACGAGGTGCGTGCGGAACTGCGCTACAGCGAGCTGCTTCTGCCGCAGTCGGGTCGCTACCAGTTCGTCTACCCCACCGTGGTGGGCCCGCGCTACTCGGGCACGGATGGAGGCGGGGGACCTTGGAGCGCCCAGCCCACGCTGCCTGCCGGCACGGCCAGTGCCGCGGCCTTCTCGCTCAAGCTGAGCCTCGATGCGCCGCTGCCGCTGGCGGACATCCGTTCGTCCAGCCATGCGCTGGCCATCCAACCCGGGCCCGACGACCGGCATGCCACCCTCACCTTGCGCGAGGATGGCCGGCCGCTGGCCAACCGCGACTTCGTGCTCGACTTCGCGCTCGCCGGTGAGCGCATCCAGTCGGGCCTGATGCTCTATCCGGGCAGCGGGGCGGATGCGGAGAACTTCTTCCTCGCGATGGTCGAGCCGCCGCGCGCCGTGGCCGCCGAGCGCATCGTGCCGCGCGACTACCTTTTCGTGGTGGACATCTCCGGCTCCATGCACGGCTTTCCGCTGGACACGGCCCGCGCTCTGCTCGAGCGGCTGATCGGCGGCCTGCGGCCCAGCGACACCTTCAACGTGATGCTGTTCGCTGGCAGCAACCGCATGTTGTCGGCCCGGTCGGTGCCGGCCACGCGGGCCAACATCGAGCGGGCGCTCAGGACGCTCACCGACATCCAGGGCGGCGGCAGCACCGAGCTGATCCCGGCCTTGCGCCAGGCCTATGCCCAGCCCAAGGCCGAGGGGGTCTCGCGCAGCATCGTGGTGGTGACCGACGGCTACGTCACCGTGGAGCGCGAGGCCTTCGCGCTGGTGCGCGAGCATCTGGACCAGGCCAACCTGTTCGCTTTCGGCATCGGCTCCTCGGTCAACCGGCACCTGATCGAGGGTCTGGCTCGCGCCGGCCGTGGCGAGCCCTTCGTCATCACCGATGAACGGCAGGCACCCGAGCAGGCGGCACGCTTCCGTCGCATGGCGGAGTCGCCCGTGCTCACCGGCCTGAAGGCGCGCTTCGAGGGCCTGGAGGTGTACGACGTGGAGTCGGCCCATCTGCCCGATGTGCTGGGCGAGCGGCCCGTGGTGCTGTTCGGCAAGTGGCGCGGTGCGCTGCGCGGCCAGCTGGTGGTGGAAGGCCGCAGCGCCGAAGGCGCGTGGCGCCAGGTGCTGCCGGTGGACGCAGGCAGCCTGGCCCCGCAGGCCACGGCCCTGCGCGCCCTGTGGGCCCGCGACCGCATCGCGGCACTGGACGACCAGGAGGGCCTGGAAGGCAGCGGCCAGCAGCGCGAAGCCATCACCGCGCTGGGGCTCAAGTACAGCCTGCTCACGGCCTACACCAGCTTCGTCGCCGTCGACCAGGTGGTGCGCGGTGCGGGCGATGCCGGCACGACGGTCGATCAGCCTCAAGCCTTGCCCGAAGGTGTGAGCGAACTCGCGCTGGGCATGCCGGTGCCGGCCACGCCCGAGCCCGAGACGCTGGGCGCCGTGGCCGTGGCGCTGGGCATGCTCGCCATGCTGCGTCGCCGGTTGTGCCGGCACGATGCGCGGCGGATGACCGCCTGATCGAGGGAGCAACGCCAATGAACCTCGTCGATTGGGCGGGCCGCCATCCCCGCAGCCTGGAGGCGGCGATCCGTCTCGACCGCCTGCCGCCCGTGTTGTGGCTGGTCGCCACCGCCCTGGTGCTCTGGCCCACCTGGCTCTGGATGGGCGCCCGCATGCTGGACCGTTCGGACGATCCACTGGGCCTGCTGGCGTTGGGTGCGCTGTGCCTGTTCGCGTGGCGGTCCCGGAGGGCGCTGCGCGCATCGCCGCGGCTGGGCCTCTTGTCGGTGGCTGCGCTGGGTGTGCTGGCGTCTTCACTACTGCGGGCCGGCAGCGTGCTGCCACCGCTGGCCACCGGCCTGCTGGCCGTGCTGGCCATGGCCTGCGCGCTGCTCGCCTTCCTGCCGATTGGGCAGCCCGCTTTGCCGGTGCTGGGCCTCGCGGTGCTGGCGTTGCCGCTGCTGTCCTCGTTGCAGTTCTATGCGGGTTATCCGCTGCGGCTGGTCACGGCCGAGGCGGCGCGTTGGCTGTTGGCACCCTTCTTCGTGGTCGAGCGCGCTGGCAGCAGCCTGTGGATCGATGGCCGGCTGGTGATCGTGGATGCGCCCTGCTCCGGCGTGCAGATGGTGTGGATGGGGTACTTCACCGCCTGCGTGGTGGCGCTGTTCATGACTCGGATGGACGACCGCGCCTTCCTGCGCCGGCTGCCCGTGGTCGGGCTGGTGGTGCTGGGCGGCAATGTGCTGCGCAATGCCCTGCTGGTGGGCCTGGAGGGCGCCGGCCATGCGCCCGGGCCGCTGCTGCATCAGGTTCTGGGGCTGGCGCTGCTGGCCGTGGTGTGTGGCGCGATCGGGCGGCGCATGCTGCGCACGGCACCGCAAGACCTGGGCCTCGGAAAGGACCGCCATGCGTTGGCCTGACGTCTTCGCGCCTTCGCCCTGGCGCAACCACTTCGCGCACCGTGTGCTGCACAAGCTGGCGTTCGCATTCGCGCTGGCGGCCGGCCTGTTGGCCAGTTTCTGGCCGCTGGGGCAGGACGGCCTTGCGTCCTCGTCCTCGTACGCAGCCTCGCCCGAGTGGCCCCCCACCTGGGACGGCGCGCCGTTGAGGCCGCAGGCGCTCGGCGAGGTGGAAGCCCGCTTCGCCCGGCACTTTCCCGGCCACATCGCCCGCTTCACCGATGGCCGGCGGGTGCTGGTGATGCGGCAGGTCGAGCGTGCCACGCGCCTGCTGCATCCGGCCGAGGACTGCTGGCGCGCGCTGGGCTATCGCGTCGTTCAGGCCCGGCTCGAACACGACGCACGCGGCCGGCTGTGGCGCTGCTTCCACGCCGAGCGCACAGGCAGCGACACCCAGCGCGTGTGCGAGCGCATCGAGGATGCCGCCGGCCAATCTTTCACCGACACTTCCGCCTGGTACTGGGCCAGCTGGCGCGCGAGCGCCGCCGGGCCCTGGACGGCGGTGACCGTGGTCTCGCCGCCATGAACGACACGACAGACAACGGGACGCGATGTGAACAAGGGGCTGCGTTTGCTGCTGTGGGGCCTGCTGGCCCTGCTGCTGACGGCAGCGGTGGCGGCCGTGGCGGTGGTGCGCATCGCGCTCGCCCCGGCCAAGGACGAATGGGCGGTGGACTGGCGCGTGGGTCCGTTCACGGTGCCCGTGGGCGTGCCCACGGTGCTGCGACTGGCCACCTCGCCCTGGATCGCACCGCGGCTGGACGGCCGCCGGCTGCAGACGGCGCAGGGGCCGATCGACCTGCGCTGGGACGCGCCGCGCGAGCAGCTGGCCCTGCGCTGCGCACCCTGCCGCATCGGCCTGACCGCCATGGGCTCACAGCCTCTTCAGCTGACCGAACTTCGCTTGACCGCGCGTCGCGAGGTGGACGTGCTGCGCGGCGAGGTCGACGCGGTGCCGACCAGCGCGAGCACCGAAGGCCTGCACGGCCGCTGGCAGGGCCGGCTCACGCAGCGTGACCTGCACCTCGACGCCAGCTTCGACGAGGCGCCCATCGCCCGCTGGTACGCCGTGCTGGCGGCCGGCATGCCCGAGCTGGAACGCGCCCGCATCGGCGGCACGGCGTCTGGCCGCCTGCAGGTGCAGCTGCCCTCGGGCACGCTGGGGCTGCACCCGCGCATCAGCGGCTTCAGCGTCGAGGGCCTGGGCACCGAGGCGCTGCTGAACGCGCGCAGCCAGTGCGGCCCGGCCGCCAACCTGAAGGCCGACAGTTGGCTGGCCCGTGCCGTCGTCGCGGCGGAGGACCAGCGCTTCTTCCAGCATCCGGGCTTCGACCTGATCGAGTTGCAGGCCGCCTTCGACCGCAACCAGAGCAAGGGCGCTGTCGAGCGCGGCGGCAGCACGCTCACGCAGCAGCTGGCCAAGGTGCTGGTGACCGGCAGCGAGCGTAGTCTGCAGCGCAAGCTGCGCGAGCTGCTCTATGCGGTGGATATGGAGCAGCAGCTGGGCAAGGCCCGCATCCTGCAGCTGTACCTGGACCATGCGCCCTGGGGCCGCGTCTGCGGCGCCGAGGCAGCGGCGCGTTTCTACTTCGGTCGTCCGGCGGCGCGGCTGGAGCCGGCCCAGGCGGTATGGCTGGCGGCCATGCTGCATGCACCGAGCGCCGCCGCCGAACGCTGGCAGCGTGAGGGGGGCCTCGACCCGCAGCGCGTCCAGTGGGTGGCCGAGGGCATCCGCGGCATCAGCCGCGGCCAGCGCGAGGCGCTGTTGCGCAGCGTGGCACAGGCGCGTTACCCCTGGCCGGGCGCCCCGTTGCCCTCATCGCCCGCTCGCTGAACGTCACGTCTTCGTGGCTTCCTGCCACGCGCAGGTCCGGGTAGACGTAGGAACAATCCCACAGGCGGCCGGCCTAGATTGTTTCCCGATCATGAACAGCACGTTCGGCAACGACCAGGGTTTTCCCTAGATGAGAGGTCCACAATTCATCTCACGGGCCAGCGATTGAACGCAGACCCGAAGCCGGTGGGGCAGGTGCCCCGCCAGCTCTGTTCAACGCTCTGCTTAGGAGAAAAATCATGACCAAGACCTCGAAGATCATCGCCCTCGCCGCTCTGTCGTTCGCCGCTGTTGCCGGCGCCAGCGCCGAGGAATACCAGGGCGTCATCGCCCCCGTGTCGGCCTTCAGCCGCGCCGAAGTGAACGCCCAGGGCGTGCAGGCTGCTCGCGCCGAGCAGAACCTGGAATACGCCGGCCAGCAAGTCGCCGTTGCACCGGCCGCTCCCCGCAGCCGTGCCGCCGTGCAGGCCGAAGCCGTGGCCGCTGCCCACAACCCGACCTGGAACCTGGATTCCAAGGCCTTCGTGAACAGCAAGATCCCCACGCAGTACACGCAAGGCAGCCTGTCGGTCTATCGCAAGGCCGGCCTGTAAACAGGCCGCCACGCCACGCCGTGCGATTCCTAAGGGATCGGTAGCGCGTGGCGATCCCCCGGCAGAACGGGATGGAGGCGGACCGGGCCTGACACCGGGTTCGTTTTCCATCTCCTCAGGCGGGCACCGCCTGTGAAAGAGGTCCGGGATGGGGCCTGGGAGGCGCCTGACTGCAGCCGGCATGCGAAAGCGTGCCGGCTTTTTCGTTGTGCGCGCGACCGCAGCCGCCCTCGGCACAGCGAGCGGGAGGACGCGGCGAGGCCGGCGCACGACAATGCCGCCCGACTCGTCTTTCCCACCCTCCTTCTCACCGCATCCCTCATGAAAGTCCTGTTCCTCGGTTACGGCAACATGGGCCGCGCCCTCGGCGAGGCCTGGCGCGACAGCGGTCGCATCCAGACCCTGCTGGCCATCGATCCCGCGCCCCTGCCTGAAGGCGCTTCGCCGGTGCCCGGCCGCCATGCCAGTGTGCAGGCGCTGCAGTCCTCCGGCGAAGCCGCAGGCGGCGTGGATCTGGTGGTGGTGGCCGTGAAGCCAGCCATGGCGGCCGGCGCCCTGCGCGCGCTGCCGGCAGACTGGCTGAGCCAGGCCGTGGTGGTGAGCGTGGCCGCTGGCGTCACCGTCGCCACACTGGAAGCTGCTCTGCCCCTGGGCACGCCGGTCATTCGCGTCATGCCCAACACACCGGCCATGCTGCGAGCCGGCTGCACCGGGCTCTATGCCGCGCCCGGCGTGGACGAGGCCCGGCGTGAGCAGGTCGGCGCCCTGTTCGCCACCGTGGGCAGCGCGCATTGGGTGGACCAGGAGTCGCACATCGACTTGGTCACCGCCATCAGCGGCAGCGGCCCCGCCTATTACCACCTGTTCAGCGAGGCGCTGGCGCAGGCCGGCGTGGCGCTCGGCCTGTCGCCCGAACTGGCCCGCGCGCTGGCGGCCGACACGGCCTGGGGCGCTGCCGCGCTGCAGCACCACCAGCCGGATGCCGATTTTGCGGCCCTGCGCCGAGCCGTCACTTCGCCCAACGGCACCACGGCGGCGGCCATCGCGGTGTTCGAAGAGGGTGAGGCCCTGCGCGCGCTGGTGAAGAAGGCGGCCGAGGCGGCGCACCGGCGCGCCGTCGAACTCTCGGCGGGCGGCTGACCGCGCGTCTGCGCTGCGGCTCGCGACTTCGGTTGTTGCTTCGATTGCGGCATGCGGATGGCCCGCAGACCGTAGGGTGAAAGCGGACGCCGGACGTTCAGGTGGCGCGCCGCGCCAGGAAGTCCAGCACCGCCGCGTTGAAGACGCGCGGCTGCTCGAAGTAGGCCGAGTGCCCCGCATCGGCCACCACCACCAGCTCGCTGCTGGCCACCCGTTCGTGGAACTCGCGGGCCACGGCCACCGGCACGATCGGATCCTGGTCGCCCACCAGGAAGAGCGTGGGGCAGGCCAGTGCGTCCAGTGCAGCCAGCGGAATCAGCCGGTCGGGCGCCATCAGCCCCTGCAGCGCCGCGCCCCAGTCGGCGGCGGGAATCGAATGGGCGCTGGGGTTGAAGTGGTTGATCTGGGCGTAGAGCGCGGCCTTTTCCGGCTCATGGTCCAGGAACCAGCGACCGAGCGAACGCTGCTCGATGCTCACCGCCTTCTGCGACAGCTGGCGCGTGGCCAGGATGTCCAGCAGCACGGGATGGTCCACCGCCAGCGACGTGTCGCAGGCCGCGAAGGCCGCCACCCGCCCCGGATGCGTCAGCGCGAGCTTCAGTCCGATCATGCCGCCGAGCGACTGGCCCACCACCCGCACGCGCTCGATGCCCTCCTGGTCGAGGATGGCGATCACGTCGTCCACGAACAGTGGCAGGTCGAACTCGGCCAGCGGCGCGGCCGAGCGCCCGAAGCAACGGATGTCCATCGTCAGGCAGCTGTAGCGGCCAGCGAAGGCCGGCAGTTGCTGCCACCAGGTGGCGGCATTGGAACCGGCTCCGTGGCAGAACAGCACGGCCGGGCCGTCGCCCTGGCGTTCGTAGTAGATGGCGCGGCCGTGGGAAGTGACGAAGGGCATGGATGTGCGGGTGGAAAGAAGAAAAGGACCTCAGTTGGCCTTGAGGTTGAGGCTGCGCACCAGCTGGCCCCAGCGCTCGGTGTCGGTGCGCACCAGCTGCATGTATTGCTCGGGCGTGGTGGACAGCACCGTCATGCCCTCGAACTCGAGCTGCTTGCGCGTGGCCGGATCGGCCTGTGCGGCCGTCAACGCTGCATGCAGCCGCCGCACGATGGGCGCGGGCGTGCCCTTGGGGGCCGACAGGCCGATCCAGGCGCTGACCGTGAGCTGCGGATAACCCAGCTCCGCGAAAGTGGGGACCTGCGGTACCAGCGGGCTGCGTTGCGCGCTGGACACGGCGAGCACCTTGAGCTTGCCTGCCTGCACCGGGGCGAGCGCGCTGTTCAGCGGAATCACGATCATCGGCACCACGCCGGCCAGCACGTCCTGCAGCGCCGGCGCGCCGCCCTTGTAGGGCACATGCGTCAGCTTCACGCCGGTCGCGCGCTGCAGTTGCTCCATCACCAGGTGGCCGGTGCTGCCGGCGCCCGAGCTGGCGTAATCGAACTTGCCGGGCTCGCGTCGGGCCTGCTGCACGAAGTCGTTGAAGTCCTTGAAGCCGGCATCGGGCCGGGCGACCAGCCATTGCGCGCCTTCGCCGATGCTGCCGATGTGCTCGAAGTCGCGCACGATGTCGAAGCCGATGCCGTCGTACATGGATTGCGCAATGGCGTTGAGCGAGCCGGTGGCCACCAGCGTGTAGCCGTCGGGTGGCGCCGAAGCCGCCATCTGCGTGCCCACGATGTTGCCGGCACTGGCCTTGTTGTCGATCACCACCGGCTGCTTGAGCACCTGGCTCATCTGCTGGGCCAGCGGCCGGATGGTGCGGTCGTAGGGCCCACCGGCCGGGGCCGGCACGATGATGCGGATGGGACGGCTCGGCCAGTCGGCGCTGCCGCCCTGGGCGTGGGCGGTGGTGGCCGTGGCGAGAAGGGCGCCCAGGGCGGCAAGCGCGCGCCGGCGGTCGGGGGAATGCATGGTCGTGTCTCCGGAATGGGTGGCGCGTGGACGCGCTCGCAGGCCGCGGTGCGGCAGATGGAACCGGCATCTTCATCGCCGCAGCGATCAGCGACCAATTAAATCGGGCGGCCAGTCATTAGACTTTGCGATGGCATGACGACCCCGCCCCTGGCCACCACCCTGCTCAATCGCCTGCTCGCCCGCGGCAAGTTCCGCCATGTGCAGGTGCTGCTGCAGCTGGCCGAGCTGGGCAGCGTGCAGCGCACGGCCGATGCCATCGGCATGACCCAGTCCGCCGTCACCCAGACGCTGGCCTACCTGGAGCGGCTGCTGGACGTGCGCCTGTTCGAGCGCCACGCCCGCGGTGTGCGGCCCACGCCGGCCTGTACCGACCTGCTGCCGGTGGCCCGCCAGCTGATGCTGGGCATGGCCGACGTGGCGGGCGCAGTGGATGCGCGGCGGCGCCAGGGGCTGGGCTTCGTTCGGGTGCTCGCGTCGGTCTCCGCCATCCATGGCGTGCTGGTGGATGCGCTGCCCGCCTTCGCCCAGGTGCAGCCGGCCATCCGGGTACAGCTGGCCGAGGCGGAGGGCGAGGACCAGTTGCTGGCCATCGCCCGCGCCGAGGTCGACCTGGTGGTCTGCCGCCGGCCGGGGGCCATGCCGCAGGGCTGGGAATTCCATGCGTTGCGCAAGGACCGCTTTGCCGTGGTCTGCCGCGCGGACCATCCGCTGTTGGCCGATCCCGCCGTCCTTGGCGGCTCACCCGCGGCCGGTCTGCCGGCCGATCAGGCCTGGGCAGCGCTCGCGGCCCATCCCTGGCTGCTGCTGCCGGCCGGCGTGGCCGCACGCGGGCATTTCGACGCG
Source organism: uncultured Pseudacidovorax sp. (assembly GCF_913773995.1). Taxonomy (GTDB): domain Bacteria; phylum Pseudomonadota; class Gammaproteobacteria; order Burkholderiales; family Burkholderiaceae_C; genus Xenophilus. The sequence continues at coordinate 104,244 of NZ_CAJYES010000226.1, forward strand.
CTGTGCGAGCGCTTCGGCCGCACGCCGCCGATCTATCCGGTCAGCACCCGCTCGCTGCCGCTCATGGGCTGGCTGCTGCGCCACCAGCCGCTGCTGGCACTGCTCCCGCTGAACCTGGCGCGGCCCTGGCTGGCGACCGGCGAGCTGCGCGAGCTGGCACTGCCCGACATGGCTGCCATCGAGCCCATCGGCCTCCTGCAGCCGCAGTCGGGCATGGGCGAGGCGGCCCTGGCGCTCAGCGAGTTCCTGCGCAGGCGGATCGGGCCCGGCGACTGAACGGCCGTCCGGCGTGTGGGGTCGGCGTGGGATCGAAGGGCGCGGGTTGCCCGGCCTCCGGCGGCCGACCGCCGCGGTCCCGACGGCTCAGGTCGCCGCCTGCCCCACCAGCCACTGCCGGAACAGCGCGAGCGCCGGCCGTGCATCGTCCACCGCCGGCTCCACCAGGTAGTGGCTGCGCTCCCCGCGCAGCGGGCGCGGGCAGGCGATGGCCAGTTCACCGCGGGCCAATTCGGCTTCGATCAGCAGCGGCGGCAGCAGCGCGATGCCCAGCCCATGTGCCGCCGCCACCGCCAGCATCGAGAAGAGTTCGTAGCGCGGCCCGGCGCCGCCGCGCGGGTTGTCCACACCCTGTGCCTCGAACCACTGCCGCCAGCCGTCGGGCCGGGTGCTCTGCTGCAGCAGCGGCAGGCGCGCCACCTGCGCCGGCGTGAGGGCGGCGCGGCCGTCCATCAGCGCGGGACAGCACACCGGCACCACCTCCTCGTGCCGCAGCAGCGTGTGGCGCGTGCCGGCCCAGGTCGCGGCCTGCTGCGGCGTGCCGGTGTAGAGCGCGGCATCGAAGGGCGTGTCGTTGAAGAGGAAGGGCCGCGTCTGCGTCTCGATGTGGACGGTGATGTCCGGATGCGCCTTCGCCAGCAGCGGCAGCCGCGGGATCAGCCAGCGCGTGGCCAGCGTGGGAACCGCCGCCAGCTGCAGCGAGCCGCCGGTGCCCTGCCGGGCCATGGCGTCCAGCGTGTCGCGCTCCATGGCGTCGAGCTGGCGGCGGATCTGCCGCGCATAGTCGGCGCCCGCCGCCGTGAGCTGCACGCCGTGGCGGGTGCGGCGGAACAGCGCCAGGCCCATGAAGGCCTCCAGCGCGCCGATCTGGCGCGAGACGGCGCTCTGCGTCAGGGCCAGCTCTTCGGCGGCGCGGGTGTAGCTCTCGTGCCGGGCCGCGGCCTCGAAGCAGGCCAGCGCCTGGGTGGAGGGGATCTTGCGTCGCATGGTCCGGTTCAACGGTGAAGGTATGCCGTCGCTACATAGTTGATGACGGCTCTCCGCACAGCTGAGCCGCGGCACATTGTCGCGAGATATGAGAGACGCGCATGCCTGGGTGCCGATTTCTCGTTTGCGCCGATGTTGGCGCCGGGCGTACGATGCCGCGCATCCCCCGCAACCTGCAGCCGCTCACGCGCACGGAGACCGCACGCCATGGCCACCAAAGCCGCCTTCCACTGGGACGATCCCTTCCTTCTCGACCAGCAACTGACCGACGACGAACGCGCCGTGCGCGAGGCGGCCAATGCCTACTGTCAGGACAAGCTGGCGCCGCGCGTTCTCGAGATGTTCCGCGGCGAGAAGACCGACCTGTCGATCTTCCGCGAGATGGGCGAGCTGGGCCTGCTGGGCCCGACGATCCCCGAGCAGTACGGCGGCCCCGGCCTCAACTACGTCTGCTACGGCCTGATCGCCCGTGAGGTCGAGCGCGTCGATTCCGGCTACCGCTCCATGGCCAGCGTGCAGTCCTCGCTGGTGATGGTGCCCATCTACGAATTCGGCACCGAGGCGCAGAAGCAGAAGTACCTGCCCAAGCTGGCCAGCGGCGAATTCATCGGCTGCTTCGGCCTGACCGAGCCCGACCACGGCTCCGACCCCGGCAGCATGGCCACCCGCGCCTACAAGACCGACGGCGGCTACCGCCTCAAGGGCAACAAGATGTGGATCACCAACTCGCCGGTGGCCGACGTCTTCGTCGTCTGGGCGAAGGAAGTGAGCGAAGGCGGCGCCGTCGGCCCGATCCGCGGCTTCGTGCTCGAGAAGGGCATGAAGGGCCTGTCGGCCCCGGCCATCCACGGCAAGGTGGGCCTGCGCGCCTCCATTACGGGCGAGATCGTCATGGACGATGTCTTCGTGCCCGAAGAGAACGCCTTCCCCGAGGTGCAGGGCCTCAAGGGCCCCTTCACCTGCCTGAACAGCGCCCGCTACGGCATCAGCTGGGGCGCCATCGGTGCTGCCGAGGACTGCTTCCACCGCGCGCGCCAGTACGTGCTCGACCGCAAGCAATTCGGCCGGCCCTTGGCCGCGAACCAGCTGATCCAGAAGAAGCTGGCCGACATGCAGACCGAGATCACGCTGGGCCTGCAGGGCAGCCTGCGACTGGGCCGCATGAAGGACGAGGGCGTCGCCGCGGTCGAGATCACCTCGATCATGAAGCGCAACAACTGCGGCAAGTCGCTGGACATCGCCCGCCTGGCGCGCGACATGATGGGCGGCAACGGCATCAGCGACGAATTCGGCGTGGCGCGCCATCTGGTGAACCTGGAGGTGGTCAACACCTACGAGGGCACGCACGACGTGCACGCGCTCATCCTGGGCCGCGCGATCACGGGTATTGCAGCATTCAGCAACTGAGCATGAGCAGCAGCCCAGCCGCGCTCGACGGCATCAAGGTCCTCGACCTGTCCCGCGTGCTCGCGGGCCCCTGGTGCACCCAGATCCTGGCGGACCTGGGGGCGGACGTGGTCAAGATCGAGCGGCCCAGCGTGGGCGACGACACCCGCAGTTGGGGCCCGCCCTTCCTCAAGGACGCCGAGGGCCAGGACACCACGCAGTCCACCTACTTCACCGCCTGCAACCGCAACAAGCGCAGCATGACGGTGGACATGGCCTCGCCCGAGGGCCAGCAGATCCTGCGCCGCATGGCGGCCGAGGCCGATGTGGTGGTCGAGAACTTCAAGACCGGCGGCCTGGCCCAGTACGGGCTGGATTACGCCAGCCTGCGTGCTCTCAACCCGCGGCTGGTGTACTGCAGCGTGACCGGCTTCGGCCACGACGGTCCTTATGCCGAGCGGGCCGGCTACGACCTGATGATCCAGGCCATGAGCGGCATGATGAGCATCACCGGCCGGCCGGATGCGGAGCCCGGCGGCGGTCCGCTGCGGGTGGGCGTGGCGCTGATCGACCTGTTCACCGGCTGCTATGCCTCCACCGCCATCCTGGCCGCGCTGCGCGCCCGCGAGGCCAGCGGCGAGGGTCAGCACATCGACATGGCGCTGCTGGATGTCTCCATGGCCATCCTGGCCAATCAGGCCACCGCCTTCCTCAACACCGGCAAGCCGCCGCAACGCCAGGGCAACACGCACCCCAGCCTGGCGCCCTACCAGGACATCGCCACGCAGGACGGGTCCATGCTGCTGGCCATCGGCAACAACGGCCAGTTCGCCCGCTTCTGCGAGGCGGCGGGCCATGCCGAATGGGCGGCCGACGAGCGCTTTGCCAGCAACACACTGCGCGTGAAGCACCGGGCCGAGTTGATCGCGCTGATGGAGGCCGTCACCCGCACCCGCACCACGGCCGAGTGGGTAACGCTGCTCGAAGACAAGGCCGTGCCCTGCGGCCCCATCAACGACATCGGCCAGGCCTTCGGCGATGCACAGGTGCGCGCCCGGGGTCTGGCCGTCACGCTGCCGCGCGATGCGGGCGACGGCATCGAGGCCATCACCGGCGTGGCCAGTCCGCTGCGCCTGACCGCCACGCCGCCCGTGCTGCGCCGCGCGCCCCCGGCCTTGGGGCAGCACACGGACGAGGTGTTGGGGGAGCTGGGTTTTTCGGCTGAGGACATTGCGCGCTTCAGGGCGGAAGCGGTGGTGTAGACCACAGACAAATCTGTCCTTCAGGGCGCTGTGGCGACGGGTCGCTACCTAGAATCGCATGATGGACATGCAACGGGTCAGCCTCAGCTTGCACGATGAGTCGGAGGGCTACGAGATCTCGCCCGAGCGAGTGCCGATGGCCGTCCTGCGGAACTTCACCAAAGACGTCGATGACTTTCTGAAGGGCGAATCGGGTGAGGTCGACACCTCGGCGCTCGACGTGTCCGTGGTCCATGGTTCGATCGGCATCCGCACCGAGCCGATTGCGCATACCGGGCTGTTTGCGGATCTGCGGCGGCTGAGTACGTCCTCCCTGCTGGACGGCATCGATCCCCGTCGCCGCAAAGTGGTCGAGCGATGGCAGAAGATGGCACGTTCCCATCGCAGGTTATGGATCACGATCGCCACACCCGCCCTGGCGCAACCGTTGGTGGTGTCGGCAGCCACTGACTTTCGTGCTGATGATGCCGATCAGTGGGTGCGCGTTGAGCGCTATCTGCAAGGCGAGGTCGTGGAGATGGGCGGAACACGAACCGTCAATGCCCATATCCGGTTGCCCGATGGCCGCACGCTGATCGCCGAATCGAGTCGCGAAGTGTTTCGCAGCGACAAGGTGAATCGTCTCTACAAGGTGGCCATGGCGCGCATCGTCGCGGAATACAACGTGGTCACCCGTGAATACCGCGATGTTCATCTGCTGGCCTTCGAGGAGCACCACAACGTACTCGACGAAGCGTCCCTCGCACGTTTGACCGAGCGCGGCGCCAAAGCCTGGAAGGACATCCCCTCGGCATCGAGCTGGGTCGACGGCATGAGGGGGAACAAGGCTTGATTTCCATTCTTCTGGACACGAGCTTCCTCATCACATTGGCAGATCCTGGGAGGCCGCATCACCAGACCGCCGTGCTTTACTTTCGCGAGGCATTACAGCGGGCATGTCCGCTGTACCTCTCGTCGATCGTGGCATCGGAGTTCCAGGTCAAGCAGGCCGTCACGGACCTGCCGCTGCGAAATCTGCAGGTACTGCCGTTCAACATCGACCATGCGATGACGGCCGGACAGCTCATGCGCTCTTTGCAGCGGGATCGCGAAGACGACCGTGCCGCTGTGAAGGACGACATCAAGCTGATCGGCCAAATGGTGTGCGAATCGATCACGCATCTGCTGACCGAAGACCGCAACCTTGCCGCCAAGCACTTGGCACGCCTGCATGACCAAGGACTGACGACGGCCAGGGCTGTTCTGTTGGCAGACGGCTTCGAGACCGATTGGTTCGAAGGCGGGCAGCGTCGGCTGCTCGGGGACTGAGGCCAAGTAGGCCGAGGCGGCTTCAGCCCGCCGCCCGCGGCGCCTCGCGCCGCACCAGGTACAGCCCGCTGGCGATGATGGTGGCGCTGCCCGCCAGCGTCCACGCGTCGGGCGTGGCGCGCCAGATCAGCCAGTCCAGCAGCAGACCCCAGGCCAGGGCGCTGTATTCGAAGGGCGCCACGGCGGCGGCCTGGCCGTGGCGGAAGGCCTCCGAAATGGCCAGCTGCGCCAGGAAGCCCGCGACGGACAGCGTCGCAATGGCCGGCACATGCTGGGCCGACACGGGCGTCCACACGGGCAGGGCCAGCGCGCCGCCGCCCACGGCCAGGCTCACGGTGGTCCAGAACACCAGCGCGCTGCTCGGCTCGGTGCGGCTGGCCAGCCGACCCAGCACATTGCTCAGCGCATAGCAGACGGCGGCGCCCAGCACCGCCAGGGCGCCGGTCGTGAGGAAGGCGTCGCCGTCCGGCCGAAGCGCCACCACCACGCCGCCGAAGCCCACCACGATGGCCACCCAGTGCCGCGGCTGGATCCGCTCGCCCAGCAGCGGCACGGCCAGCAGGCTGATGAGCAGCGGCGCGACGAAGCTCAGCGTGTAGGCCTCGCCCAGCCCCATGGTGCGCAGACCGGCGGTGTACAGCACCAGCATCAACACGCTGAGCACACCGCGCATCAGGTGCAGGTGCCAGCGCATGCCGCGGTGGAACACCTGCCCGCCCTCGCGCCGCCACAGGATGTATAGCGCGATCATGGGCAGCGAACTCCAGCCCCGCAGCGCCACCACCTGGGCCGGCGCGAAGTGGCCGCCCAGCACCTTGAGCATGGCGTCCACCACGCCGAAGGCAGCACAGGCGGCCAGCATGGCGACGATGCCGCGCAGCGTGCCCGACAGGCGCGCGCCGGGGACCGCCCCGCTCACCGGCCGGGTCCGCCGCACTGGGCGGAGTGCGCGTGCGAATGCGCCCTCATCCGGCGCGACCCAGCAGCGCGACCACGAAGACCAGCACGCCCAGCACCAGGTTGAAGGCCACGCGCAAGCGGATGCGGTTGAGCGCCGCACCGGCCTCGGGCCACTGGTGGGCAGCCACCGCGCGGCGCAGTGCCGGGAAGGCGCTGGCGCGGATGGTGATGTAGATGAGCGTCATCACCGCCGCCAGCCCGGCCATCGCATGCACCCGCCAGTGGGCGTTCGCGAAGCCGCCCATCTGCCCCAGCATCGCGAAGCCGCTGAGCCACAGCGTGGCGATGGCGATGTCCACACCGATCAGGAAGCGCCGCAGCACGGCGGCCATCAGCGGCAGTCGCTGCGGCGGGGCCAGCAGCGCGGCCGCAGCGGGCCGCACGGCAAGGTGCAGCGTGGCCATGCCACCCACCCAGAAGGTGGCGGCCAGCACATGCAGCAGAAGAAGCAGGGCGTAGAGGATGGTGGGGCTCATGGGGGGTCGGGTTCTGGGGGAAGGTGGGAGATGTCTCGAAGGGCGTGGGCCGGCCGATCATCCCATTGCCGCGCGTCGGACGGCACGCCGTGGTGGCGGCTCCAGCGCCAGCAGCTCGGCGGGCAGCGCGTCGTTCCATACGTCGCGAAAGTAGGCGCGGTCGCTGGCCACCAGCTGCGGCAGCACGGTGCGCAGCCGGGCCAGGGCCGTGGCGGCGGTGCGCAGGTCTCGGCCATGGGCGGAGAACCAGGCCTGCTCGAACAGCAGGCCGGCCAGCTGCAGGCCGGGGTAGCGGCGCTGGCCTGCGTCGTGATCGGCCAGATGCTGCGCGGCCACCCCGGCCCAGCCGCCGCGCGTGGCGGGGCCGTCCAGGCTGGGCGCGAGGCGGTCCCCCGCGCTTTCCTCGGCCAGGGCGCGGGGCGTGAGCGGTCGCAGGGCGGCGAACTCGGCCAGTGGCAGGCCGGGGCGCGGCTGACAGTCGCCGCGGGCGATGCGCATCAGGTAGATGGCGTTCCAGGCCGAGCGGCCGTGCCCATCGGCCAGGCCGCACAGCCATTCGCTGAAGGCGATCCACTGCACCGCATGCCGGCGCGCCTGCGCACCGCGTGCCTGCGCCGCTGCCTGCACGCCCAGGCCCACGCGGTCGAACAGCCACACGGCCATGCCCATGTTGGCGGCCACGTGCTGGGCGGCATCGAAAGCATGCGATTCGAAGGCCGCGGCCAGGGCGCGGCCGAAGTGCTGCATGGCCTCGTCGGCTTGCAGTGTGGCGGCGGCAGCGTCCGTGGTGGCCAGGCCCAGCGCACGCGAGCGGCAGGCGAGCGCCCATAGGTTGCTCCACTCGAAGCGCACCTGCGGATGGTGGCGCAGCAGTGGTGCCTGCTGCGCATCGCGCGTCATGGCGGCCAGCTGGGCCTGGGCCTGCGGCAGGTCGCGCGCGGTGTAGCTGCACCACGCACCCACGATGGCCGCCATCGCGCCCAGGTAGTCGTGGCTGGCCACCTGCCGGGCCAGGCGCTGGCGTTGCAACGCGGCCAGGCGCTTGCGGGCCTGCGCGTCATCGCCCAGGCGGCGCCAGAGCAGCGCCTCGTTGAGCGTGACCAGCGCGCGCTGGTAGTCGTCCTGGGCCAGGTCGGCCGCCTGGCGCATGGCGGCCAGCGCGCTGGTGGGCGCCTTGGCATCGCGCTGGCCTTGCACCGGAGCGGCCCAGCGGCCCTGCCGCATGGCCTGCTGCGCGGCGGCGAGCTGGTGCCAGAAGCGGGCGTCCTGCAGTTGCACCGCGCTGGCCTGTGCTTCTGCGGCGCTGGTACGCGCGCGCCGCGGCGATGCGGAAAGACCCAGGAACGCCGCCACATCGGCCGGCCGGGCTGCCTGCCCATCGACGCGCAGACGCAGGCGCCGCGCCTCGGCCGCAGGCAGCCAGAACGGCCCCTGGCTGCGGCCCTCGGCATTGAGGAAGCGCGGGTCGCGCGCCGTGTCCGGGCCCCAGCCGACGCGCAGGCCCCAGGCCTTGAAGTCGCGGAAGGCGCGACTGACCACCATGCGCAGGGTTCGCGCGGACGACACCTGCCCGCGCAGGGCATCGAGCGCCACCACCTCGCCAATTCGCTGCGCATGGTGCAGCCGCACCAGCAGCCACAGCGATTGATAGGCCGCCGGCCGTCCGTCCACCGACTGGGGCGAGCTGAGTTCGATGTCGATGGAGGGCAATGGCATGCGGGAAGACGGCGATGTGACAGGTGTGACAGCAGTGCGGCGCAGCCGGCCCCGCGGGCTTGGTGGCCGGGGCGGGCCTTCCTACGATGCGGGCTCGTCGCGACGCCTTGGCCCGCGACCGCCTGCCCCGCATTGTGGGCGGCCTTCCCGCTCCCATCATCTGTCCACAGGATCCCCATGACCTTCCGCCACCCGGCTGCATCTCCTGAACTCGCGCAGCGCCGTCGCCTTCTGTCCGCCCTCGCCGCCGCGCCGCTGGTGCTGGCCACGACCGCATGCGCCACCGCCGCCGCGCCCGCCGACCGCGAGGCGCAGGCCGCGCTTACGGCCCTGGACGAGGGCTTCGATGGCCGGCTTGGCGTGTTCGCGCTCGACACCGGCTCCGGCGCCACGCTGGGCCAGCGTGCGGGCGAACGCTTTCCCATGTGCAGCAGCTTCAAGGCCGTGCTGGCGGCGTCCATGCTGGACCGCCGCCGGCGGCAGCCGGACTGGCTGGCCCATCGCGTGCGCTACGCCAAGGCCGACCTGGTCAGCTATTCGCCCGTCACCGAACGCCATGTGGGCGAGGGCATGACCGTGGCCGAACTCTGTGCCGCCACGGTGCAGTACAGCGACAACGGCGCCGCCAACCTGCTGATGGCCCAGAGTGGCGGCCCGCAGGCGCTCACCGCCTTCGCGCGCAGCCAGGGCGACGGCATCTTCCGGCTCGACCGCATCGAGCCCGCACTCAACAGTGCCATTCCGGGCGACGAGCGCGACACCACCACGCCCGACGCCATGGCCCGGCTGCTGCAGCGGCTGGTGCTCGGCGAGGGCCTGCCACCGCGGGAGCGGCAGCAACTGGGCGACTGGCTGCGCGGCAACACCACGGGCGCACGACGCATCCGCGCGGGCATGCCCGCGGCCTGGACCGTGGGTGACAAGACGGGCACCGGCGCCCACGGCTCGGCCAGCGACATCGGCGTCGTGTGGCGACCGGGCATGGCACCGCTGGCGCTGGCCATCTACACGACGCGGCCGAAGGCGGATGCACCGGCCGACGAGGCCGTGATCGCAGAAGCGGCGCGCATCGTGGCCCGTTGGGCGGGCGCGGGACGGACGGCCTGAGCCCACCTTCGCGCGACCAGGCCATCGGCTTTCGTGTCGATGCCGCGCCGCCCGGCGCTGTCACGGGCGCAACAGCGCCGGGCGCGCACGCCGGTCACCATGGGCGAGCGTCCATCCACGGTCCCGCGTGGAGGCACCTTGAACGGAGACCCGAATGTCCATGTCGCTGCCTTCAGACCGCGTCGCCATCGATCCGACGCGCGACAGCTTCAAGCAGTTGTTCGACCAGGTGCCGGCGGACACCCCGGTACTGATGCTCAACCTGCTGGCCTTTCGCGCGCAGGCCGCCGATGCACCGGGCGCGCCGGTGCGCTCGGGCCGCGCCGCGTACGCCACCTACAGCGAGGCGGTGGTGCCGCTGCTGGCGAAGGTCGGCGGGCAGGTGCGCTGGGTGGGCGATGCGCGTCATGCGTTGGTGGCGCCGCCCGGCGAGGCCTGGGACGAAGTGCTGCTGGTGGAATACCCCACGCGCGACGCCTTCGCCGCCATGATCCAGTCGCCCGAGTACCGGGCCATCGTGCATCACCGCACGGCGGCGCTGCGCGACGCGCGGCTGATCGCCACCACGCAGAGGCCTTGAGGCTCCGCCTCAGCGGCCCAGATGGCCGAGCAGTTCGCAGCGGCCCACGCCCAGGTCGTTGAGCTCGTGCTGGCCCATGGCCATCAGCAGCGCGCCCTCTTCCCGCAGGCGGCGCGCCTGGATGCGGCGCACGCGCTGCTGCGCTGCTGCATCGCGCAGACGCTGCAGCAGGCCGGCGCGGGCCGGATTCGCAGCGGCCTCGATCATGGCGTCGCGCGGCACGGCACCGGGCGCGTTGGCGCGTCGGGCCACGGCGGCGCTCGGGCAGGCGGTGGCGGGTTGCAGCACGAGGGTGTTCATGATCGGCTCCTGGCGTGTGTTTCTGGCACGAGGTGGTGAAAGGAACCGCGATGATGCGCCGCGGCGCAGCATCGGAGAAGTTGAGAGTTCTGAGGGCTGCGATCAGAATGCCTGATGCGCCAATTGAACCTCGACCAGGTCCGCACCCTGGTCGCCATCGCCGACCTCGGCAGCTTCTCGGCCGCCGCCCAGGCCCTGCACCTGGCCCAACCCACCGTGAGCCTGCATGTGAGCGAGCTGGAGTCGCGGCTGGGCGTGCCGCTGCTGCTGCGCTCACCGCGGCTTGTGCAGCCCACGCCGGCTGGCGCCGAGCTGGTCGAGCGTGGCCGTCGCCTGTTGCGCGATGCCGACGAAGCCATGGATGCGGCCCGCCGGCGGCATGCGGGACTGGAGGGGCGGGTGCGCATCGGCGTCTCTACCACCAGCGTGGTGGTCGACCTGCTGCCGCCGGTCTTCGAGGCGCTGGCCGCCCGCTATCCGGGCATCGAGCTTTCGCCCGTGTTCGTGGGCTCGGCCGACTCGGCCACCGGGCTGGTGGGCGGCGCGGTGGACCTGGCGGTGGTCGCCCTGCCCCAGCCGGCGCTGCCCGGCGTGCGCTTCACGCCCTGGCTGCGCCACGAGATGCGTGCGCTGGTGCCCGCAGCCTGGCCCGGTCTGCCCAAGCGCGCCACACCCGCCTGGCTGGCACAGCGGCCGCTCATCATGAACGAGCCGGGCACGCGCATGCAGACGCTCACGCTCGAATGGTTCGGTCGCGCCGGCTTCTCACCGCGGGCGCGCATCGAGCACAACTACGACGTCGCCATGCGCGGCCTGGTGGAGGCCGGCTACGGCGCAGCGCTGCTGCCGCTGCGGGCCAGCCATGAAGAGCCCGCCGGCTCGCGCGTGCGGGTGCTGCCGCTCAGCCCCCGGCTGGTGCGTCAGCTGGTGATCGGTCACCGCACGCAGGAGCCTGCCGGTGGCCCGGTGCGGCGGGTGGTGGACATGCTGATGGAGATGGCGGGCCAGGTGGGCTGAAGGGCGCGCCGGATCGCGTCGTCCATTCAGTCGCCGTGCTGGTCCGCGCTGGCTGCGGGGCTTCGTTCAATGTGCGGCGGAGCCGCCCGGCGCCGGGCCGGTGTAGCGCGCACGCGGCCGGATCAGCGTGCCCGTGGCCTGCTGCTCCAGCGCATGGGCGATCCAGCCCACGGCACGCGCCAGGGCGAACAACACCAGCGGCGCATGCGCTGGCAGCCGGTGGGCGGTGGTGAGCGCTGCGAGTGCGAAGTCCACATTGGCCTTTTCGCCCATCAATCGCTCGCCGGCCTCGCGCAGGTCAGCATAGGGCGCGGGCAAGTCGATGTGGGCGAGCAGGGCTTCGCATCGCACATCGCCCTGTGGATAGAGCGGATGGCCGAAGGCGGGCAGCCGCCGGCCGAGCGACAGCCATTCGTGCATCGCGGCGTCCACGCCCTCGCGCTCGGCCGTGCGGACCAGGCCCAGCGTGGCCCGCGCGGCGCCGCCATGCAGCGGGCCGCTCAATGCAGCGAGTCCGCCCAGCACGCTGGCAGCCAACGAGGCGCCGGTGGACGCGGTGACGCGTGCCGCGAAGGTGGAGGCGTTGAGTTCGTGGTCGGCCAGCAGCACCAGCGCGCGCCGGATCAGGTCGGCCGCCTTCGGCCGGCGCCAGGCGGCGGCCAGACGTTCATGCAGCAGCGCACCGCGGGCCGGCCCGGCCAGGGCATCGGCCATCAGCCCCATCAGTCCCGCGGCCTCCTGCAGCAGCGCGGCGCGGCCCCGACCGCGCGCCGGCGGATCGGCCGCCGCGCGCAAGGCCAGCGCGGTCATCGCGCCCGCGAGCGGGGCGGTGGACGAAGCCGGTGCGAGCGTTGCCGCCGATGAGGCGAAGGGTGGGGCCGTCCCGTCCCACAGCAGGGCCGACACCTGTTCCAGCGTGCCTGCATCGGCGAGTGCGCACGCGTCCTGTCCGCGGTAGTAGAGCCGCCCGGCAATGACCGTCGAGATCGCCGAGGCCATCACCGGCTCGCCCCACTGGATGGCCTCGCCCGCCAGCACCGCATCGCTGCGCCGGCCCTGCCGGCGCGCCGCCAGGCGCTGCAGGTCGTCGCGGTGGTAGAGGCTGCGCCGCGGGTCGCCTGCATCGGGCCGCGTGCGGATACGCCCGCGGCTCACGTTGGCATAGAGCGTCTGCGGACGTACCTTCAAGAGGGCCAGGGCATCGGCAGCGGGCAGCCACAGCGGCAGCTTCTCAGGGGCGGTCATGTTGATGGAATCAATCAAGATTGACGTCAATATTGTGCGGTTTCCACAATGCCTTTCATCCCAACGACACACGAAAGGCTGCGACATGACGGGCGACGACAACAACGGGCTGGAAGGCGTGGTGGCGGCCCACACGGTGCTGTCCGAGGTGGACGGCGCCGCCGGCCGGCTGGTGCTGCGCGGCCATGCGCTGGATGACATCGCTGGCCGCTGGCGCTACGAAGAGGTGCTGGCGCTGCTCTGGCAGGGCTTCTTCGCGCAGCTGCCTGCGGCGCCTGAGATGGCCCTTGCGCTGGGCCGTGCGCGTACCGATGTCGCGGCCCTTATGCGTGCAGACGATCACACCATGCTGTCGGCGCTGACGCCGCTGGAAGCCATGCGTGCCCTGCTCGCCCGCGTGCCCGACGGCGATGACCTGCCCACCGCCCTGCGCCTGGTGGCGGCGCCCGTCGTGTTCACGGCCGCGGTCCTGCGCTGGAAGGCGGGCGAGTCGGCCATGGCGCCCGACCCCGACGCGTCCCATGCGGCCGACTTCCTGCGCATGGTGTCGGGCCGGCCGGCGACATCGGCAGAGGCGGCGGCGCTCGACGCCTACCTGGTCACCGTGGCCGACCACGGCCTCAACGCCTCGACCTTCGCGGCGCGCGTTGTCGCGTCCACGGGCGCCGGCCTGGCCTCGGCCGTGCTGGCGGGTCTGAGCGCACTCAAGGGTCCGCTGCATGGCGGCGCGCCCGGGCCGGTGCTGGACATGCTCGATGCCATCGGCAGTGCCGATGCGGCCGCGCGCTGGCTGGAGGCGGCGCTGGACCGCGGCGAGCGGCTGATGGGCTTCGGCCATCGCATCTACCGGGTGCGCGATCCGCGCGCCGACGCGCTCAAGAAGGCGCTGCGCCAACTGGCTCAGGCCGGCGGCGTGGAAGCCGGCCGCGTCGCGCTGGCCGAGGCCGTGGAGCGCGCCGCCCTCGCCTCGCTGCAGGCCCGCAAGCCGGGCCGGGTGCTGGAGACCAATGTCGAGTTCTACACCGCCCTGCTGCTCGAAGCCGTGGGCCTGCCGCGCGAGGCCTTCACTGCCGTCTTCGCGGCCGGCCGGGTCGGTGGCTGGGTGGCGCATGCGCGCGAGCAGGTGCAGCGCGGGCGGCTGATCCGGCCGCAGTCGGTGTACGTTGGGCCAGCACCCGCGGCGGCGACTCGGGTGGCCGAGCCGGCCGCGGTCTGACGGCGAGACGGCGCGAGGCCGCGGGACGTGCCATTGGGGGGGTCGGCCTTTGGCATCGCCGAAGCCAACGCCCCTTAGACTCCGCGCCCCGTGCCGACCCCCGCGCATCCGGCGCTCAGTGGCATGGGCGGCAGAAAGCGAACCATGGCCCCATCCGATCCGTGCGATCCCGCGCTCGTCCCCACCCACACCACCGTCGCCGCGCGTTCCGTGGCGGCCTGGGTGCAGCGGCACTATGGGTTGGCGGTGGAGCACTGCGCGCTGATCCGCCGCGGGCTCAACGACAACTACGCCCTGCGCGTGGCAGGCGGTGCCCGCCACGTGGCGCGGCTCTACACCATCCGCCCGCGCGGCCCTTTCAACGTCGAATTCGAGACCGCGCTGCTGAAGCACCTGCAAGGCCGCGGCGTGGGCGTGGCCGCCCCCGTCGACACGGCGGCGGGCGGCTCGCATGTACGCCTGCAATGTCCCGAAGGCGAGCGCGCGCTGGCACTCTTCCACCACGTCGATGGCGCCGTGCCGGACGCCCTGGACGAGTTCGCCGCGACCGGCGAGGCGCTGGCCCGCCTGCATGCCGCGGCGCGGGACTACGAGGGGCCGCCCAGCCTCTACCCACTCGACGGCCACGGCATGGCCGGCCGGACGCGGGCCTGGCTGCGGGCCTATCCCGGGCTCGATGCCGGCGTGCTCGCCAGCTACGAATCGCTGATCGGTTCCTTGCTGAAGGAGCTTGCCGCGGCCGAGCCCGCACTGACCCGCGTGCTGTGCCACGGCGACACCCATGGTTTCAACAACCATGTGGTGACGGACGACGCGGGCGGCAAGCGCGCGCTCCTCTTCGACTTCGACGATGCCGGCCCGGGCTTCCTGGCCTACGACCTGGGCGTGATGCCCTGGTCCTACCTGCTGCGCAAGGGCCTGCGCGAAACCGACGACGTGCTGCGCGAGCGCTGGGCGCACTACCTGGCCGGCTACCGCGCTGCCGGGGGCGTGGTCACCGAGGCGGACCTGGCGGCCCTGCCGCTGTTCATCCAGCTGCGCCATCTCTGGAACCTCGGCGAGGCCGTCGGCCGCCTGCACCATTGGGGAACCAGCGCGGCGCCCGAGGACTGGCTGCGCAAGCAGATCGAGGTGATGGCGGCGTGGGAGAAGCTGGACCTGCATCCGGCGTCCGCCGACAGCGTGGTGGGGCCGCCCGTGTGACGATGCCGTCATGCGCCCGACCGACGCCACTGTCCGCCTCGCCATCGCCGACCTGCTGTCGCAGCGCGCTGCCGAGGCGACCGTGTGTCCGTCGGAAGTGGCCCGCGCGCTGTCGGCCGAGAACTGGCGGCCACTGATGCCGCAGGTGCGTGCCGTGGCCATCGACATGGCCCGCCAGGGCCGGCTGGAGATCCGCCAGCGCGGCACGGCCCTCTCGCCCGATGCCGAACTGCACGGCCCGATCCGACTGAGTCGAAGGGCATCGATGGCCTCCGCCGAAACAGACACGGCTGGACATCCCACGACGCCCGACGGCCGCTACTTCGTCGTGCGCGGCCGGCTCTGGCGCAAGGCCAACCCGGACCTGCCGCAAGACAAGCGCGATGCCCTCGTGCGGCAGCTGATGGACGCCCGCCGCGCCCTGCGCGGCCGCCGCTCCGACGCCGAACGCCAAGCCGCGCGCGAACAGGTCGACCAGGCCAAGCGCGCCCTGGGCGAGCGCGGGCCCGTGTGGTGGACCGACGGCGCGCCCGACTTCAACCGCCGCATGGCCCGCAACACGCCCTACCGCGACTGGTTCGCCGCCTTGCCGGACGACTGACGCAGCCCCAGCCACAGCAGCGCCGCGGCGATCAGTGCCAGCGGCAGCAGCGAGCCCAGGTTCAGCAGCGTCCAACCCCGTGTGGTGACCAGCGCGCCCGAGGCGAAGGAGGTGCCCGCCAGCACGGCGAACTGCAGGAAGTTCATCGCCCCCTGCGCCCGGTTGCGCTCCTGCGGCGTGTGCGACTGCAGCGAGAGCGTGGTGCTGCCGGTGAACAGGAAGTTCCAGCCCACGCCCAGCAGGAAGAGCGCGATGGTGAAGTGCTGCAGTTCCACGCCCGACAGCGCGATGGCCACGCACAGCATGTTCAGCAGCACGCCCGTGCCCATGATCGGCAGCGTGCCGAAGCGCTGGATCAGGTGGCCGGTGAAGAAGCCGGGCGCGAACATGCCGATCACATGCCACTCCAGCACGAAGGCCGCGTCCGAAAAGGGCAGGCCGCATTGCTGCATGGCCAGCGGCGTGGCCGCCATCAGCAGGTTCATCACGCCATAGGCCAGCGCGCCGCCCATCGCCGCAACCAGGAAGGTGGGCTGCCGCAGCAGTTGCGCCACGTTGCGGCCGGCCGAGGCCGACGAGGTGGCCAGCGGCAGCGGAAAGCGCATCAGGGCCAGCAGGCCCATGGCCAGCAGCGCGACCACCGCCAGCGCCAGGTAGGCGCCGACGAAGGGCGCGGCCGTGAGGTCGCGCGTGCGGGCCGCCAGGTTGGGCCCCACGATGGCGCCGATCAGCCCACCCGCCATCACGTACGACACCGCCTTGCTGCGCATGGCCGGCGCGCACAGCTCGGCGGAAGTGAAGCGGTAGAGCTGGCCGTTGGCCGAGTAGTAGCCCGCCAGCAGCGTGGCGACGCACAGCAGCCAGAACTGCCGCGTGAAGGCCGCGAAGGCGCACAGCAGCGCCGAGCTCAGCGCCACGAGCAGGCCGAGGAAGAAGCCCGTCTTGCGCCCGAAGCGCCCCTGCACCCAGGCCACCGGCGCGGTGAACAGCGCGCCGCCCACCACATAGCCCATCACCGGCAGCGTCGCCATCCAGCCATACGGCGCCAGGGCCAGCCCCACCAGGCCGTTGATGGCGATGAAGGTCACGTTGTTGGTGAGGAACAGCCCCTGCAGGGCCGTCAGCAGCCAGAGGTTGCGGTTCATCGTGCCGCCGGCGGCGCCTCCAGCAGCCGGACCACGCTGTGCAGCAGCCGGTTGAGCGGCACCGGCACGCCCAGCGCATCGCCACGCCGCACCACATAGCCGTTGATGTGGTCGATCTCGGTGGGCTTGCCGCGCATCAGGTCCTGCGCGGTGGAAGAGAACTGCGCCGGCATGGTGGCCGCGATGGCGTCGACCGCGGCATAGGGATCGCCCGGCACCTGCACGCCGTCGGCCTGCGCCACGGCCAGGCATTCGTCGGCGATGGCGCGCAGCGTCGGCAGCATGCCCGGCGCCGGATGGATCACGCCATAGGGCTGGCGGGTTATGGCCGAGATCGCGTTGTAGGCGGCATTGAGGATCAGCTTGGCCCACAGCGCGCCGATGGCCTGCGGCGACACCTCGGTGGGCACGCCGGCGGCCTCCAGCAGGGCCGCGACGTCGGCACTGCGCGCGGACGGGCCGATCACCAGTTCGCCGCGGCCGTGGTGGCGCAGATGGCCGGGTCCTTCCATCTCGGTGGCGACGTAGACCACGGCCGGCACCACCGTCTGCTGCGGCAGCACCGCCTGCAGGCGCTCGGCGTTGTCCACGCCGTTCTGCAGGCTCAGCACCAGCGCGCCGGGCGGCAGGTGCGGGCGCATCTGCTCGCCCGCGGCCTCGGTGTCCGGCGATTTCACGCAGAACAGCACCAGGTCGGCGCCGGCCACCGCCTCGGGCCCGGTGGCGGCCTGCAGCGGCACCTGCTCGTCGAAGCGCGTGGTCTGCATGCGCAGGCCCTTGGCGCGCACCGCCTCCACATGGGCTGGCCGGCCGATCAGCACCACCGAATGGCCCGCGCGGGCCAGCATGCCCCCGTAGTAGCAGCCGACCGCGCCGGCGCCCATCACTGCAACCTTCATCTTTCGCTCCTTCGCATCCTCAGAAAACGGACAGCCCGGTGCGGGCCACGAACAGCTCCAACGCCTTCATGCCCAGGTGCGAGTTGCCCGTGGCATCGAGCGCGGGTGACCACACGCACAGCGTGAGCCGGTCGGGCACCACCGCGACGATGCCACCGCCCACGCCGCTCTTGCAGGGCAGGCCGATGCGGAAGGCGAATTCGCCCGCCGCGTCGTAGGTGCCGCAGGTGAGCATCAGCGCATTGATGCGGCGCGCCTGGCGTTCGGTGACGACCTGCTCGTCGGCATTGGCAGGATGGGCGCCGTCGCGTGCCAGATAGCCGGCCGCGCGGGCCAGCTGGCGGCAGCTCAGGGCCAGCGCGCACTGGTGGAAGTACAGGTCCAGCACCTCGGCCACCGGGTGGTCCAGCTTGCCGAAGCTCTTCATGAAATGGGCCAGTGCCAGGTTGCGGTGGCCGGTCGCGGCCTCGGAGGCGGCGACCTCCTCGTCGAAGCCGACCGGCTCGCCTGCCAGGTGGCTCAGGAAGCCGCGCAGCGTGCCCCGCGCATCGGCGCCGTAGAGGTCGACGATGCGGTCGGCCACGGCGATGGCGCCGGCATTGATGAAGGGGTTGCGCGGCTTGCCCTGCTCGCTTTCGAGCTGCACCAGCGAGTTGAATGGATTGCCCGAAGGCTCGCGCCCGATGCGCGCCCACAGCGCGGTCTCGGGCATGTGCCGCATGGCCAGCGTCAGCGAGAAGAGCTTGGAGATGCTCTGGATCGAGAAGGGCACATCGCCATCGCCCGCCACGGCCTCGTGGCCGTCGCAGGTGCGCAGCGCGATGCCGAAGCGGTGGGCGTCCACCCGCGCCAGGGCGGGGATGTAGCTGGCGACCTTGCCTTCGCGTCCGGCCTCGGGCTGCAGGGTGTGGACGATGTCGTCGAGGACGGCCTGGAAGTCTGGAGAGGTGTTCATGAAGGCAACGGCAGGGAGGGAGTTGCGACATGCGACGTCGCGGTTGGCCATCCGTGCAAATTGAAGAAATTTTCTTCAATTTGCAGGGCCGGGCTCAGCCCCGTCGGTTGAGCAGCACCAGCCCCACCGACACGCCCGCCAGCGCAACCACCAGTTGTGCCGTCAGTGGCTCGCGCAGCAGCAGCACGCCGAAGAGCAGCGCGAACAGCGGCGTGAGGAAGGTGAAGGGCGAGATGCGGGTGGCCGGGTAGTGCCGCAGCAGCCACATCCAGGCCAGGTAGCTGGCGAAGGCGCCGATGAAGGTCTGGGCCGCGATGGAGGTCCAGGCGTAGGCCGAATAGCCCAGGCCCCAGGTCTCGCCGCGCACCAGCGAGGCCACCGGCACCACCACGGCGGTGACGGCCAGTTGGTAGAACAGTGTCTTCTCGGCACTGGCGGTGGCCAGCCGGCTGCTGCGGATCACCAGCGTGGTCAGGCCCCAGAGCAGGCCGGCCAGCAGGGCCAGCGCGTCGCCCCGCAACTGCCCGGGCTGGGCATGGCCCAGGCTCTCGCTGAAGGCCACCACCACGGCCGCGAAGGCCAGGGCCAGGCCGATCCACTGCACGCCCCGCAGCCGTTCGGCCGGCACCAGCCGCGGCAGCAGCAGGGCCACGAAGAAGGGCGAGGTGTAGAGGAAGACGGTGAGTCGCGAGGCGGTGGTCAGCTGCAGACCCAGGTAGATGCAGATGAACTCGCCGGAGAAGAGCAGGCCGGCGAGCAGCCCGGCCGCCAGCGTGCCATCGCGGCGGAACAGCGCCACGCCGCGCACCGCGCACCACAGCAGCAGCAGCATCGTCGCACCCACCATGCGCAGCGTGGCCTGCCACATGGGCGGAACCTCGACCACGGTGGTCTTGATGAGGATCTGCTGCAGCCCCCAGAAGGCGCAGCAGACGACGAGGATCAGGAGGGCACGGGTGTCGAGGTGGTCTTTGCGGTCGGTCATGCAGCGGGCGGCGGTGTCTCGGCGTTGTTCTGGGAGCAGCCGCCGATCCTAGCCCGCGGGGCTAAATGCTGCTGGGCGCGTGCAGTGCCTGCGCGCGGTGCGCATCCGAGGTCGCATGCACACGCTGGATGGGCGCCCGAGCCACGTCGCGTCGCGCGATGGTGGCCACCTCGCGCATCAGCGCGCGGGCGTCCCAGTCCACCGGCCAGCCCTGCCACAGCCGCAGCGCGCCCTGCACGAAGACGGCGTCGATCTGGTCGCGGTTGGCGAAGCGCACCAGCTCCCAGCCCAGGTCCCAGCTGGGCACGAACTCGGGCACGTCGACATCCAGCAGCAGGAAGTCGGCCGCGTGACCGGCCGCGATGCGGCCGGTGATGTGGCCCAGGCCGGCGGCGCGCGCGCCTTCGTGCGCGGCATGGTCCAGCCAGGTCCAGCCACCGCCGCAGGAGGAGTCGCCCTTGGCGATGCCCTGGGTCAGGCGCTGGGCCATCTCGGCGGCATCCATCAGGCGCAGCGCATCGGCGCGGGTGCCGTCGGTGCCCAGGCCGAAGGGCACGCCCAGCATCTGCAGCAGGCCGGCGTCGAGCACGGCGTTGCCCTTCCAGGCGCTGGCCAAGGGGTTGTAGGCCACGGCGGCGCCGCTGTCGCGCAGCAGGCCCAGCTCGCGCGGCGTCAGCAGCGTGGCGTGGGCGAGCAGTGCGCTCTCGTTGAGGGCGCCCACGGCATGCAGCAGCTCCAGCGGCCGCAGGCCGCGCGCGACCAGCGAGCGTTCGACGGCGGCCAGGTGTTCGTTCACATGGGTCTGGAAGCGCGCGCCGGCCTCGCGCGTGAGCGCGGCCACGTCGTGCAGCATGCGGTCGGTGGCGGCCTCGGGGATGGAGATGGCCAATGACGGATGCACCAGCGGATCGTGCTCGTGCGCCGCCAGGAAGCCCGCCGCCCGGTCGAGGATGCGGCGGGCCCCGGCCTCGCCTTCGGTGTTGCCGGCATCGTTGCAGATCAGGCCCAGCACACAGCGGATGCCCACCTCGCGCGCCGCGCGCGCCACGCCGCCCAGGCCCTCTTCGGAGCGCGTGCCCGCATCGACCACGGTGGTGAAGCCGCCGCGCAGCGACTCCAGCGCGGCCAGCTTGGCCGACAGGTAGGCGGCATGCTCGTCCAGCACGCCTTCCATCGGCACCCAGATGCGGCGGAAGATCTCCGAGGGCTCGCCAAAGGCCAGCGACTTGCCGAAGGCCTGCGTGAGGTGGGTGTGGGTGTCGATGAGGCCGGGCATCAGCAGATGGTTCGGCGCCTCGTGCACAGGCAGGCCCGGATGGGCGGCCCGCACCTCGTCGACCGGGCCGACCTGCGTGAAGCGGCCGTTCTGCACGGCGACGGCCAGGCCCTGCTTCATGCCGTCCGGCTGTAGCAGGTGGCCGGGGGCGATCAGGAGCGGGGCATCGCCGGCGAGGCGGAGTTGGTCAGCGGACAGCATGGGAGAAGGTGCTCGGAAAGGCGCGCTCACCGCGGAGCGCAGAAGGACGGGTCACTTCAGGATCAGCAGGGCGAACCAGCCACCCGTGGCCAGCAGCAGCACGGCCACGCCGCGTTGCAGTTGGGCGATGGGCAGCCGCCGCGCGGCGCGCTGGCCCAGCAGGCTGCCGGCCATCAGCAACAGGCCGCACATCAGCGCCAGGCGCCAGTCCAGCCGGCCCGCCAGCGCATGGACGGTGCTGGCCGACACGGCCACCGGCAGCTGCACGGCCTGCGCCGCGGCGACCGCGAAGACCAGCGGCTGGCGCAGCAGCATCAGCAGCGGCAGCAGCAGCACCGGGCCGCCGGTGCCGGTCAGCGCCGAGCCGGCACCGACCGCCCCACCCAGCGCCGCGAGCGCCCCGGTGCCCAGCGTCGGCGCGCCTTCGTGGACGGCGGCCAACGCCGGCCGCAGCCCGCGCCAGCCTGCCAGCAGCACCAGCGCCGTGACGCCCGCCAGCAGCACCTGCACCGGCAGCCAGCGCACCACCAGCGCGCCGAGCACCGCACCCACGAGCGCACCCGCCAGCAACGGCACGCAGCGGCGCGCCAGTTCGGGCCTGCGCCGCAGCGGGCCCAGTGCCACCAGCGCCGGCAGCAGGAAGGCCAGCGACGAGGCCGCGATGGCCTGCGGCGCCGGCACGCCGCCCAGCGTGGTCAAGAGCGGCACCACCAGCACGCCACCGATGCCCGTCGCGCCGATCAGCGCGCCGGCCACCAGCAGCAGCGGCGCGACGATCCAGGCGTGGGCGATCAGCGGCATGGGGGAAGCCTCACTCTGCCTTGATGCCAGCGCGGGTGACCACGTCCTGGATCGTCTGGCGCTCCTTCTTCAGGTAGTCGCCGAAGGCCGGGCCGGTGGTCACCACGGGGCGCACCGCGATCTCGGCCAGGCGGCGCACCACCTCAGGGTCCTTCATCGTGGTCTGGATCGCCTCGGCCAGCTTGGCCGCCACCGGGGCAGGCACGTTGGCGGGCGCCAGGATGCCCAGCCAGGAGTCGAGCTCGAAGCCCTTGAGTGCCGGCGTCTCGGCCAGGGCCGGCAGCTGCGGCGCGATGGGCGCGCGTGCGGCGGAAGTGACACCCAGGCCCTTGACCTTGCCGTCCTTGATGAAGGGCAGCGCCAGCGACAGCGGCAGCACCGCCAGGTCCAGCTGGCCGCCCGCCACGTCGGTCAGCACCTGCGGGCCCGACTTGTAGGGCACATGCACGATGTCGATGCCGGCGCGCTGCTTGATGAGCTCGGCCGTCACATGCAGCGAGGTACCCACGCCGTCCGTGCCGAAGTTCAGCTGGCCGGGGTGCGCCTTGGCATAGGTGATCAGCTCGGCCGCGGTCTGGGCCGGCAGCTGCGGCTTGCCCACCAGCACGAAGGGCGAGAAGCCGACGGTGGCGATAGGCGTGAAGTCCTTGAAGGTGTCGTAGCGCACGGCCGAGGGCGCCACCAGCGGTGCCACGTTGAGCGGGCTGGCCACGGCGAACAGCAGCGTGTAGCCGTCGGCCGGCGCGCGGGCTGCCTTCTGCGTGCCGATGGTGCCGGCGGCCCCGGCCACGTTGTCGATCACCACCGGCTGGCCCAGCACCTCGCCCAGCTTGGCATTGATGAGACGGGCCGTCGCATCGACGCCGCCGCCGGCCGCGAACGGTACGATCAGCGTGAGCGGCTTGGCCGGCCAGGCCTGGGCCTGTGCGGCGCCGGGCAATGCGGCCAGGGTCATGCCCGCCGCCAGGGCGGCAGCCAGGGTGCGGCGGGTCAAGCTCAGGGAATGGATGGTGCGGGCGGGATGGGCCATGGTCGTTCCTCGTTCGGCAGTGATGAAGGATGGAAGAGCACCTCGACGGTGCGAGAATCTACTCGTTATGACAAGTTATAACAAGCGATGCAAGCGGCATGCCAGCCATGCGGAAGGGCCGCGCCTTGGCTGAGATTCCCCAGTCGCTGCATGCCCGCCTGCGCGATGAGCTGCGTGCCTCCATCCTCGACGCCCGTCTGAAGCCAGGCGACAAGCTGCCCTCCGAATCCGAGCTGCAGGCCGCCCATGGCGTCAGCCGCATCACCGTGCGTCAGGCACTCGGCGCGCTGCAGGCCGAGGGCCTGATCGTCAAGCTGCACGGAAAGGGTGCGTTCGTCTCGCACCCGAAAGCGGCGCAGAGCCTCAACCGCCTGCAGGGCCTGAACGAGGCGCTGGCCGCCGAGGCGCGCGCCGTCAGCAACAAGCGCCTGGCCTGGCGCGAGGTGCGGGCGCCCGCCGCCGTGGCGCAGAAGCTGGGCCTGCCGGGCAACACCACCGTCTACCACCTGCAGACCGTGCGCTACCTGGAGCGCGAGCCGCTGTCGGTCAACAACTCCTGGCTGCTGGCGACGCTGGGCGAGCGGCTGTCGCGGGTGGACTTCTCGCAGCGGGACCTGATCGACGTGTTCGAGCACGAGGGTGGCATCGCCGTCGGCCGGGCCGACCTGGAGATCGGTGCCGGCACCGCCCGCGCGGCGGATGCCCGCCTGCTCAAGCTCGACACCGGCGCGCCGGTGCTGGAGGTGGAACGCGTGGTGCACGACCAGGCCGGCACGCCGGTGCATGTGGAAAGCGCCGTCTACCGCGCCGACACCTTCCGCTACCGGCTGAGCCTGCAACGCTGATTCCAGATCCGTACGCCCGCCCGCCATGACCGCCACCTCGACCATTCCCGTCATCGACATCGCCGCCCTCGCCTCCTCCGACGCCGACGCGCGTCGCCGCGTGGCGGCCGAGGTGGGCGCCGCCTGCCGCGACATCGGCTTCTTCGCCATCACCGGCCATGGCGTGCCGGCGGCGGTGATCGACGGCGCCTTCGCCGCCAGCCGCGACTTCTTCGCGCAGCCGGTGGCCGACAAGGCCGCGCTGGCCTATGCCTCGCTCAGTCACAACCGCGGCTACGTGGGCATGGGCGTCGAGGCCCTGGACGAGAAGCGCGGTGCCGACCAGAAGGAGGCCTTCAACCTCATCTGGACGGACGAGGCCACGCGTCCGCCCAACGCCTGGCCCGCGCTGTCCGGCTGGCGCGCGCCGGTCCAGGCCTACTTCGATGCGGTGTTCGCCGCGGCGAGCCGGCTGCATGCCGCCTTTGCGCTGGACCTGGGCCTGCCCGAAGACTTCTTCGTCGACAAGATCGACCGGCCCCTGGCCACGCTGCGCCTGCTGCACTACCCCGCTGGGCAGGCGGCCGACCAGGGTGTGGGCGCGGGCGCACACACCGACTACGGCAACGTCACGCTGCTGGCCACCGACGGTGTCTCGGGCCTGCAGGTGCAGGGCCGCGCCCGCGACGAATGGATCGATGTGCCGCCGCTGCCCGGCGCCTTCGTCTGCAACATCGGCGACTGCCTGATGCGCTGGACCAACGACGTCTACCTGTCCACGCCCCATCGCGTGGTGCGGCCGGCGGCCGAGCGTTATTCGATCGCCTTCTTCCTCGACCCCAACCCCGATGCGCTGGTCAGCGCCATCCCCAGTTGCGTGCCCCCCGGCGAGGCACCGCGGCATGCGCCGGTCACGACGCAGGCGTACCTGCAGTCCCGCTTTGCCGCCACCTACGGCGCGGCCGCCCGCGCCTGATCCCCACCCGTCCCTGGAGCCAGCCGCCATGACCTCCGAATCCTTCGCCCTGCGCGGTCTGTTCGAGGCCCAGCGCGGGGCCAGCCGCAGCCAGCCGCCGGCCGAACTGGCCTTGCGCCGGGACCGGCTGCAGCGCCTTCGCGCGCTGCTCGACACCGACGGCCCGGCGCTGGTGCGCGCCGTGGAGGCCGACTTCGGCGTGCGCTCGGCCACGCTCACCGAGATCGCCGACCTGCTGCTGCTGCGCGAAGGGCTGGCGGACGCGCTGCGTCACCTGGCGCGATGGTCCGCGCCGCGCAGGGTGCGCACGCCGCTCACGCTGCAGCCGGCGCATGCCTGGGTGCAGCGACAGCCGGTCGGCGTCGTGGGCGTGCTGTCGCCTTGGAACTATCCCCTGCTGCTGTCGCTGGGACCGGCGGGCATGGCGCTGGCCGCGGGCAATCGGGTGATGCTCAAGCCCAGCGAGCGGACGCCGCGCTGCTCCGACGCCATCGCCGAGGCCGTGGCCCGGCGGTTCGCCCCCGACGAATTCACCGTGACGAACGGCGATGCCGCGCTGGCGGCCGAGTTCTCGGCGCTGCCCTTCGACCATCTGTTCTTCACCGGTTCCACCGCCGTGGGCCGCCATGTCGCGGCAGCGGCCGCGGCCAACCTCACGCCGACCACGCTGGAGCTGGGTGGCAAGTCGCCCTGTGTGATCGACGCCTCCTGCCGGCTCGATGCGGTGGCCCCGCGCATCGCACATGGCAAGCTGCTCAATGCCGGGCAGACCTGCATCGCGCCCGACTATGTGTTGGCGCCCGCCGCGCTGCACGGCGCACTGGCCGACGCCCTGGCGACAGCGGTGCAGCGCCTGTTCCCGACCGTGGCGGGCAATCCCGACTACACCGCCCTGGTCGATGCGCGGCAGGCGCAGCGGCTGCAGGCCCTGGTGGACGATGCCGTGGCCCAGGGTGCGCAGGTCCGGGTGCTGGGCACGGATGCGCCGGCAGGGCGCCAGATGGCCCTTCGGCTGGTGCTGGGCGCGAAGCCCGGGATGGCGCTGATGCAGGAGGAGATCTTCGGCCCCGTCCTGCCGGTGCTGGACTGCGCCGACACGGCGGCCGCCATCCGCTTCATCAATGACCGGCCGCGCCCACTCGCCCTCTATTGGTTCGGCGAGGACACCCGGGCGCGCGATGCGCTGCTGGCCGGCACCGTCAGCGGCGGCGTCACGGTCAACGACACGCTGGTGCACATCGCCCATCCCGGCCTGCCCTTCGGCGGTGTCGGCGACAGTGGCTGGGGCGCATCGCATGGCGAGGCGGGTTTTCTGCGCTTCACGCACGAGCGCGCCGTGCTGGTGCAGTCGCGCTGGTCGCTGGGCGGGCTGATGCATCCCCCTTACGGCCCGCGCACCGAGCGGCTGCTGGCCTTCATGCGTCGGCGCGGCTGAAGCGGAGCCGCGAACCGCCGCGCGGTGCCTCAGAGCGGGTGCTCGGTGTAGAAGCGCCCGCCGTGGTAGAGCAGCGGCGGCACGCCCGCCTGGTGGGCGCAGCGCTCCACCTCGCCGACGAAGATGACGTGGTCGCCCTCCTCGTAGCGGCTGCGGTTGAAGCATTCGAAGCTGGCCACGCTGCCGCTGAGCACCGGCGCACCCGCAATGCCGGGTGTCCAGTCCACACCTTCCCAGCGGTCCACGCCACGGGTGGCAAAACGCTCGGCCAGCGCCTGCTGGTTGGCAGCCAGGATGTTGATGGCGTAGTGGGAGCCGGCACGCAGGTCCGGCATCGAGCCCGCGCTGCGCGACAGGCTCCACAGCACCAGGGGCGGCGCCAGCGACACCGAGTTGAAGGAGCTGGCCGTGAAGCCCACCAGCCGCCCGTCGGCTGCCCGCGCCGTGATGATGGTCACGCCGGTGGCGAACATGCCAAGGGCGGCGCGGAACTCGGCGGCGGAAAAGTCGGGCGCTTGGGCCTGGAGGGGAGCGGTCACGGCAGGGGGCCTGGCGGCAGGAGGCGATCGGCCGGCATTGTCCCGCAGGCTGTTTGACGGGGGCGGCGGCAGGGTCGGGCGGGAGCCGGTGGCAAACGGTCGAAGGGCCGGCAGACGGTATCAGCCGAAGAACCAGTAACACACGCCGATGGCCGCCAGCACCCCTGCCAGTTCGGCCAGCAGCGCACAGCCCACCGCATGCCGGGCGCGCTGGATGCCCACGGCGCCGAAGTACACCGCCAGCACGTAGAACGTCGTCTCGGTGCTGCCCTGGATGGTGGCTGCCACCAGCGCCGGGAAGCTGTCCACGCCGTGGGTCTTCATGGTCTCGATCAACAACGCCCGCGCCGCGCTGCCCGAGAAGGGCTTGACCATCGCGGTGGGCAGCGCGTCGACGAAGCGCGTGTCCGCGCCCGTCTGCGCCACGACCCAGCGGATGCCACTCAGCAGCAGGTCCAGCGCGCCCGAGGCCCGCAGCACGCCGATGGCACACAGCATCGCCACCAGGTAGGGCAGCAGGCCCTTGGCCACGTCGAAGCCTTCCTTGGCGCCTTCGACGAAGCGGTCGTACACCGCCACCCGCCGCAGCGCGCCGACGACGAGGAAGGCGATGACGATGCCGAACAGCACCAGATTGCCCATCAGCGAGGACAGCTGCGCCAGCGCCTGGGCCGACAGCGTGGCCAGCAGCGCCATGAAGCCGGCCAGCAGCGCCGCGCCGGGCAGCAGGTAGGCCAGCACCACCGGGTCCCACAGCTTGAGGCGCTGCACCACCGCCACCGACAGCAGCGCCGCCAGCGTCGACGCGCTGGTGGCCAGCAGGATCGGCAGGAAGACCAGCGTCGGGTCGGCCGCGCCCTGCTGCGCGCGGTACATGAAGATGGTCACGGGCAGCAGCGTCAGCGACGAGGCGTTGAGCACCAGGAACAGGATCTGCGCATTGCTGGCCGTGTCGGGCCGTGGGTTGAGCGTCTGCAGCTCCCGCATGGCCTTCAGGCCGATGGGCGTGGCTGCGTTGTCCAGGCCCAGCGCATTGGCCGCGAAGTTCATGGTGATCAGGCCCAGCGCTGGATGGCCGGCCGGCACCTCGGGCATCAGCCGCCGAAAGAGCGGCCCCAGCGCCCGCGCCAGCAGCGCCACCAGCCCAGCCGCCTCGGCGATGCGCAGGAAGCCCAGCCACAGCGTGAGCGTGCCGAACAGCAGCAGCATGATCTCCACCGACAGCCTGGCCATGGCGAACAGTGCCTCGACCATGGCGGCGAAGACCGTCGCGTCGCCACCCACCAGCCAGCGCGAAAAGCCAGCGACGGCGGCGACGAGGAAGAAGGACAGCCAGAGGCCGTTGAGCATGGGAGTGGATTGCCGCAGGAGCGGCAACTGGGAGGGAACCCGGGATCATAGGAGGGCCCTCCGCCGCTCCGGCCAGGCGCGATCGCGAGGCGCCCGCTTGCGCTGGCGCTATCAGTCGTCTGGAGGCGCGTTCCACCGCATGTGCAGTCGCTCGGGCTCCTCCTGAAAGACCGTGAATCCATGCCGTGCATAGAAACGCTGCGCCGGATTGACCCGCAGCACGCGCAAATGAACCGGCAGCGTGGCTTGGCGCGCCTTCTGCTGCACATGCTGCAGCACGGCCGCCCCCAGATTCAGCCGCTGGAAGGCGGGCAGCAGGAACAGCTGCTCCAGTTGGTGGTGCATGGGATGTTCGTCCACACGCAAGGTACCGGCCGGATGCCCATCCATGAGGATGCGCTGGATGCGGCCCTGTCCGCAAAGCTCCGTCTGGGCCGAGCGTGCGGCCGCTTCGTTCCAGTGGCCCCAGGTCTGCACCGCGTAGATCTTCATGGCCTGCACGAGCACGTGGTAGCAGAAGTCGGCGTCGTCGACCGTAGCCGGCTCTAGCGAGAACAGCGGCGGGCTCATGTCGTCTGGCGCGCGTCGGTATGTATCTCGCCGAAACGCCCATGCCGGCCGGCGCCCGCCGCAAAGCGGGCCGCCCCCGCCTCGCCTTCGGCGAAGAAGGCCGGCACGCCATTCGCGCCCTCCTGGCGCAATGCCTCATCCAGCGGCAGGTCCCACTGTGCGTAGGCCGAGCGGCGGTCGGCCAGCATGCACTGCTGCGGAAAGGCTGCCAGCTCGCGCGCCCAGGCCTGGGCGGTGGCCAGGGCGTTGCCACGCGGCACGGTACGGTTGACCAGGCCCATCGCCAGCGCCTCGTCCGCGGGTACCGGCCGGCCACTCAGGATCAGGTCCATCGCCCGGCCCATGCCCACCAGGCGCGGCAGCCGCACGGTGCCGCCGTCGATCAGCGGCACGCCCCAGCGGCGGCAGAAGACGCCCATCACCGCGTCGTCGGCGGCCACGCGCAGGTCGGCCAGCAGGGCCAGTTCCAGCCCGCCGGCCACGGCATAGCCCTCGATGGCGGCGATCAGCGGCTTGGCCAGCGCCATGCGCGTGGGACCCATGGGGCCGGGGCCCTCGCCGCGGGCATCCAGCGCATTGCGCGCCGCCGGGTCGGTGGCGGCCGCCAGGTCGGCGCCGGCGCAGAAGTGGCCGCCGGCGCCGGTGAGCACCGCCACGCGCAGCGCGTCGTCGGCCTCGAAGCGCTCGAAGGCCTTTCGCAGCGCTTCGGCGGTGGCGCCGTCGACCGCGTTGCGCTTGTGCGGGCGGTCGAGGGTGATGGTGCAGACGGGGCCATCGGCGGCGTAATGCACGCTGGTCTGCAGGGCAGATGCGGAGAGATCGGTCATGGGCGAGGCTCCCGGTTGAAAAGCTCTGCGGCCGACAAGGCGCCCGCCCTACCGCACCACCCCCGCCTGCCGCGCAAGCGCCACCGCCTGGGTGCGGCTGCGGGCGCCGAGCTTGAGGTTGATGTTGCGCAGGTGCGTGCGCACGGTGCTGTCCGAGACGAACAGCTTCTCGGCCATGGCCGCGTTGGAATAGCCGGCGGCCAGCAGTTCCAGCACACGGATCTCCTTGCGCGTCAGCGGCTCGGCCAGGGGCGTGGGCGATGCGTCGCCGACGGCGGGCTCGTCCTCATGCGCCTCGCCGAAGGCGGCCGCCAGACGCGCCACATGGTCGGCGTAGATGGGCCCGGCCTCGTCCAGCCGAGCGCGGTCTGCCAACACGGCGCGCAGCAGCGGCGCCAGGGCAGGGCCCTCGTCCAGCAGCAGCCGCACGAAGCCTTCGCGGGCGGTCTCGGCGAGCACGGCGGCGAGCGTGGTCTGTGCCTCGGCCACTGTCCCTTCACGCGCATGAGCCAGCGCCAGAAGCACGCGCAGCTTGAGCGCCCGGTGCCGCCGCGCCTGCGTGTCGGCCTCCGCAATGGCCGGTATCAGCGCGTGCCGCACGCCCTCCGCATCGCCGAAGCGCAGCAGCCAGCGCCAGCGGCCGATGGCGATGTCGTCCACCTGGTGGGCCGGCAGGTTGAGGCGGCGCACGCGGTCCCAGACGGCGGCATCGTCGGCGCGCTCCAGCATGTCGGCGGCCGCGTCGCGGTTGCCCTGCAGCATCAGGAGGCGCGCATGCTCCAGCTTGGCGCTGGCCACCACGCGCGGCAGCTGGCGGTCGTGGCCCAGGTATTCGAGCTCGGTCAGCAGCTGGAAGGCGCCGTCCACATCGCCCTGCAGGAAGGCGATGCGCGCCCGCATGCGGTAGGCCGCGATCACATGGTCGGGCAGCCCCACGTCGCGGGCCAGCGGCAGGTACACGCTCAGCAGGTGCTCGGCACCGGCCAGGTCGTCGCTTTCGTACAGCACGCCGGCATGCAGCACGCCGGCCCAGGCATTGCCTTGCGTGGGGTTGTACGAGGCGCTGCGCGGCGTGGCGGACAGGGCCACGCGAAAGCGCGCGGCGGCCTGGCGCAGCCGGCCTTCGGCCAGATCGAGCACACCTTCCATGGCCTCGGTGTACATGCGGTTGAAGATGCTGCCGGCCTGGCTGCGACGGGCGGCGTCGAGCAGGCGGTGGGCCTCGTGCTGCTCGCCCATCACCGAGACGATGTAGGCCATGGCATTGGCCAGCGCGCTGTCGGCGAAGGCGCGGCAGGTGGGCAGCCGCCGCAGGTTGGCATGGCCGACGGGGTAGGCGTCCTCGGGATGGTCCATCATGGCCAGCAGCAGCGGCTGCAGGCCGTTGACGTGGGCGCGCACGGCGGCGTCCTCGCTGGTCTCGCAGCCGCTGGCGCGCAGCCGCTGCAGCGCCTGCCAGGGCCCGCGGGTGAAGCATTCGGCCCAGGTGGCCACCATCTGCAGCAGCGGTTGGCCGGCCAATTGCTCGGGCGGCAGCGCGGCGAACCAGCGGTCCAGCAGGCGCATGCGGCCTTCTTCCAGGAAGCGCTCGGCATGGCGTGCCAGCAGGGCCAACGCATGGGGATGGTCGCCGCCTTCGATGGCATGGTCGATGGCGGGAACCGGCCGGCCATGGGCCTCGTACCAGCCCGAGGCCGCCAGGTGCAGCCGCGCCGCGTCGCCGGGCCGCTCGCGTGCCAGCTGCGCCCGCAGGAAGTCGGCGAACAGGCTGTGGTAGCGGTAGCTGCGCGCATCGCTGGCCAGCGGTGCCAGGAAGAGGTGGCCGGCCTCCAGCTGCGCGAGCATCGCCGTGCAATCGGCGCGCGGGGCCACGGCGGCACACACCTGGGCATCGAGCACGCGCAACACGCTGGTGCGCAGCAGGAAGTCGCGCACGGCCTCGCTCTGCTGGGCCAGCACATCCTCGGCCAGGTAGTCGGCCACGGCGCGGTCGGAGCCCGAGAAGCGCTCGACGAAATCGCTGCCGGCCTCGCCATGGCGCTGCAGCGCCAGCGAGGCCAGCCACAGCGCGCCGGCCCAGCCCTCGGTCTTGGCGAGCAGTCGCTCCAGCGTGTCGCGCGGAAGCGCCTCGCCGCGCAGGCGGAAGAACTCCTCGGCCTCGGCGGCCGAGAAGCGCAGCAGGGCGGCATCGATCTCCAGCAGCTGGCCGCGGGCCCGCAGCCGGCCCAGGCCTAGGTCGGGCAGGCTGCGCGAGCCGATCACCAGCTGGGCCTGGCGCGGCAGGCCGTCGAGCAGCTGCCGCACCAGGCCGATGACGGCGGGCGACTGCAGCACCTCGAAGTCGTCGAGGAAGAGTGCGAAGGGCAACGCGTCATGGCCCAGCGCGGCGATCGGGTCGCCCAGGCCGCTGCCCGGTGCGGGCTCGATGCCCAGGGCCTGCACCGCCGCGCCCAGGCCTTGCAGAAAGCGCGGCACGTCGTTGTCGGCACTGTCCAGCGTGAGCCAGGCCGTGGCGATGCCTTCGGCCTCGAAGCGATCGCGCATCTGGCGCATGGCGGTGGTCTTGCCGAAGCCGGCCGGCGCGCGCACCAGCAGCAGCCGCGCGCGGGCCGCCTCGTGCACCTGCCGCGCGATGGCCTGCCGCAGCACCTGCGCCGCAGGCGGTGCGGGTGGGCTGAGCTTGGCGGGCTGGACGGGCACGGAAGGCGGCGGGGCGGACATGGGACGAGGCGGCGCGCGTGGCGCGGAGTGACAAGGGCCGCGCGGGGGCGGCCGGCCACTTTCGTCGGTTTGGACGATGGCCGCAAGAAGGGACGATTCCTAGACTGCCGCCGGCATCGAAGGCCGAGACACCCAGGAGACAACACCGTGTTCGAAGGAAACAGCATCCGCCTGCAACCCCTGGCCGATGGGCTGGTGGAGCTCGTCTTCGACCGCCGCGGCGAGGCCATCAACAAGTTCGACGCCCGCACCGTCGCCGAGCTGCGCGAGGCCGTGGCCCTGCTCGCGGCCGACACCGGCCTGCAGGGCGTGCTGATCACCAGCCCCAAGGACGTGTTCATCGTCGGCGCCGACATCACCGAGTTCGGCGCCACCTTCCAGCAGAGCGCCGACGCCATCACGGCCGGCGTGCGCCGAAGCAACGAGGTTTTCGTCGCGCTGGAGGATCTGCCGGTGCCCACCGTGGCCGCCATCAATGGCTATGCGCTGGGCGGTGGGCTGGAGCTGGCGCTGGCTGCCACGCTGCGGGTGATGTCCACCGCCGCCCAGGTGGGCGTGCCCGAGGTCAAGCTGGGCCTGTTCCCCGGCTTCGGCGGCACCGTGCGGCTGGCCCGCGTGGCGGGGCTGGAGACGGCCATGCGCTGGGTCGCCACCGGCACGCCGGCCGATGCGCGCACGGCCCATGCCGCTGGCGTGGTCGAGGCCGTGGCCGAACCCGAAGCATTGCGCGACGAGGCGCTGGCCCTGCTGCGCCGCTGCGTCGCCGGCGAGGTGGACTGGCGCGCCCAGGTCGCGCGCAAGCGCAGTGCCCTGCCCGGTGATGCCGCCACCTTCGCGGCCACGGCGCAGCAGGTGCTGGAAGAGCTGGCCCCGCGCCTGGGTCGCCATCAGCCTGCCGCGCCCATGGCCCTGGCCATGATGGCCGAAGGCGCGTCGCAGCCGCGCGATGAGGCCCTGCGGCTGGAGGCCGAGGCCTTCGGCCGGGTCGCACGCACGCAGGCGGCGGCCTCGCTGGTGCGCACCTTCCTCAACGAGCAGGCCGTGCGCAAGGCGGCGAAGAAGCAGGCCGGCAGCGCCAGGGCGCCGGCCCGGGCCGCCGTGCTCGGCGCGGGCATCATGGGCGGCGGCATCGCGTTCAGCAGCGCGCTGGCCGGCATTCCCGTGCGCATGAAGGACATCCGCGCAGACCAGCTGGACCTGGGCATGACCGAGGCCGCCAAACAGCTGGGCCGCCGCGTGCAGGCGGGCCGGCTGCCGCAGGCCAAGGCCGACGCGGTGCTGGCCGCCATCACGCCGCAGCTGGACGACGCGGGCCTGGATGCGGCGGACCTGGTGGTCGAGGCCATCGTCGAGCGGCTGGCGGTCAAGCAGCAGGTGCTGGCCGCGCTGGAGCCGCAGCTGCGGCCCGATGCGCTGATCGCCACCAACACCTCCAGCCTGCGCCTGGCCGACATCGCCGCGCCGCTGGCCCGTCCGCAGAACCTGGTCGGCATGCACTTCTTCAACCCCGTGCCGGCCATGCCGCTGGTCGAGGTCGTGCGCGGCCCGCAGACCAGCGACGCCGCCGTGGCCGCCGCGGTGGCCCATACGCTCGCCATGAAGAAGACGCCCATCGTGGTGGCCGACGGACCGGGCTTCCTGGTCAACCGCGTGCTCACCGCCTACTTCAACGCCTTCAACGAACTGGTGGCCGAGGGCGTGGATTTCACCGCCATCGACCGCGCCATGGAGGCCTTCGGCTGGCCCATGGGCCCGGCCTGGCTCAACGACGTGGTGGGCATGGACACCGGCGCCCATGTGGGCGACGTGATCACCGCCGGCCATTCGAAGCGCATGCGCGCCATCGACGCCAACCCGGTGCACCGCATGGTGCGCGCCGGCCGCCTGGGCCAGAAGAGCGGCGCCGGCTTCTACCGCTACGAACGCGACGCGGCCGGCAAGCAGCGCCGCAGCGCCGACCCCGCTGCCCAGGCCCTGCTGGCGGACCTGTCGCCCGGCGGCTTCACGCCCATGGCCGACGAGGCCATCGTGGAACGCCTGATGCTGCCCCTGCTGGCCGAGGCCATCGCCGCGCTGGAGGACGGCAGCGTCGCCAGCGCCGCCGAGCTGGACATGGCCCTGCTGCTGGGCGTGGGCTTTCCGGCCTGGCTGGGCGGGCCGCTGCAGTACGCCGACTGGCTCGGTGCGGCCGAGTTGCTGCGAAGGCTGGAGGCCCATGCCGCGCACGGCCCCGCCTATGCGCCGCCCGAGCTGCTGCGGCAGATGGCGGCGCAGCAGCGGCGCTTCCACCCGCTCTGAACCCTCACACGCCGTCGCCCGCCGCCCTGGCAG
This sequence comes from uncultured Pseudacidovorax sp., assembly GCF_913773995.1. Classification (GTDB taxonomy): domain Bacteria; phylum Pseudomonadota; class Gammaproteobacteria; order Burkholderiales; family Burkholderiaceae_C; genus Xenophilus. The sequence goes on from NZ_CAJYES010000226.1 coordinate 138,749, forward strand.
GCGTCCTTCACCACGACACAGGAGAGTCCCTTCATGCAACTCGATGCCACCATCGCCGCCGTCGTCACCGGCGGTGCCTCCGGCCTGGGCGCCGCCACCGCGCGGCGGCTGGCCTCGCACGGCGTCAAGGTCGCGCTGTTCGACCTCAACGAAGCGGCCGGCGAGGCGCTGGCACGCGAGATCGGCGGCCTGTTCTGCGCCGTCGACGTGACCAACGAGGCCTCGGTCGACGCCGGCTTCGCCAAGGCCCGCGCCGCGCATGGGCAGGAGCGCGTGCTGGTCAACTGTGCCGGCACCGGCAATGCCGTCAAGACCGCCAGCCGGGACAAGGCCACCGGCGAGATCAAGCACTTTCCGCTGGCCAACTTCGACCGCATCATCCAGATCAACCTGGTGGGCACCTTCCGCTGCATCGCCAAGTCGGCGGCCGGCATGCTGACGCTGGAGCCCCTGGCCGATGGCGAGCGCGGCGCCATCGTCAACACCGCCTCGGTGGCCGCGGTGGACGGCCAGATGGGGCAGGCGAGCTATTCGGCCAGCAAGGCCGGCGTGGCCGGCATGACCCTGCCCATCGCCCGCGACCTGATGGGCGAGGGCATCCGCGTCAACACCATCCTGCCCGGCATCTTCGACACGCCGCTGCTGCAGGGCGCGCCCGACAACGTCAAGGCTGCGCTGGCGGCCTCGGTGCCCTTCCCCAAGCGCCTGGGCAACCCGACCGAGTACGCGCACTTGGCGGAGACGATGATCACCAACGGCTACTTCAACGGGGAGTGCGTGCGGCTGGATGGGGCGATCCGGATGGCGCCGCGGTGAACGGCACGCGCGCATGCGGGATTCGAAGGAAAGCGCGCATCGATATGCGGCAGCCGGGGATGGGCAGAATGCCGCCTCCGCATCCGCAACAGCCATCAGGAACCGGCGGCCATGAACATCAGGTTTTCGACACCCACCGACGAAGAACTCCGGTCCGGTGAACTCGGCCGCAAGCTGCGCCATTTCAACTACGGTTTCGTCGGCGAGTACCCCGAGCAGCAGTACGTGCGCATCAATGCGCGGGATGAATCCGGCCGGCTGGTCGGCGGGCTGCGCGCCTATGTGTTTTTGTGTTGGCTCGACATCGACGTGCTGTTTGTCGAAGAAGACATGCGCGGCAACGGCCTGGGCAGCCGGCTGCTGGCCGACGCCGAGCGCCAGGGCATGGCGTTTGGCGCGAAAAACGCGAAGCTGAGCACCTTCGAGTGGCAGGCGCGCGGCTTCTACCTGAAGCATGGCTACGAGGACTACGCCCGCATCGACGACTACGCGCCGGGCTATTACCTTCAGCTCATGCGCAAGTCGCTGCGCGTCACTTGTTCCGCGTGATGTGGTCCGTCATGAAGATCATCACGATGACGACGGCGATGACAACCTAGTGGAGCAGCGTGCACTTTGGCATGGGACTTCCAGTTGAAGTGAGCTGCACTTTGTCGTGCCGAGCTGCCTGGCACCAGGCGGTCGATTCATAAAAATGGCGTGAACCCTGCGGTCAGGGGGCAAAGGGGTTGAAGACGTCAACCCCCAGCGCCTGGAAGTCCGCCACGTTGCGCGTGGCCACCGTCAGGCCGTGCACCTGGGCGGTGGCGGCGATCATGGCATCTTCGTAAAGCGTGTCGGACTTCCGGTGCATCAGCCGCGCCCAGACCCGGAAGGCCGCGGCGTCCATGGGCAGGACGTTGTAGGCGCTGGCGATCTGCGCGAGCCATGCCTCGATCTCCTGGGCCTTGGCCGCGTCCTGCTCCTTCGTCAGCTCGATGCCGGCCTGGATCTCGCCGAGCGTGACCGCCGAAAGATGCAGCTGCGCATCGTCCAGCGACTTCAACCAGGCCACCACCGCGCCGTGCGGGCGCAGGCGGCGCAACTCGGAGACGACGTTGGTGTCGAGCAGGTAGCCCTGCGTCACCGCTGCGGCTCCACCTTGCGCCTGCGCGCCTGGCCGCGAGCGGGCACCAGCAGATCGGTGCGGCCGTCGTCCGACAGCAGCAGTTGCTTGAGCGACGGACGCGCCGCCGACTGCAGCCGGCGCCATTCCTGCACCGGCACCAGCACGGCCGCCTCGGCGCCACGGCGGGTCACCATTTGCGGGCCTTGCTCGAGGCAGGCATCGAGGAATTCGCTGAACCGCGCCTTGGCGTCCTGAACGGGCCATGTGTGCATCGAGAAGCTCCCTGTTGAACTGGTCAGACAACTAGTCTGTCAGCAGGACCCTGGGCTGTCAAACGAGAGACTTTGCGGCCCGTTCCCCGGCGGGGTTTCGGCTCGCTCGCATCCAGGCTGCAGTCACGGCGCAAATCGATACCTTCCAAATCGTTGGGATTCCAATGATTCGCCTATCATTCCCCCAATGGATGACGACAGCCCCACCCTGCCCCGCCAGCGCTTCGGCATGCGTTTCGTCGTGCTGGCCCGTCGCTGGCGGCGGGCGCTGGACGCACAACTTGCCGCCCTGGGCCTGACCGATGCGGGCTGGCCGCCGCTGATGTACCTGGCCGAGGCGGGCGGCGGGCTCACGCAGCGGGAGCTGGCCGAGCGCATCGGCATCGACGGCTCCAGCCTGGTCCGGCTGCTGGACCAGCATGCCCGCGCCGGCTGGATCGAGCGCCGCGACGATCCGCAGGACCGCCGCACCTGGCGGCTCTTCCTCACCCGCGACGGGCGCGCGGTGGTGCGCCGCATCCAGACGGTGCTGGACCGGGTGGAGGGTCGCATGCTCGCCGGGCTGGACGACGCGCAGCTGCAGGCGCTGCTCGATGGCTTCGACCGCATCGGCGAAGGCATCGCGGCGATGGAGTCCGAGGCATGAGCGCTCGCCCGGCGGCTCCGAAAGGCGCTTCTGCCGCAGGCGGGCCCGGAGGCAGTGCAGTGACGGCCCACCCGGCCGTTGTGGCCGGTGGCACCCCTTCCTTCGACCGCCTCGCGCGCCACCTCGGCTTCGAGCCCGCCCGCCTCGCCTTCACCCTGCGCACCGCGGCGGGTTCGGGCATGGCGCTGCTGCTGGCGGGCCTGCTGGGCCTGGAACATCCCCAATGGGCGGCCATGACCGTGTGGATCGCCGCACAGCCGCTGCGCGGCCACCTGATCGAGAAAAGCCTGTTCCGCCTTCTGGGCACGGCCGCCGGTGCCGCCTATGGCGTCGCGCTGGTGGCCCTGGGCCAGGGCTCGCCGGCGGTGCTGGTGCCCGGGCTGGCGCTGTGGGCGGGGCTATGCGCCGGCGCGGGCCAGCTGCTGCGCGGCTTTGCCAGCTACGGCACGCTGCTGGCCGGCTATTCGGCGGCAATGGTGGCGTTGCTCGACGCCAGCCATCCGACGCACATTGCTGCTTTCGGGCTGGACCGGCTGCTGACCATTGGCCTGGGCGTGGGGGTCGCGCTGGCCGTGAGCCTGCGCTTCGCGGCCCGGCCGCCGGCCGATGCGCTGCACCTTCGCACGCGCACGCTTTGCCTGGAGCGGCTGCGCGAACTGGCCGCCTGGGCGCGCACCGGGGCGCTGCCGGTGCACACGGCGCGCGACACCCAGTTGGCCGAACTGGCGCGGCTGGAGGAAGGGCTGGAACTGCAGGTCGCCGGCCGTCTCGACTCCCGCCGCGAGGTGCGCGCGCTGCGCCAGGCGCTGACCGCCCAGGTCGGCCTGCTGCTGTGGTGGCCCGGGGCCGAGCCGCTCGCACGCGCCGATGGCGCCGCGCTGGGCGATGCTCTGCAGGCCACGCTCGATGCCGCCGTCGCCGGCTGGCCGGTGGGTCCTTCGCTCCTTCAGGCCGCCGCGGTCGCCGAAGCGCAGGACGCCGAACTGGCTGCGGTGCTGCGTCGTCTCGGCGCGGCGGCCGTGAGCATCGAGAGCGCCGCAGCTTTGCCGACGCAACGCGGCGCCGCCAGCGGCCCTGCGTCCGGCGCACAGTCGCAGGCCACCTTCGAACCGACCGTCGTGCTGCACCGCGACTGGATCGCCGCCCGCGAGACTTTCCTGCGCTCCGTGCTCACGCTCGGCCTCATCGGGGCGCTGTGGCTGGCGACCGGCTGGGCCGCGGCCCCGCTGCTCATGCTGGGCGTGGCGGTGATGACCACACTCTTTTCCACCGCCGACGATCCGGCGCGGCTCATGCGCTCGGTCTTCTGCGGCCAGTTGCTCGGCGCCGCCGCGGCGCTGGCGGTGCAGGCCCTGCTCTGGCCGTGGGTGGACGGCGCGGCAGGGCGACTGCTGATGTGCCTGCCGCTGGTGCTGGCCGGCGCCTTCGTGCTGGCACATCCACGCACGGCGCGCTTCGGCTTCGACTTCAACCTCGTCGGCCTGCTGCTCCTGCAGCCCATGCATGCCCGGGCGTTCGCCTAGCCGACGGGACTGGCCGAGGCGGCCGCCGTGGTGGCCGGGCCGCTGGTGGCGCTGGCGGCCTTCCGCCTCGTCTTTCCGCCAGGCGGCCGGCGTCGCTATGCGCAGCTGTCGGCGCTGATGCGGGCGGAGGTCGCGGCCATGGCCGCACAGCCGCAGGCCTGGCAACGGGCTGCGGTGTGGCGGGCCCGCTTGCAGCACCGCGTGCTGCGTCTGGTCCGCTGCGCCGATGCGGTCGGCCTGGCTCCGGGGCGTGCCGCACGCGAAGGCCTGGCCGTGCTGGCCACCGGGCAGGCGGTGCTCGCGCTGGGGCAGATGCTGGCGCAGGATGCATGGCCCGACGCCGACCGCCGCCGCGCACAGACCTGGCAGCGTCGGCTGGCCCGGCCCGTGCGCAGTCCGGCACAGGCCCACCGCCGAGGCCGCCTGCTGGCGCGCGATGCGTTGCGGCTGGACCTCGCGCCCGCCGGGCCCCAGGTGGTGTCGGCGCTGCGGCACGCTGCCCGGGTGCTGGCGCGGGCGGCCTGAGGAGCCCCCGCGGTCCGCGGCCACCGAAATTCGTCGCTTCGGACGAGCGACGCCGCCGCCTTCGCCGCCCAGAATCCACGCGGACTTCCGACGAACCGCATTGGAGACTGTAGACACCATGGCAGAAGCATTCATCGTCGCCGCCACCCGCACCGCCGGCGGCAAGCGCGGCGGCCGACTCTCGGGCTGGCACCCGGTGGACCTCGCAGCACAGGTGATCGACGAACTGGTGCGCCGCGCCGATGCCGATCCGGCCCTGGTCGAGGACGTGATCATGGGCTGCGTCAGCCAGGTGGGCCAGCAGGCCACCAACGTGGCGCGCAATGCGGTGCTGGCCTCGTCGCTGCCCGAGTCGGTGCCGGGCACCTCGGTCGACCGGCAATGCGGCTCCTCGCAGCAGGCGCTGCATTTCGCGGCCCAGGCCGTGATGAGCGGCAGCATGGACGTGGTGATCGCCGCCGGTGTGGAGAGCATGTCGCGCGTGCCCATGTTCACGCCCAACGCCCTGCCGCTGAAGGCGGGCCTGGGCGGCTACATGAGCCCGGCCATGCAGAAGCGCTACCCCGGCGTGGAGTTCAGCCAGTTCATGGGCGCCGAGATGATGGCCAAGAAGTACGGCCTCTCGAAGGAGCAGCTCGACGTCTACGCGCTGCAGAGCCACCAGCGCGCCGTGGCTGCGACGAACGAGGGCCGCTTCGCCAGGGAGATCCTGGCGGTCGAGGCCCGCAGCGCCGAAGGCGGCGCCGAGGGCGAGGGCCAGCCGCACATGGTGGACGAGGGCATCCGCTTCAACGCCACGCTGGAGGGCATCGCCGGCGTCAAGCTGATCCAGGAGGGCGGCCGCTGCACCGCGGCCACCGCCAGCCAGATCTGCGACGGCGCCACCGGCGTGATGGTGGTCAACGAGCGCGGCCTCAAGGCGCTGGGCGTCAAGCCGCTCGCGCGCATCCACCACATGACCATGATCGGCCACGACCCGGTGATCATGCTGGAGGCCCCCATCCCCGCCACGCAGCGCGCGCTGCAGAAGGCCGGCATGAAGATCGACGACATCGACCTGTTCGAGGTCAACGAGGCCTTCGCCCCCGTGCCCCTGGCCTGGCTGCAGGTGACGGGCGCCGATCCGGCGCGCCTGAACGTCAATGGCGGCGCCATCGCACTGGGCCATCCGCTGGGCGCCTCGGGCACCAAGCTGATGACCACGCTCGTCCATGCCCTGCACGACCGGGGTGGCCGCTACGGCCTGCAGACCATGTGCGAGGGCGGCGGCATGGCCAACGTCACCATCGTCGAGCGGCTCTGAGCCGCGGCCAGGACATCACCACGGGCGATGTACGCCCGGTGACCCGAGACTGTTCAGGCTGAGCCTGTCGAAGCCCGGGTGCGGACCAGCGCGCGCCGGCCCTTCCATCACAACACCAGGGCAGGACTTCCATGACCCAGGACTTCGGAGACAGACACGCCGCCGCCGCCGTACCCCTGCTGCGCATCGAGGGGCTGTCGGTGCGCTTCGGTGGCATCGTGGCGCTCGACGGCGTGGGCTTCGACGTGGCCGCCGGCCAAGTCTGCGGACTGATCGGGCCCAATGGTGCGGGCAAGAGCACGCTGTTCAACTGCCTCTCGCGCCTGTACGGCTGGCAGGCCGGGCGCATCGAATTCGCCGGCCGCGCGCTGGACACGCTGCCGCGCCACCGCATGGCGGCGCTGGGCATCGGCCGTACCTTCCAGAACCTGGCGCTTTTCGCAAGCATGACGGTGCGCGAGAACGTGCGCGTGGGCACGCACACCCGCCAGCATGCGGGCTTCCTGCGCGACGCGCTGCGCCTGCCCGGCGTGCGGCGGCTGGAGGAAGAGGCCGAGACGCGCACCGACGAATGCATCGCCCTGCTCGACCTGGGCGCCGTGGCCGGCCGCCGCGTGGCCGACCTGCCCTTCGGCACCCAGAAGCGGGTGGAGCTGGCACGCGCGCTGGCGGCGCGCCCCCGGCTGCTGCTGCTGGACGAGCCCGCCTGCGGCCTCAACCACGAGGAGCTGGAGGGCCTGGGCGACCTGATCCTTTCGCTGCGTGCGCGGCTGGGCCTGACGGTGCTGCTGGTGGAGCACCACATGGGCCTGGTCATGCGGGTGAGCGACAAGGTGGTCGCGCTCAACTTCGGCCGCAAGATCGCCGAGGGCACGCCCAAGGCGGTGCGCAGCCATCCCGAGGTGATCCGCGCCTACCTGGGCGACGACGGTGCCGCCGAGCCGGCCCTGGAGGTGCGCCAGCATGCCCGCGCTGCTTGAACTGCGCGGCGTGCATGCCGCCTACGGCCCCACCGCCGTGCTGCACGGCATCGACCTGGACGTGCCCGAAGGCCGCGTCACGGCGCTGCTGGGCGCCAACGGCGCGGGCAAGACGACGCTGCTGCGCGCCGTCTGCCGGCACATGGTCTCGGTGCGCGGCGAGGTGCGGCTGGCCGGCGAGCGCATCGACGGCCGCAGCACCGAGCAGATCGCCCGCCTGGGCGTGGGCCATGTGCCCGACGGCCGCGGCACCTTCGCGCACCTGACGGCCGAGGAGAACCTGCGCCTGGGCGCCCAGGCCCGGCCGCGCCATCCGGGCCGCGCGGCCATGGCCGAGGCGCTGGAACGCATCTATGCCTACTTTCCGCGGCTGAAGGAGCGGCGGGCGCAGCAGGCCGGCACCCTCTCCGGCGGCGAGCAGCAGATGCTGGCCATCGGCCGCGCCCTGATGGGCGAGCCGCGCCTACTGCTGCTGGACGAGCCCTCCTTCGGCCTGGCGCCGCTGGTGGTGCGCGACATCTTCGCCATCATGCGGCGCATCAACCGGGAGCAGCGCATGGCCATCCTGCTGGTGGAGCAGAACGCGCGCCTGGCGCTGGAACTGGCCGACACCGCCTACCTGCTGGAGACGGGCCGCATCGTGCTGCACGGCACGAGCGACGAGGTGGGCCGCAACGACGCGGTGCGCCGCGCCTACCTGGGAGGCTGACCACACCATGGACGCATTCCTGCATCAGCTCTTCGCCGGCCTGGCCACCGGCGGCATCTATGCCACCGTCGCGCTGGCGCTGGTGATGATCTACCAGGCCACGCACCACATCAATTTCGCCCAGGGCGAGATGGCAATGTTCTCCACCTTCATCGCCTGGTCGCTGATGCAGGCGGGGCTGCCGTACTGGGTGGCCTTCTTCGCCACGGTGGCGCTGTCCTTCGTGGTGGGCGCGGCGGTGGAGTTCGCCATCATCCGGCCGATGCACAAGGCCACCGACCTGGCGCAGGTGGTGGTCTTCATCGGGCTGCTGGTGGTGTTCCACAGCCTGGCGGGCTGGCTCTTCGGCTACACGATCAAGGAGTTCCCCAGCCCCTTTCCCAAGGACGCCTGGTACGCCAGCGCACTGATGTCCGCGCACGAGGTGGGCGCCATCGCCGTGGCGCTCGCCATCGTGGCGCTGCTCTTCGGCTTCTTCCGCCTCACGCCGCTGGGCCTGGCCATGCGGGCCGCGGCGCAGAACCCGGCCTCGTCGCGGCTGGTGGGCATCTCGGTGGGCCGCATGCTGATGCTGGGCTGGGGCCTGGCCGGCGCCATCGGCGCGGTGGCCGGGATGATGGTGGCGCCGGTGGTCTTCCTCGACCCGCACATGATGACCGGCGTGCTGCTCTATGCCTTTGCCGGCGCGCTGCTGGGCGGCATCGACAACCCGGTGGGCGCGGTGGTGGGCGGCTTCCTGGTGGGCGTGCTGGAGAACCTGATGGGCAGCTACGTGGTGGGCACCGAGCTCAAGCTCTCGGTGGCGCTGGTGCTGATCGTGGGCGTGCTCATCGTCCGCCCGGCCGGCCTGATGGGCCGGCGCATCGTCAAAAGGGTCTGACCGCATGTCCACCCTGCTCACCTCCGATGCCGTGCCGCTGAAGGCGGCGCCCACGCGCCGGCGGCTCTCGCCTTCGTCCGTCTTCGCGCTGACGTTGATCGTGGCCGGTGTGGCGCTGGCCTTCATCGCGCAGGGCTACCAGCTCTTCCAGGCCACCATGGTGCTGGCCTATGCGGTGGCGCTGGTGGGGCTGAACATCCTCACCGGCTACAACGGCCAGATCTCGCTGGGCCATGGCGCCTTCTACGCCATCGGCGCCTATGCGGCCGGCATCCTCATGGACCGCGGCGGCGTGCCCTACTGGCTGGCGGTGCCGGTTGCTGGCGCCGTGAGCCTGGGGGTGGGTTACCTCTTCGGGCGACCGGCGCTCAAGCTCGAAGGCCTGTACCTGGCGCTGGCCACCTTCGCGCTCGGCGTGGCCATGCCGCAGCTGCTCAAGTACAAGCACCTGGAGGCGTGGACCGGCGGCGTGGGCGGCATCGTGCTGACCAAGCCCGAGGCGCCCTGGGGCCTGCCGCTGGATGCCGACCAGTGGTTCTACCTCTACGCGCTGGCCGTGGCGGTGCTGCTGTTCTGGGGCGCGCGCAACCTGATCGACAGCGGCAGCGGGCTGGCGCTGCGGGCCATTCGCGACCACGGCGTGGCGGCCGAGGCCATGGGCGTGAACAACGCGCATGCCAAGTCCATGGCCTTTGCCGTCTCCGCCGGCTACACCGGCGTGGGCGGTGCGCTGGCGGCCATCGCGGTGCAGTTCGTGGCGCCGGACTCCTTCACCTTCTTCCTGTCCATCTCGCTGCTGGTGGGAATCGTGGTGGGCGGCGTGGGCACGCTGTGGGGGGCGCTGTTCGGTGCGCTGTTCATCCTCTTCGTGCCGGGGCTGGCCGAGCAGGTGTCCAAGTCCGCGCCCTGGGCCGTGTATGGCGTGGTACTGATCCTCTTCATGTTCGTGATGCCCGGCGGGGTGATGGGGCTGCTGCACCGGCTGCGGGCCAGATTCGCGCGCCGTGGCTGAGCCCTCTTTGCTGACCTTCAATGCCCAAGGAAAACCGCATGACCGCCGACACCGACACCGTGCTCCGACTGCACCGCCATGACGAGGTGGCGGTGCTCACGCTGTGCAACACCGCCCGCCTCAACCCGCTGGGCATAGGCCTGCAGCAGCAGTTGCGTGCGCGGCTGGCCGAGCTGGCGACCGATGCCGGCGTGCGCGCCCTGGTGCTCACCGGTGAGGGCAAGGGCTTCTGCGTGGGCGCCGATCTGCAGTCCATGGGCGGCGTGCCGGCCCGCGACGAGCGCACGCTGGGCGCGCACACGGCGGACACCATGCATGCGCTGTCCAACCGGCTCATCCTCGACCTGCAGACCCTCCCCATGCCGGTGGTCTGCGCCGTCAACGGTGCGGCGGCGGGCGCCGGTGCGGGCCTGGCGCTGGCGGGCGACTTCACGCTCATGGCCCGCTCGGCCTACTTCTTCCTGCCCTTCCTGCCGCGGCTGGGCATCGTGCCCGACCTGGGCACCACCTGGTTCATCGAGCGCCGGCTGGGCCGCGCACGGGCCATGGGCCTGGCGCTGCTGGGCGAGCGCCTGTCGGCCCAGCAGGCGCTGGACTGGGGCCTGGTGTGGGGCTGCGCGGACGATGCCGCGCTGCAGGAAGAGGCGCTCGCCCTCGCCCGCCGTCTGGCCCGCCTGCCCGCCCATGCCGCGATGGAGGCGCGGCGCGCCCTCGACGCCGCGGCCACCGGCAGCCTGGCCGACCAGTTGCACTACGAGGCCGAGCGCCAGCGCGAACTGATCGATGGCGCCGCCTTCGCCGAAGGCGTGCGCGCCTTCGTGCAGAAGCGCGACCCTGTGTTCCCGCCCCGCAGCGCCGGCTGATTCCCCATGCGCCCGCCCAATCGTCGGAACCGACGATGGGCACCGGCAGAGGCGATTCCTACCATCGCCTCGCGACCCCGCACCAAGGCCCACACCACACAGAACGGGCCGACGACAAACCAGGAGACAACCATGCGCCTTTCCATCGCACGCGGCCTGGGGGCCGCGCTTGCCACCTTCTCGCTGCTGGCCCTGGCGCCTGCCGCGCAGGCCCAGAAGAAGTACGACACCGTGGCCAGCGACAGCGAGATCAAGGTCGGCAACTTCGTGCCCTACTCCGGCCCGGCATCCGCCTACGGCACCATCGGCAAGACCCATGCGGCCTACTTCGCCAAGCTCAATGCCGAGGGCGGCATCAATGGCCGCAAGATCACCTACCTGTCGGCCGACGATGCCTACAACCCGGCGCAGAGCGTGGAGCAGACGCGCAAGCTGGTCGAGCGCGACGGCGTGCTGCTGATGTTCGGCGCGCTCGGCACCTCGCACAACCAGGCCGTGCAGCGCTACATGAACCAGCGCAAGGTGCCGCAGCTGTTCGTCTCCACCGGCGCCACGCGCTGGGGCGACCCCAAGAACTTCCCATGGACCATGGGCTGGCAGCCCACCTACCAGCTCGAAGGCGCGATCTTCGCGCGCCACATCATGGCCACCCGGCCCAATGCCAAGGTCGGCATCCTGATGCAGAACGACGACTTCGGGAAGGACTACCTCAAGGGCGTGATGGACGGCTTCGGCGACAAGGCCAAGCAGTTCATCGTGAGTCAACAGACCTACGAGGTGACGGACCCGACGGTGGACAGCCAGATGGTCGCGCTCAAGGGCTCGGGCGCCGACACCTTCATCAACATCACGACGCCCAAGTTCGCGGCCCAGTCTATCCGCAAGGCCGCCGACATCGGCTGGAAGCCGGCCCACTACCTGGTGAGCGTGTCGCTGTCGATCAGCTCCGTCATCAAGCCGGCCGGTGCCGACAACGCGCAGGGCATCATCACCGCCACCTACCTGCGCGAGCCCTCGGACCCGAGCAACCAGGGCACGCGCGAGCTGGCCGACTACCTGGCCTTCATGAAGCAGTACTACCCGGCGGGCGACCCGAACGACTCGCTCAACGTCATCGGCTACTCGCAGGCCCAGACGCTGGCCGAGGTGCTGCGCCGCTGCGGCGACGACCTGACCCGCGCCAACGTCATGAAGCAGGCGGCGAGCCTGAAGATGGCCCCGCCCATGCTCTACCCGGGCATCACGCTCAGCACCGGCGCCGACGACTTCTTCCCCATCAAGAAGATGCAGCCGGTGCGCTTCGATGGCACGCGCTACGTGCCCTTCGGCGAGCTGCTCGGCAGCTGAGGCCACCGCACCGCCACCGCATCCAGGAGACACCCCCATGCCCGAACCCCTCTTCGGCCTGATGCAGGACCGCCCGCTGCTGATCTCGTCGCTCATCGAGCATGCGGCGCGCTTCCATCCGCGCACCGAGATCGTCTCGCGCCTGCCCGAGGGCGGCACGCACCGCACCGACTGGCTGGGCGTGCGCAATGCCGCCTGCCGCATCGCCAACGCGCTGCAGTCTCTGGGCATCCAGCGCGGCGAACGGGTGGCCACGCTGGCCTGGAACAGCTGGCGCCACCTGGCGCTGTACTTCGGCGTCTCGGGCACGGGCGCCGTGCTGCACACCGTCAACCCGCGGCTCTTTCTGGAGCAGATCGAGTACATCGCCAACCATGCCGAGGACCGCGTGCTGTTCTTCGACGTGACCTTCGCGCCGCTGGTGCAGAAGCTGGCACCGAAGCTCAAGACGGTGAAGACCTACGTCTGCATGAGCTCGCGCGAGCACATGCCTGCGCTGGATCTGCCCGACCTGCGCTGCTGGGACGAGCTGCTCGCCGCCCAGAGCGAGCAGTACGACTGGCCCGACTTCGACGAGCGCACCGCCTCTTCGCTCTGCTACACGTCCGGCACCACCGGCAATCCCAAGGGTGTGCTCTATTCGCACCGCTCGACCATGCTGCACACGCTGATGGAGCTGGCGCCCGACACCTTCGGCATCAGCTCGCGCGAGACGGTGATGCTGATCGTGCCCATGTTCCATGCCAACGGCTGGGGCACGCCCTATGCGGCGGCCATGGTGGGCACGCGGCTGGTGTTTCCGGGGCCGCACATGGACGGCGAGAGCGTCTACACGCTGATGAAGGACGAGCGGGTCACCTTCTCGCAGGGCGTGCCCACCGTGTGGCTGATGCTCTTCCAGTACCTGGACGCGCACCCCGAGATCGACCCGCGCGCGCTCGGCGTCAAGATGATCGGCATCGGCGGCGCCGCCGTGCCGCGCGCCATGCTGGAGCGCTTCGAGAAGCAGTTCGGCGCCCAGGTGGTGCAGGGCTGGGGCATGACCGAAACCAGCCCCATCGGCGTCATCAGCAAGCTGCTGCCCAAGCACGACAGCGTGGCCGAGGACGAGCTGGTCAAGGTCAAGCTCAAGCAGGGCCGCGGCGTGTGGGGCGTGGACCTCAAGCTGGTCGACGACATGGGCGAGGTGCAGCCCTGGGACGGCCAGTCGCGCGGCCACCTGCGCGTGCGGGGCCCGTGGATCGCCTCGGGCTATTTCAAGGGCGAGGGCGGATCGCCGATGGACGACGAGGGCTACTTCAGCACCGGCGACGTGGCCACCATCGACACCGACGGCTACCTGCAGCTGGTGGACCGGGCCAAGGACGTGATCAAGTCCGGCGGCGAGTGGATCTCGTCCATCGACGTCGAGAACGCGGCCATGGGCCATCCGGGCGTGGCCGAGGCGGCCATCATCGGCGTGGCCCATCCCAAGTGGCAGGAGCGCCCGCTGCTGCTGGTGGTGCCGCGCGCGGGCCATCAGCCCAGCAAGGAATCGGTGCTCGACTTCCTGTCGACCCGCATCGCCAAGTGGTGGCTGCCCGACGACGTGGTCGTGGTGCCCGAGCTGCCCCACACCGCCACCGGCAAGCTGCTCAAGACGCGGCTGCGCGAGCAGTACCGCGACTACCGGCTGCCCACGGCATGAGCGGTGTTGCCGCCCCTCCTCACGAAGCCATGCGCCGCCAGGGCTGGCGCCAGGCGCGCGAGGCCTACGGCTGGCATACGACCCTGGCGCCGAGGCATGCCGACCTGGACCTGCTGCGGCACCTGAACAATGCCGCGGTGATCGGCCTGCACATCGAGGCGCGCGTCCGCTGGCTCGATGCGGTGCTGCCGCAGCCTGCGGGCGATGGTCTGCGCCTGCGACCCGCCGGGCTGTGGACGGACTTCCTGGCCGAGGGCACCTATCCCGAGGCGCTGGAGGCTGGCGTGGCGCTGCTGTGTGTCGATGCCGAGGCGGCCCACATCGCCACGGCCCTCTTCCAGCAGGGCCGCTGCATCGGCCTGCAGCACACCGAGCTGGCGGCCTGGCAGGACGGCGAGCGCGTGCCGCTGCCCGCGGCGCTCGTGCAGCAGCTGCGCCTGCACGAACAGCCGCGCCCCTTGCCCGCGGAGGTGCATGCGGCCTTCGGTGCGCCCGCCACCCAGGCCATCGAGGAGCTGCTGGCCACCCGGTATGCCGATGTCGACGCCGAAGGACTGCTGTCGGACGTGGCACTGGCCCGCTACCTGGAGCACGGCCGCTCCCGCTGGTGGCTGGATGGCGGCGCCGATCCCAGCCGGCTGCCGCTCACGGGCGGCGTCGACGTGATGGTGGCCCACATCGCCTTGCGCGTGCACCGCGCCACCCCGGTGCCGGTCACCTGGCGCCTGCGCACCGGCGTACAGGCGCTCGGTCGCAGTTCGGTGGCGCTGCGCTGCCGCCTGTTCGATGGCGCAGCACTGCAGGCCGACAGCGAAGCCGTGTTGGTCGCCATCGATCCCGCCACGCACCGGCCCGCGCCGCTGCCCGACGCGGTGCGCGCACGCTGGTCGGCGCTGCTGCCGGCCGCCTGAAGCGCGACGCGGCACTTTCGTCCGTTCCGACGATTCCGGCTGCGGCGCCGGCTGCGCCATGATCGGGCCAGGGACCGGCGAACATGCCGGCCCGCGCCATGCACACACAAGGAGACAACGCGATGGCAGGTCCGCTCCACGGCGTCCGGGTGGTCGAGTTCGCCGGCCTGGGCCCCGGCCCCTTCTGCGCCATGCTGCTGGCCGACCTGGGCGCGGAGGTGCTGCGCATCGTCCGCCCCGGCGTCGCGCCCGATCCGCAGGACATCACCACCCGCAGCCGTCGCCAGGTGGCCATCGACCTGCGCGGCCCCGACGGCCAGGCGGCGGCGCTGGCCCTCATCGACAAGGCCGACCTGCTGGTGGAGGGCTTTCGCCCCGGCGTGATGGAGCGCCTGGGCCTGGGCCCCGACGACTGCCTGGCCCGCAACCCGCGGCTGGTCTACGGCCGCATGACCGGCTGGGGGCAGCACGGTCCGCTGGCCAAGGCGGCCGGGCACGACATCAACTACATCGCCATCAGCGGCGCGCTGCATGCCATCGGCCGCGCGGGCGAGGCGCCGGTTCCGCCGCTCAACTACGTGGGCGACTTCGGCGGCGGCGGCATGCTGCTGGCCGTGGGCCTGCTGGCCGCGCTGCACGAGGCCGGCCGCAGCGGACGCGGGCAGGTCATCGATGCGGCGATGACCGACGGCACGGCGCTGCTGTCGGCCTTCATGTACGGCTTCAAGGCCAAGGGCCAGTGGAGCAACCAGCGCGGCGAGAACATGCTGGACGGTGGCGCCCATTTCTACGACACCTATGCCTGCGCCGACGGCAGGTACGTGGCCATCGGCGCCATCGAGCCGCAGTTCTATGCCGAGTTGCGCGAGCGCTGCGGCATCCACGATCCGCTCTTCGATGGCCAGATGGACCCGGCCCGCTGGCCCTTGCTCAAGCTGCGGCTGGCCGACGTGTTCCGCACCCGCACGCGGGACGAATGGTGCGCGCTGCTCGAAGGCACCGACGCCTGCTTCGCCCCGGTGCTGGACTGGGACGAGGCGCCGCAGCATGCCCACAACCGTGCGCGCGGCACCTTCACCGAGGTCGACGGCGTGGTGCAGCCGGCGCCCGCGCCGCGCTTCTCGCGCAGCACGCCCACCGAGCCCGCCGCACCGCAGGCCGCCAGCCTGGACGAGGTGCTGGCCGCCTGGGGCGCGAAGGTCTGACGGCCCCGGAGCGGACGGCCATGACGATGTCCCTCAGCCAATCCATCCACAAGGGCCGGCGCGAGAAGGCGGACGAGACCGCGGCCATCTGCGGCGA
Organism: uncultured Pseudacidovorax sp.; assembly: GCF_913773995.1. GTDB lineage: Bacteria > Pseudomonadota > Gammaproteobacteria > Burkholderiales > Burkholderiaceae_C > Xenophilus. The sequence goes on from NZ_CAJYES010000226.1 coordinate 154,633, forward strand.
CGAGCGCCGCAGCTGGGCCGAGCTTGCCGGCCGCATCGAGCGCCTGGCCGGCGCGCTGGCCGCGCTGGGCGTGGCGCCGGGCGACCGCGTGGGCATGATGGCCCTCAACTCGGTGCGCTACCTGGAGTACTTCTACGGCTGCTGGTGGACGGGCGCCGTGGTCAACCCGGTCAACATCCGCTGGAATCCGCACGAGGTCGCCTATTCGCTGGACGACTGCGACACCCGCGTGCTGATCGTGGACGATGCCTTCGCCCCGCTGGTGCCGCAGCTGCGCCAGCTGTCGCGCAGCCTGCGCACGGTGATCTTCTGCGGCCGCGGCACGCCGCCCGAGGGCGCGCTGGGCTACGAAGCCCTGCTGGCCGAGGCCGCGCCGCGCGACGACCTGCGGCGTGGCGGCACCGACCTGGCCGCCGTCATGTACACCGGCGGCACCACGGGCCGGCCCAAGGGCGTGATGCTGGGCCATGACAACCTCTACATCAATGCCCTGTCGAACGCGAGCGCGGTGCCGCGCGTGGGCGTGCAGGTGGGGCTGGTCGTCTCGCCCATGTTCCATGTGGCGGGCTGCGGGCTGTCGCTGCTGATGGCGCAGCGGCTGGTGCCGCAGGTCATCGTGCCGGCCTTCGACGAGGTGGCCATCATGGCGGCGGTGCAGGCGCACCGGGCCAACGAGATGTTCCTGGTGCCCACCATGATCAAGCGGCTGATCGAGCATCCGCGCTTCGCCGACTTCGACCTCTCCAGCCTCAAGCTGATGCTCTACGGCGCCGCGCCCATCGACGCGACGCTGCTGGCGCAGGCCATGGCTGCCCTGCCCGGCGCCGACTTCGCCCAGGCCTACGGCATGACCGAGCTGGCGCCCACCGTGGTCACCCTCGGCCCCGAGGAGCACCGCCCCGGCCCGCAGCGCGAGCGCCTGCTGCGCGCCGCCGGCCGGCCGGTGCCCATCGCCGAGGTGCGCATCGTCGACGGCGAGGGCCGCGAACTGCCGGCCGGCGAGGTGGGCGAGATCACCGCCCGCGGCCCCATGGTGATGCAGGGCTACTGGAACAAGCCGGCCGAGACGGACGCGGCGCTGCGCGACGGCTGGATGCACACCGGCGACATGGGCCGGATGGACGCCGACGGCTACCTCTTCGTGGTCGACCGGCTCAAGGACATGATCGTCAGCGGTGGCGAGAACGTGTATTCGGCCGAGGTGGAGAACGCCATCGCCCAGCTGCCGCAGGTGTCGATGTGCGCCGTCATCGGCGTACCCGACGAGCGCTGGGGCGAGCGCGTGCATGCGGTGCTGGTGCTGCGCGAGGGCCAGTCGCTGGACGAGGCCGAGGTCATCGCCCATTGCCGCGCGCACATCGCCGGCTACAAGTGCCCGCGCTCGGTGGAGTTCCGCGCCGCGCTGCCGCTGTCGGCCGCCGGCAAGCTGCAGAAGTTCGAGCTGCGCGCGCCTTTCTGGGAAGGCCGCAGCCGCAACGTCAATTGACCGACCGCGCAGCCCGGCGCGGCCGGCTGCGCACGACAAGGAGACAGACATGCCCCTGAACCTGAGGCGCTCCTGGAGCAACGAGGAGCTGGAGGCGCTGCGCGACACCGCGGTGCGTTTCATCGAATCCGAGATGCAGCCGCAGGACGAAGCGGCGCGCAAACGCGGCCATGTCGGCCATGCGCTCTGGCGCCGCGCCGGCGAACTGGGCCTGCTGTGCACCGACATCCCCGAGGACTACGCCGGCGGTGGCGGCGACTTCCGGCACGAGGCGGTGATCTACGAAGAGATGGCACGCCGCGGCCTTTCCGGCATGAGCAATTCGGTGCATTCCATCGTCGCGCACTACTTCCTCAACCACGGCACCGAGGCGCAGAAGCGCAAGTACCTGCCGCGCATGGCCCGCGGCGAACTGATCGGCGCCATCGCCATGACCGAGCCCGGCGCCGGCTCGGACCTGCAGGGCATCCGCACCCGGGCCGAGCGTCAGGGCGACCACTACGTGCTCAATGGCAGCAAGACCTTCATCACCAACGGCTTCCTGGCCGGCGTGATCCTGGTCGTGTGCAAGACCGACCCCACGCAGGGCGCGCGCGGCACTTCGATCCTGATCGTGGAGACCGATGCGGCGCCGGCGGGTGACGACGCGCCCGGCATGCGGCGCGAGGGCTTCCGCGTGGGCCGCGTGCTCGACAAGATGGGCATGAAGGCCCAGGACACCTCGGAGCTCTTCTTCGACAACGTGGTGGTGCCGGCCGACAGCCTGCTGGGCGCCCAGGAGGGCCAGGGCTTCTATCAGCTGATGGGCGACCTGCCCTACGAGCGGCTGATCATCGGCGTCAGTGCCGTGGCCTGCATGGAGGGCGCCTATGCCGCGACGCTGGACTATGTGCGCGAGCGCAAGGCCTTCGGCAAGCCCATCGCCGAGATGCAGAACACCAAATTCAAGCTGGCCGAGGTGGCCACGCAGATCATGGTGGGCCGTGCCTTCATGGACCGCTGCGTGGAGCAGATCGTGGCTGGCGAGCTGGACACGGCCACCGCCTCCATGGCCAAGCTGTGGGGCTCGGAGGCCCAGGGCCGCGTGCTCGACGAGCTGGTGCAGCTGCACGGCGGCTACGGCTTCATGAACGAATACCTGGTCACGCGCATGTATGCCGACGCACGGGTGCAGCGCATCTACGGCGGCACCAGCGAGATCATGAAGGAAGTCATCTCGCGGGCGCTGTGATGACGACGCCCGCCGCCGACGATGTGCTGCAGGTGCGCGAGGAAGCCGGCGTTGCCTGGCTCACGCTCCACCGGCCCGAGCGCCTGAACGCGCTGGACGACACGCTGGTGCTGGCGCTGCGCCAGTACTTCCAGGGACTGACGCTGCAGTCCGCCGCCCGCGTGGTGGTGCTGCGCGGCGCGGGCCGCGCCTTCTGCGCCGGGCTGGACTTGCAGGCGCTGGACCTCGACCACATGCCCGATGCCGCCACCATGCTCCAGCGCCAGCGAGGCATCCGCGACATCATGGTCGCGATGCGGCGCTGCCCGCAGCCCATCGTGAGCCTGGTGCAGGGCGCGGCCAGCGGCGGCGGCTTCGCGCTGGCGCTGGCCTCCGACATCCGGCTGGCTACGCCCGACGCCCGCATGAACGCCGCCTTCATTCGCATCGGCCTGTCGGCCTGCGATGTGGGCGTGAGCTACTTCCTGCCGCGCATGGTCGGCAGTTCGGTGGCCGCCGAATACCTGCTGACCGGTCGCTTCATCGACGCGCAGCGCGCGCAGCAACTGGGCCTGGTCAGCCGCGTGGGCCCCATGGACGAGATCGAGGCCGAGGCGCGCAGCCTGTGCGCCGACATGCTGCGTGCCACGCCGCTGGGCCTGGCCCTCACCAAGGACGCGCTGGGCCATGCGGTGGACGCCGCCAGCCTGGAGGCGGCCATGGCCCTCGAAGACCGCAACCAGGTGCTGTGCACCCAGACGCCCGACTTCCAGGAGGGCGTGCGCGCCTTCCTGGCGCGGCGCGAACCGCGCTACGGCGCTTCCTTCCAAAGCCCTCTTCCATGACCCTCGACGACCTCATGTACAAGCCCGGCCTGCTGGCCGGCGAACGCATCCTCGTGACCGGCGGCGGCACCGGCCTGGGCCGCGTCATGGCCGAGGCCTTCCTGATGCTCGGCGCCGACGTCTACCTCTGCGGCCGGCGCGGCCCGGTGGTGGAAGAGACCGCACGCGAGCTGATGGCGGCCCACGGCGGCAAGGCGGCCGGCCATGCCTGCGACGTGCGGCAGCCTGACGCCATCGAGGCCATGCTCGACGCCATCTGGGCCGACGGCGGGCCGCTCACCGGCCTGGTCAACAACGCGGCCGGCAATTTCGTCAGCCGCACCGAGGACCTGTCGATGCGCGCCTTCGACGCCGTGGCCAACATCGTCATGCGCGGCAGCTTCAACATGACGCTGGAATGCGGCCGGCGCTGGCTGGCGGCCGGACAGCGCGGCAGCGTGCTGTCCATCCTCACCACCTGGGTGTGGAACGGCTCCGCCTTCACCGTGCCTTCGGCCATGGCCAAGTCCGGTGTGCATGCGATGACCCAGTCGCTGGCGGTGGAATGGGGCAACCGCGGCATCCGCTGCAACGCCATTGCGCCGGGGCTCTTCCCCACCGAGGGCATGAGCGCGCGCCTCAATCCGCAAGGCGGGGAGCACAAGCCCGAGGGCAATCCCATGCAGCGCGCCGGCCGCATGCCCGAGCTGGCCAACCTGGCGGTCTTCCTGATGAGCCGGCAGGCCGAGTACCTCACGGGACAGACGATTGCCATCGATGGCGGGCAATATCAGGCCACCGGCGGCAACTTCGCCAGCCTGGCCGCCTGGGGCGATGACGACTGGGCGAAGGCGCGCGAGTCCATCGCCTCGCGCAACGCGGCCGACCGCGCCCAGCGCACGGCCTGAGATCCGGCCGCCGGGCTTTGCACAGGAGACTTTTTTCGATGACTTCCCCCACCCGTGTGCGGATCGACATGGACGGCGGCGTGGCCGAGGTGACGCTCGCCCGCCCCGACAAGATGAATGCGCTCGACCCCGCCATGTTCGACGCGCTGCTGGACGCCCTGGCACAACTGCAGGCCGAGCCGGGCCTGCGCGCCGTGGTCCTGCATGGGGAGGGCCGCGCCTTCTGTGCCGGGCTGGACATGGGCAGCATGGCCGGCATGGCGGGCGGCGAAGCCGCCGGTGGTTTCACCGACCTGCTGCCGCGCACCCATGGCATCGCCAACCGCTTCCAGCAGGTCTGCTGGGGCTGGCAGGAGCTGCCGGTGCCCGTCATCGCCGCGGTGCACGGTGTGGCCTATGGTGGAGGCCTGCAGCTCGCGGCCGGGGCGGACATCCGCCTGGTGGCGGTCGATGCGCGGCTGTCGGTGCTGGAGATCAAGTGGGGCTTGGTGCCCGACATGGCGGGCTGCGCACTGCTGGCACCGCTGGTGCGTGGCGACCACCTGCGGGAGCTGGTCTACACCGGCCGCGTGATCGATGGCGCCGAAGCCGCTGCGCTGGGCCTGGCGACGCGGGTCAGCGCCGATCCGCTGGCCGAGGCCCGGACGCTGGCGCGGCAGATCGCCGCCAGCAGCCCCAGCGCCATCCGTGCGGCCAAGCGGCTGATGCGCCTGACGGCCCATGCCACGCCCGAGGAACTGCTGCTCGCCGAAGCCCGGGAGCAGCAGGCGCTCATCGGCAGCCCGAATCAGAGGGAGGCAGTGCGCGCGGGGATGGAGAAGCGGCCGGCGAAGTACGAGGACTGACCCATCTTCCCGCTTCGCGGCACAGCGCTTCCCGCCCGATCCGCGGGGTGGCGCCCCGCCGCTCAGCGGCCCGACTTGTTGCGCACGCCGCTGACGCCGGCGTCGATGGTGCCGAACACCTCCACACCGCTGCCGCCCGTGGATGCGGTACTGCCGCCGCTGCCCGCACCGTTGCTCGCGCAGCCGGAGCCGAGGGCGGCAAGGCCCAGCATCAGTGCCAGGGTGAGGGCGGCGCGCCGGGCGCCGGGGACGAATCGAGGGGTCATCGGACGGTTCCTTGGATGAGGGTGGCCGGCATTGAGTGCCGGGCTCTTCAGGGTCGACTCCGCGGCTGCGCCGGCAGTTCCACGCAGCCCAGCGGCAGGAAGCCGGCCTGTTCGCCCTTTTCTTCATAGCCGCGCGGATTGGCGACCACGCGGCAGCCTGACTTCACGTAATCGAAGGCGCAGTGCAGGTGGCCGTGCATCCAGACATCGGCCAGCGGCAGCAACTCGTCCAGCGCATTGCAAAAGCCGGCCGTGCCCGGCGCCAGCCCATAGCGCGGATCGGCGCTGGCCAGCGAGGGCGCGAAGTGAGTGATGGCTACCGTCACACCGTCGAAGGGCTGGGACAGCGCCTCCCGCAGCCAGTCCTGACAGGCCAGGGCCTGCGCGCGCAGCTCGGCCGCCATGAAAGGCTGGCCGCCGCGCGTGGTGGCGGCCTTGGCCAGGTAGAAATCGGCGGCGCGCATGGCCTTGCCGCGCTTGTGAACGTGGGCGACGGTGTCATCCTGCGGCGTCGCCAGGGCGTCGAAGTCGGCCCAGAGCGTGGTGCCGACGAAGCGCACACCCTGGTGCACATGCGTCTCGCGCTCCAGCCAGACGATGCCGAGCGTCTCGCAGTGCTCGCGCAGACGGGCATGGGTCTCGTCGAAATCCAGGCCGTCGTATTCATGGTTGCCAGGCACGTAGATCACCGGCACCGGCCAGCCCCGCTTCGGGGAAAAGCGGCCCAGGCCGAAATCCCGGTCCGTCAGCTGCGAGCCGCGCTGGTAGGAGCCCACGTCCCCGGCAAGCACCAGCAGTTCGGCGCCGGGCGCGGGCTGGGCGACGAATTCGGGATAGGTCTCGAGGTGCAGGTCCGACAGCAGCTGGATCTTCATGCGCACCAGTGTAGAAATTCACAGCCCATGTCGCGGTCGCGGCGGCGCCATGCGCGGAATGCATGGAGATGGGGTTGTGAAAACTAGGGAAAACCCTATTCTTCTACCCATACTTACACACACGCGGCGTGGAGCCGCGAAACATCATGTCTTCCCTGTTCACTTTCTGGTCCCGCTGGATGCAACCGACCGCCGCCCCCGTGCCCGCCAGCCCGGCCGCCGATCTCTTCGAATCGGCCGACGCCATGGCCGGCCTGGACCCGCACCACGCGCAGGAACTGCGCGAAGCCGCTTCCGCCTGGCTGCGCGTCGTCCGCTGAGGTGTCGTCCGGCTGGCGCGAGATCAACGGCAACCCGGGCGCCGGCGGGCCCTGGCCGCAAGTGATTCAGGCGCGCGGCAGCACGTATTCCGCCAACGTGCGGGCAAAGGCGTCGCCCGCCGCCCTCACGATCAGGTCGCGCAGCCACGCATGACCCGGCGCCGCCTGCATGCGCCGGTGCCACAGCGCATCCACATGCACCAGCGGCAGGGTGAGCGGCAACTCACGCACGACCAGCCCGTCGCTGACGCCGGTGCTGCTCACGAAATGACGCGGCAGCACCGTCAGCAGGTCCGAATCGGCAACCACCTTGCCGGCCGTGAAGAACTGGTTCACCGTCAACACGATGCGCCGGCGACGGCCGATGGCCTCCAGTGCCTCGTCGACGAAGCCCCAGGGCCGTCCGGAAAAGCTCACCAGCAGGTGGCGCGCGGCGCAGAAGGTGTCCAGCGTCAGTTCCTGCGCGGCCAGCGGATGGCCGCTGCGCATCACGCACACATAGCGCCCCACGTACAGGCGGTGCGACTCGAAGGCCACGGCTTCGCCGGCCTGGGTGCGGGCCGTCAGGTCGGCCATCACCGCCGGAAAGTGGCCGATGGCCATGTCGGCCGATTCCTGGTCGAGCAGCGACCGCGGATCGCGGGTGTTCAGCGGCACCACCCGAAGCGAGATGCCGGGCGCCTCCGCCTCCAGCAGTCGCACGGCGCCGGGGATCAGCTCGGTGGCAGTGGCATCGGCCATGGCCAGCACGAAGCTGTCGTCCGCCTGCGCCGGCTCGAAGGCCGTGGGCGCGATGGCGTGCTGGATGTGACGCAGCGCGTCGCGGACCACCGGCCACAGCGCCAGGGCCCGCGGCGTGGGCTCGACACCGCTGCCGGCGCGGTGCACCAACTCGTCGCCCAGCGTCTCGCGCAGGCGGCGCAGGGCATTGCTCACCGCGGGCTGGGTCAGCGAGAGATTGCGCGCGGCGCGGGTGAGGCTGCGCTCGGCCATCACTTCATCGAAGACGCGCAACAGATTCAGGTCGAGGGTACGGAAGTTGACGTTCATCATTCCAGTGAATGAAGGGCATCACCACTATAAAGTGGAAGAGTACTGGGGCAAACCCTAATATTCAGCCCATCGGCACTGTTGCCCACCGTTTTCTTCCCTAGGAGGGGATTGCCATGACCACCTTCGTCCACGTCGACCAACCCGTCTCGCACCCCGGCGTCCGCCGCGCCGAGGAAACCGCCGCCTACTTCCGCGGTGCCGGCCGCAGCTTCAAGGCCCGCGGCGGCGCGCTCATGATGGTCGTCGCCGCCCTGCTGGCCGCTACGCTGGTGGTGGCCGAGCGCTTCGTCGCCGAGATCACCGACGGCAGCCTGCTGGCCGCCTGGATGGTGCTCTGGGCCCTGGTGTTCGGTGGCCTGTCGCTGTACGCCGCCGGCGCAGCGCAGAGCCTGGCCATCGGCCTGGTCGAGCGCTGGAACAGCCTGCAGCGCGCTCAGGCCGCTGCCCGCGCCGACGAGCGCTTCCTGGCCGCCGCGCACCGCGACACCCGCATCATGAACGACCTGCAGGCGGCCATCACCCGCGCCGAGTCGGTCTCGTCGGTCGACAGCGCCGTGCCCGCCCAGACCAAGATGCGCGTGCACCAGGCCACCGCCAGCCACCTGGCCCGCTACTACTGAGCGCAGCCTGGCTCGCCACCCCGGAAGGCTGCAAGCGCCCACGAAAAAAACCGCCCTCGGGCGGTTTTTTTGCGTCTGCGGCTCGCACAGGGCCGGATGCGCTGGCTGCGGGACCGCGTGGCTGCGGGCGCAGACACGCACGTCGGGCAACAGAATCCAAAGGCCGCGGAGCAGGCCATGCCAGGGCACCCGCGGAACTGGCTTTGCCAGGCCGCTGGGTGCCCCCCCTCCAAGCCGAAGGCGCAAGGGAGGGGGGAGCCGCGAAGCGGCATGGGGGGTGCTTATTTCAAGCCGCCAGGCGCTGCTCGATGGCCGCCTTGGTCTGCGGCAGCTCTTCCGGCAGATGGTGCGCCAGTTGCTCGAACAGCTCGGTGTGCAGCTTCAGTTCGGCCTGCCAGGCGGCCTTGTCGATGCTGGTCACCTTGTCGAACTCTTCGCGGCTGAAGTTCAGGCCAGTCCAGTTCAGGTCTTCGTAGCGCGGGCTCACGCCGAAGACGTGCTCGTCGCCCTGGCCCTGGCCTTCGATGCGGTCGATCATCCACTTGAGCACGCGCATGTTCTCGCCGTAGCCGGGCCAGACGAACTTGCCGTCGTCGCCCTTGCGGAACCAGTTGGTGGTGTAGATGTGCGGCAGCTTGGCGCCCGAGGCCTGCAGCTTCTTGCCCAGGTCCAGCCAGTGCTGGAAGTAGTCGCTCATGTTGTAGCCCATGAAGGGCAGCATGGCGAAGGGATCGCGGCGCACCACGCCCTGCTGGCCGGCGGCGGCGGCGGTGGTCTCGCTGCCCATGGTGGCGGCCATGTAGACGCCTTCGGTCCAGTTGCGGGCCTCGGTCACCAGCGGCACCGTGGTGGAGCGGCGGCCGCCGAAGATGAAGGCGTCGATCTTCACGCCCTTGGGGTCGTCCCAGGCCTCGTCCAGCGCCGGGTTGTTGGTCGCGGCCACGGTGAAGCGGGCATTGGGATGGGCGGCCTTGGCGCCGGTCTCGCGGGCGATCTGCGGCGTCCAGTCCTTGCCCTGCCAGTCGATCAGGTGCGCGGGCATCGCCTTGCCGGGGGCGTCGGCCTCCATGCCTTCCCACCACACGTCGCCGTCGTCGGTCAGCGCGACGTTCGTGAAGATCACGTTCTTGTCGAGGCTGGCCATGCAGTTGGGGTTGGTCTTGAAGTTGGTGCCCGGTGCCACGCCGAAGTAGCCCGCCTCGGGGTTGATGGCGCGCAGGCTGCCGTCGGCCTGGGGCTTGATCCAGGCGATGTCGTCGCCGATGGTCGTGACCTTCCAGCCCTCGAAGCCGGCCGGCGGCACGAGCATCGAGAAGTTGGTCTTGCCGCAGGCGCTGGGGAAGGCGGCGGCCACGTGGTACTTCTTGCCCTCGGGGCTGGTCACGCCCAGGATCAGCATGTGCTCGGCCAGCCAGCCTTCGTCGCGGCCCATGTTGGAGGCGATGCGCAGGGCGAAGCACTTCTTGCCCAGCAGCGCGTTGCCGCCGTAGCCCGAGCCGTACGACCAGATCTCGCGGGTGGCGGGGTAGTGGACGATGTACTTGGTCTTGTTGCAGGGCCAGGCCACGTCCTTCTGCCCCGGCTGCAGCGGCGCGCCCACGGTGTGCACGCAGGGCACGAACTCGCCCTCGGCGCCCAGTACCTCGTACACGGCGCGGCCCATGCGGGTCATGATCTTCATGTTCACGGCCACGTACGGGCTGTCGGACAGCTCGATGCCGATGTGGGCGATCGGCGAGCCCAGCGGGCCCATGCTGAAGGGCACCACATACATGGTGCGGCCCTTCATGCAGCCGTCGAACAGCGGCTGCAGCGTGGTGCGCATCTCGGCCGGGGCCATCCAGTTGTTGGTGGGGCCGGCGTCTTCCTTCTTCTCGCTGCAGATGAAGGTGCGGTCCTCGACGCGGGCGACGTCGCTCGGGTCGGAGCAGGCGAGGAAGGAGCCGGGCCGTTTGGCCGCGTTCAGGCGCTTGAAGGTGCCGGCCTCGACCAGCTGGTTGCACAGCGCGTCGTATTCTTCCTGGCTGCCGTCGCACCAGTGGATGCGCTCGGGCTTGCACAGGGCCGCCATCTCGGCCACCCAGGCGACGAGCTTGGGATTCTTGACGTAGTCGGGGGCCTGCAGATTGCTGGGACTCATGGTGAACTCCTGAAAAGAAAACTGTCTTTTCGAACGACGCTCGTCGCGGTACGCGCGGCGTGAACGTCGTTGGAGAAAACGTCTTCGGTCAGGGAATTCGCGGTCGACGCGGGCGACGGAAGCGGGCGCGCATCAGGCCGGCACGTCCGTCGAAGGCATGAAGAAATCCGGCGTGGCACTCAGGCCGGACTCATGCACACCGTCTGGTCTCAGGCCAGGTACACCGCGATCGAAGCCAGCAGCAGCATCAGGACGCCGCCGGCGATGGGCAGCACGATCGGCATCAGCGGAACGATGCTTTCCACCGCGTCTTTCTCGACGAGGGCGTCGTGGCCGGGCTCGACGGGCGTGGGAGTGGACATGGGCGAGTGTCTCTTTATGAAGCGGACAAGCGCGAGATGTTAACAAGCCGCCCTTGTCCCGGGAAAGCCAGTCGGACTCGGGGTTTCTCCTGCCGATGCGCTCTGGCAGTGGGTTTGCGCTGTCCCGACGCCGACGCCGCTCCCGCTGCGGGAAGCGGCAAAGACGCGCGGCACGGCGCTGGCGGGGGATCCGCGGCGTCGGCCGGCTCTTCCTCTAGGGATGCTCTTCACGAATCGAGCGGCAAGTGGGCGCTGCGGATCGGGATGAGATGCAAGGCGCAAAGCGCAGCAATAGCCCGGCTATCGCGAGCATTTGCAACGATGCGGATCGCCCGATTCCGCAGATGCCCACGGCGCGCGCATTCGTGGAGAGCATCCCTAGCGCTTTTCCTCCGCCTGGAAGCCGGCGTTGCGCAGCGCCTCGATCACCGAAGCCAGGTGGGCCCGCCCCCGAGTCTGCAGCACCAATTCGATGTCCACGTTCTGCGCTGCCAGCAGCGTGAAGGCGCGCTGATGATGCACTTCGTCGATGTTGGCGCCGGCCTCCGCCACGGTGGCCGTGATGCGGGCCAGCATGCCAGGCACGTCACGCGCGCTCACCGTCAGGCGCGCCAGGCGGCCGGCGCGCACCATGCCGCGTTCGATGATCGCGGCCAGCAGCAGCGGGTCGATGTTGCCGCCCGAGAGCACCAGGCCCACCTTGCGGCCGCGGAAGCGTTCCGGATGCCGAATCAGCGCGGCCAGCCCGGCGGCGCCTGCGCCCTCCACCAGCGTCTTTTCGATCTCCAGCAGCATCAGCACCGACTGCTCGATGTCGCCCTCGTCCACCAGCACCAGGTCGTCCACCATCGACGCGATGATCTCGCGGGTTCGCTCGCCGGGCGTGCCCACGGCGATGCCTTCGGCGATGGTGCTGGTGCCGGCGATGTGCTGCGTGCCCTTCACGGCGTTGACCATGGCCGGGAAGCGCGCGGTCTGCACGCCCACGATCTGCAGGCCGGGGCGGCGGGCCCGGCCCACCACCGTCATGCCCGCCAGCAGCCCGCCGCCGCCCACGGAGACGACCAGCGTGTCCAGCTCGGGCACGTCCTCCAGCATCTCCAGCGCCACCGTGCCCTGGCCCGCGATGATGGCGTCGTCGTCGTAGGGATGCACGAAGGCCAGACCGTCTCGCTCGGCCAGCTCGTAGGCATGGGCGCGCGCCGCCTCCAGCGAATCGCCGAACAGCACCACATTCGCGCCGAAGCCGCGCGTGCGCTCGATCTTCACGCCCGGCGTGAAGCGCGGCATGACGATGGTGGCGGGAATGCCCAGGCGCTGCGCGTGGTAGGCCACGCCCTGCGCGTGGTTGCCGGCCGACATGGCGATCACGCCCTTGGGCGGCACGTCGGCCGCAGCCAGCTGCGCCATGATGTTGCAGGCGCCTCGCTCCTTGAAGGAGGCGGTGAACTGCAGGTTCTCGAACTTGAGGAAGACCTGCGCGCCGACGATGTCGGAGAGGGTGCGCGATTCCACGCAGGGTGTGCGCAGCACCTGCCCTTCCAGGCGCTGGGCGGCGGCTTCGATGTCTTGGAGGGAGACCATGACCGGCATTGTGGCGCCGCCGCGCACGCCGGCGTCGGCCGGACGCGCGCCTGCGGCCGCGTGCGGCGCTGCACCGGCAAGCACGCGCAGCCGCCCCGGGGCTTTCGCGGGCCCGCACTTCCGCATTGCATCGGACTGCGCTATGGTCGCCGCTCCATCTCCGAGGAAACCCTGCCATGGCCCGCCGATCAGGACTCGACGCCAGCACCGCCCAGCGCGGGGCCGCCTTGCCCTCGCCCGGCCTGCGCGAGGCGCCGGTGCTGGAGCTCATGTGCTCGCACTTCGTGCTCACGCTGGCTGCGCAGCAGGGCCCGCGCTTCAACGTGCGGCGCGACCTCAACGGCCTGCTCTCGCTCACCGGCCGGCACCTGGTGTGGCCCGCGTCGGTATTGCAGCGGCTGCGGGCCTTCCTGGCGCGGCGCTGCGAGGGCAACGAGGTCTGGAAGGATGTGCACACGCTGGACAATCGCGCCCTGCTCGAGCGACATGGCCACTGGCGCGGTCCGTATGAAGAAGGCACGCTCTTCTTCCATCTCGACGAATATGCCAAGGACCAGCCCAAGGACCTGCTGGCCGTGCTGGCCCTCACGCGCGACTGGCTCGCGCAGACGCTGCGCAAGCAGTCCACCCTGGTCGAGAAGAACATCGACGCCCTGGCCGGCCTGCTGCAGCTGAACAAGGCGGAGCGCGCGCTGCTGCTCTACGGCACGCTGGCGCGCTACCAGCGCGACCTGCGCTCGCTGCTGGTGGAGTTCAAGGTCAGCAACGCGCCCGAGGCCTATGCCGCGCTGGCCGAGGTGGCGGGCGTGAGCCCCAGTGAGGTCGGCGAGGCGCTGCGCGCCGGCTCGCGGCTGGAGCGCATCGGGCTGGTCGAGAACCTCATCTCCGAGCACAACATCACCGACCTGGCCGACCTGATGAAGGTCAGCGAGAAGCTGCCGCCGGTGCTCATGCGCGAATACCGCGACCAGAGCGAGCTGATGGCCGTCTTCACGCGGCCCTCCACCAAGAGCGACCTGGCGCTGGACGACTTCGGTTTCGTCGGCGAAGAGGCGGCGATGCTGGTCACGCTGCTGCGCGCTGCCGTCGCGCGCAAGGAGCCGGGCGTGAACGTGCTGCTCTACGGACCGCCCGGCACCGGCAAGACCGAACTGGCCAAGGTGGTGGCGCAGGCCGCGGGGCTGGAGCTGTTCGAGGTCGAGTACGCCGACCGCGACGGCAATTCCCTCTCGGGCCGCGACCGCTACCGCTCGCTGCAGATCGCGCAGGTCTTCCTCAAGGGCAGCGCGCAGGCGGCGCTGCTGTTCGACGAGGTGGAGGACGTGTTCCCGCCCATCAGCACCGAGGCCGCGCAGTTCATGGCGCGGGCCGAGCAGGTGGCGGCGCCCGCGCCCAGCGGCAGCGTCAACGGCAAGGCCTGGGTCAACCAGATCCTCGAGACCAACCCGGTGCCCACGCTGTGGGTCACCAACCGCATCGAGCAGATCGACCCGGCATTCCGCCGCCGCTTCGCCTACCACCTGGAGCTGAAGTCGCCACCGCCCGGGGCGCGAGAGCAGATCGTGCGCAAGGCCCTGGCCGGCGTCGAGGTGTCCGAGGCCTTCGCCGGCCGGCTGGCCGAGCGGCGCGGCCTCACGCCGGCGCAGATCCGCACTGCGGTGCGTTTCGCGGGCCTGGCGGCCGAAGGCGGCGTCGGCGCCGAGGCGCTGATCGAACGCCAGCTGCGCAACGCCGACCAGGCCCTCGGCCGCAGCGCGGGCGCCCCGGCCGAGCGCCTCGCCGTGACGACCTGGGACCTGGGCATGCTCAACGTCGACACGCGCTTCGAGATCCCGCGCATCGTCGAGGCACTCAAGGCCCGCGGCCACGGCACCCTGTGCTTCTATGGCGCGCCCGGCACCGGCAAGACGGCGCTGGCCGAGCACATCGCGCGTGCGCTGGGCCGGCCGCTGATGATCAAGCAGGCCAGCGACCTGATGAGCAAATACGTCGGCGAGACCGAGCAGCAAATGGCCGCCATGTTCCGCGAGGCCGAGGCCGAAAAGGCTGTGCTGCTGCTGGACGAGGCCGACTCCTTTTTGCAGGACCGCCGCGGCGCCCAGCGCACCTACGAGGTCACCGAGGTCAACGAGATGCTGCAGGGCATGGAGCGCTACCAGGGCGTGTTCGTCTGCACCACCAACCTGCTCGACCGCATCGACCAGGCGGCGCTGCGGCGCTTCACCTTCAAGATCCGCTTCAAGCCCCTCACGGCGGACCAGCGCGAACGCATGTTCGTCACCGAGGCGTTGGGCGGGCGGACCGAGGCATTCACGCCCGAAGCCGCGGCGCGACTGGCACGGCTGGATCAGCTGTGCCCCGGCGACTTCGCGGCGGTCAAGCGTCAGGTGGAGATCCTGGCCGCCGCGTTCACGCCCGAGGAGTTCCTGGAGCAGCTGGAGGCCGAGCACCGCCTCAAGCCCGAGGTCCGCGAGGCCCGGGGCATGGGCTTCGTCCACTGATCCGTCCCGCCGGCGCAGCCGCCGGTCAGCGTGAATGGCTAGCATCGTCCCCGGCCATGCGCGAGCGTGCGCGGCCTTACACACAGACAGAGACAGGACCGACGATGACGCGACAAGGGATGGGTGCGCTGCTGGCCGGCGCGATGGTGACGATGCTGACTGCCTGCGGAGGGGGTGGTGGTGGTGGTGGCGGCTTCCTGCCGCTGGCGGCTGCCCCCGCCCCTGCGCCGGCCCCGGCTGCCGCGCCTGCGCCTGCGGCCCAGGCGACCGACCCGGACATCGTGAACACCACCACGGTCGCTGGCCGCTGCGCCAACCCCCGCAGCGGCAGTGCCGACGTGGCGGGCACCCTGCTCGACGAGAAGCGCTGGGTGCGCTCGTGGACCAACGACACCTACCTCTGGTACGACGAGGTGCCCACCCTCTCGTCGGCGAACTACACCACGCCCATCGACTACTTCGCCGTGCTCAAGACCTCCGCGCTCACGAGCAGCGGCAAGCCCAAGGACCGCTTCCACTTCACCTACGACACGGCCGCGTACCAGGGCCTGTCGAGCAACGGCCAGGAGATCGGCTACGGCATCCGCTTCGCCTATCTCTCCAGCGTGCCGCCGCGCGATGTGCGCGTCGCCTATGTGGAACCCGGTTCCCCCGCAGCCTCCGCCGGCGTGACACGCGGCATGCGCCTGCGCACCGTCGACGGCATCGACGTGACCAACGGCAGCAACGTCGATGGACTCAACGCCGGCCTGGCGCCGCAGAAGGTGGGCGAGGTGCACCAGCTGGGCCTGCGCCGTCTGGACGGCAGTGACGTCGCGCTCAGCTTCACGGCCACGACCATCACCAGCAGCGCCGTGATGAACGTGAAGACCATTCCGACGGCCAGCGGCAACGTCGGCTACCTGCAGTTCAACCAGCACAGCGTGGCGGCCGAATCGCAGCTGATGGATGCGATGGCCGCCCTGCGCGATGCGGCGGTGTCCGACCTGGTGCTGGACATGCGCTACAACGGCGGCGGTCTGCTGGGCATCGCCTCCGAAGTCGCCAGCATGATCGCGCCGGGCAACAGCACCACCGGGCAGACCTTCGAGCGGCTGATCTACAACCGCAAGAATCCCTTCGGCACCTCCGCCGCCGCCAGTCGTGTGCCCTTCTATGCGACGGCTCAGTACGGGCCGCGTTCGGGCACACCGCTGCCGCGCCTGAACCTGCCGCGGGTGCTGGTGCTGGCCGGTGGCGACACCTGTTCGGCCAGCGAGTCGGTCGTCAACGGCCTGCGTGGCATCGGCGTGAACGTAGCCCTGGTGGGCGGCGCCACCTGCGGCAAGCCCTATGGCTTCTACCCGCAGGACAACTGCGGCACCACCTACTTCACCATCCAGTTCCAGGGCGTCAATGCGCAGGGCCAGGGCGACTATGGAGACGGCTTCGCGCCCACCTGCAGCGTGGCCGACGACTTCAGCCATGCGTTGGGCGATCCGGCAGAGGCGCGCTTGTCCGCGGCCCTCAGCCTGCGCCAGACGGGTGTCTGCCCGACGCCAGCCACGGCCCTGGTGGCCGCCTCGGCCGGGACGGCCACCGGAATCGGCCTCTCGCCCGATCAGGCCGTGCTCGGCCCGCGCGCGCCCTGGCTGGACAACCGCATCGTGCTGCCCGCCGACCGCGGGTTATAGAAAAAAACACGCAAGCCGCGCACAAGGCAAAGATCGAAAGGCCGCGGAGCAGGCCGTGCCAGGGCACCCGAGGAACTGGCTCCGCCAGGCCTCTGGATGCGCCCCCTCCAAGCCGAAGGCGCCAGGGAGCCGCGTAAGCGGCATGGGGGGGGCCGCTTACCGGACGCTGGCGATGACCCGGACGACCTCCTCGCCGTAAGCCTCCAGCTTCTTCGCGCCCAGGCCGCTGATGCCTTCCAGGGCCTCCAGCGAGTCCGGTGCGCGTTCGGCGATGGCGGCCAGCGTGGCGTCGTGGAAGATCACGTAGGCCGGCAGGTTGTGGGCCTTGGCCACCTCGGCGCGCCAGGCCTTGAGGGCGGCGAAGCGGGCCTGGCCGCCCGTGTCGAGCGCCGCCGCGGCGGCCGGTGCCGCGGTGCCGGCGCCGGTACCGCCGGGGCGCTCGCGCCGGCTGCGGCGCGGGGCCGGTTGCGACACCGATTCGCGTAACCGCACCGGCACTTCGCCGCGCAGCACCGCGCGCGAGCCGTCGGTCAGGCGCAGGGTGTTGAACTTCTCCGCATCCACCTCCACCGCGCCGATGGCGATCAGCTGGCGCAGTACGCCGCGCAGCTGGGTCTCGCTGTATTCGGCGCCGATGCCGAAGGTGCTCACCCGCTCGTGGAAGAACTGCTTGACCTTTTCGGTCGGCTTGCCGCGCAGGATGTCCATGATGTGGCCCGCACCGAAGCCGATGCCGCTTTGCTGCTGCACCCGGTAGATGGTGGACAGCAGCTTGCGGGCGGCGTCCGTGCCGTCCCACACCGCGGGCGGCGAGAGGCAGTTGTCGCAGCTGCCGCAGCGCATGAGGGGCACGCGTTCCTCGCCCGGGGGCGCATCGGGCGGCATGCCATAGGTCTCGTCGAAGTAGGCCAGCAGCCGCACTCGGCGGCAGTCGGTGGCCTCGGCCAGGGCCAGCAGCGCGTCAAGCTTGCTGCGCATCACCTGCTTGAATTCCTCGGCCGCGGGGCTCTCGTCGATCATGCGGCGCTGGTTGACCACGTCCTGCAGGCCGTAGGCCATCCAGGCATCGGCGGGCAGGCCGTCGCGGCCCGCGCGGCCGGTCTCCTGGTAGTAGCCCTCGATGTTCTTGGGCAGGTCCAGGTGGGCGACGAAGCGCACGTCGGGCTTGTCGATGCCCATGCCGAAGGCGATGGTCGCGACCATGACGATGCCCTCCTCGCGCAGGAAGCGGTCCTGGTGGCGTTGGCGCACGGCGGCGTCCAGGCCGGCGTGGTAGGGCAGCGCGTTGATGCCGGCATCGGCCAGCATCTGCGCCACCTCCTCCACGCGCTTGCGCGACTGGCAGTAGACGACGCCCGCCTCGCCTTCGTGCTCGCGCTCGATGAAGCGCAGCAGCTGCGTGCTGGCGTCCTTCTTCTCGACGATGGCGTAGCGGATGTTGGGCCGGTCGAAGCTGCTGACGAACTGGCGCGCGTCCTGCAACTGCAGCCGCTCGACGATGTCGGCGCGGGTGAGCGCGTCGGCGGTGGCGGTGAGCGCGATGCGGGGCACGGCCGGGTAGCGCTCGTGCAGCACGGCCAGCGCACGGTATTCGGGGCGGAAGTCGTGGCCCCACTGGCTCACGCAATGCGCCTCGTCGATGGCGAACAGCGCCAGCTTGCCGCGCGCGGCCAGGCCGTCCAGCAGCTCCAGGAAGCGCGGCGTGTTGACGCGCTCGGGCGCAGCGTAGAGCAGCGTGAGTTCGGCGCGCGCGGTGCGGCGCTCGACGTCCAGCGCTTCCTGCCAGTCCAGCGTGGAATTGAGGAAGGCGGCGCTCACGCCAGCCTCGTGCAGGGCGCCGACCTGGTCGTGCATCAGCGCGATCAGCGGCGAGACCACGATGCTCACGCCGTGGCCGGCACGGGCGCGGGCGATGGCCGGGATCTGGTAGCACAGCGACTTGCCGCCGCCGGTGGGCATGAGCACCAGCGCGTCGCCGCCGCCCGTGACCTGGTCGACGATGGCCGCCTGCGGGCCGCGGAAGGCCTCGTAGCCGAAGACCTCGCGCAGGATCGTCAGGGGCGCGGTGCTGCCGGAGTCGAGGGAGTGGGTGGAAGACACGGTCGGTGCGGGGGTGGCAGCGGGCGGGCAGGAAGGCGGGGCGGATGGAAAGCAGCGGCGCGCCCGGGGGCGGACGCTCGCGGCGCGCCTCCCGCGCGCCGGGTGGGCATTGTCTCAGGCCGGCCGTGGCCCCGATGCGGATCGGTGAGTCCACCACCCGATGGCCTCCGAGCCGCGTGAACCATCGATCGTTCGGGCTGAGCCCGTCGAAGCCGTTTGCACGCGGCCTCGCAGCCCTGGCACGCCTCCTGCAATCCGGATGGCCCTGGCGCCCGCCAGGGCCTGTATAGACAACATTTTGGTGCACGGCCTTGCCCGACGCACCGAAGCGGGACTTCCCTCCTGCGCTGCTCCTGATCTCGATGAGGTGGCGCTGCGGGTTGTCCTGTATATACAGGCGTAGCAGGTCGCCTCAGACTGCGCCCGCTCCCGGCTGGCGAGGTCGCCCGCACCGATGTTCGTTGTTGTTCCGCCATTCACACCACAGGAGGGCCGCATGGCCAAGACCGTCTTCAAGATCGCATCGCTGGTGGCCGCGGCCGCCGCCCTCGCCTGCGCCGCAGGCACCGCCGCCGCGCAGGAGACGAAGATCGCGCTCGGCATGTCCGGCTGGACGGGCTTCGCCCCGCTCACGCTGGCCGACAAGGCCGGCATCTTCAAGAAGAACGGTCTGGACGTGGAGATCAAGATGATCCCGCAGAAGGACCGTCATCTCGCCCTGGCCTCGGGCGCCATTCAGTGCGCCGCCACCACCGTGGAGACGCACGTGGCCTGGAACGCCAACGGCGTGCCGATCGTGCAGATCTTCCAGATGGACAAGTCCTACGGTGCCGACGGCATCGCGGTGCGCAATGACGTCAAGTCCTTCGCCGACCTAAAGGGCAAGACCATCGGCGTCGACGCGCCGGGCACCGCGCCCTACTTCGGCCTGGCCTGGATGCTGAGCAAGAACGGCATGACCTTGAAGGACGTGAAGACCGTGACGCTGGCGCCGCAGGCCGCCGCCCAGGCCTTCGTGGCCGGCCAGAACGACGCCGCCATGACCTACGAGCCCTACCTGTCGACGGTGCGCAATGCACCGCAGTCCGGCAAGATCCTCGCGACCACGCTCGACTACCCGATGGTGATGGACACCGTGGGCTGCGCGCCCACCTGGCTCAAGGCCAACGCCAAGGCCGCGCAGGCGCTCACCGCGTCGTACTTCGAGGCGCTGGAGATGATCAAGGCCGAGCCCGCCAAGGCCAACGAAATCATGGGCGCTGCGGTCAAGCAGACCGGCGAGGCCTTTGCCAATTCGTCCAAGTACCTGCGCTGGCAGGACAAGGCCGCCAACCAGAAGTTCTTCTCCGGCGAGCTGGAGCAGTTCATGAAGGAGTCGGTGCCGATCCTGCTGGAGGCTGGCGTGATCCGCAAGGCGCCCGAGGACCTCAAGGCGACCTACGACGCGTCCTTCATCAAGTAAGCCACGAATCTTCCTACTGCGCGGGCTGATCTCGGGCCTGCGCTCCTCGCCGCACGAAAGTGCGGCTGCGGTGCTCGACCCGACCTCAACCCGCTCGCTACGGAATCTTCATGACTTCCTCTGTTGTCGATATGGCAGTGAACACGCCGCTCCCACCGCGCCGCCGAGCGCGCGGCATGGTGCCGCTGGAGCCCGTCGGCCCGCGCACGCGCTGGCTGCTGGGCGTGGCCTTCTTCGTGCTCTTCGTGGCGGTGTGGGCCTTCTTCACGCTGGGCGGCTACGTGTCGCCCACCTTCCTGGCCAGCCCGGTCACGATGGTGAAGGAGGCGGTGCTGCTGTTCACCGAGTACGGCTTCATCGGCGACATCGGCATGACGGTGTGGCGGGTGTTCGGCGGCTTCCTGCTGGCGGCCGTCATCGCGGTGCCGCTGGGCATCCTGATGGGCGCCTACAAGCCGGTGGAGGCCTTCCTGGAGCCCTTCGTCTCTTTTTGCCGCTACCTGCCGGCCTCGGCCTTTATTCCGCTTTTGATCCTGTGGGCGGGCATCGGCGAGGCGCAGAAGCTGCTGGTGATCTTCATCGGCTCGGTGTTCCAGATCATCCTGATGGTGGCGGTGACGGTGGGCAGCGCCCGCAAGGACCTGGTCGAAGCCGCCTACACGCTGGGCGCCGATGGCGGCGGCATCGTGCGGCGGGTGCTGATTCCGGGCGCGGCGCCGGGCATTGCCGAGACGCTGCGCCTGGTGCTGGGCTGGGCCTGGACCTACGTGATCGTGGCGGAGCTCATCGGCTCGTCCTCGGGCATCGGCCACATGATCACCGACAGCCAGGCGCTGCTGAACACCGGGCAGATCATCTTCGGCATCATCGTCATCGGCCTGATCGGGCTGGTGTCGGACTTCCTGTTCAAGGCCGTCAACCGTCGGCTGTTCGCGTGGGCTTCGCTATGAGCGGCAACCTGCAAGAAGCCGGCGTGCAGCTGGCCATCCGCGGCGTCTCGCGCACCTTCACGGGCGCGCGCGGCCAGTCCACGCAGGCGCTGCTGCCGGTGGACTTCGATGTGCGCGAGAACGACTTCGTCACCATCCTCGGGCCCTCGGGCTGCGGCAAGTCGACGCTGCTGCGCATCGTGGCAGGGCTGGACTTTCCCACCAGCGGCCAGGTGCTGCTGGACGGCCGGCCGGTGACCGGGCCGGGCGCGGACCGGGGCATGGTGTTCCAGAGCTACACGCTCTTTCCGTGGCTGGACATCGAGCAGAACATCCGCTTCGGCCTGCGCGAGCGCGGCATGTCCGAATCCGAGCAGAAGGAGCGCGCGGCCTACTTCATCGCCAAGGTGGGGTTGCGGGGCTTCGAGCGGCACTATCCCAAGCAGCTGTCGGGCGGCATGCAGCAGCGCACGGCCATTGCCCGTGCGCTGGCCAACGACCCCAAGATGCTGCTGATGGACGAGCCCTTCGGTGCGCTGGACAACCAGACGCGGGTGCTGATGCAGGAGTTGCTGCTGGGCATCTGGGAGGCCGAGCGCAAGACGGTGTTGTTCGTCACGCACGACATCGACGAGGCGATCTTCATGGCCAACCGCGTTGCCGTGTTCAGCGCCCGGCCGGGCCGCATCAAGACCGAGATCGCGGTGGATCTGCCGCATCCGCGCCACTACACGCTCAAGACCACGCCGGAGTTCATAGAACTGAAGGCACGGCTGACGGAAGAGATTCGGGCGGAGTCGATGGCGGCGGCGGAGCATTGAGCGATGGCTTCGGGGCGCGTTCAGGGTGAGGTCCGGGGCGGCGTGCGGGGCTTGGCTGCGCTGTTGCTGCTTCGTTGCGCGCCTGTCGTGATTGGGCTGTGGGGCGTCTGGGCTGGTGTTCGGGGGGGCGCGCGGGGCCGGGGCCGGCTGGCGCGGGCTCATGGCGGGGTGGTCGGCTGCGCCGACTCCGCTGCGATGCTCGGCCGGGGCTCGCGTCGCAGAACTCGCTGCGCGCTCACGCGCTCCGCTCAAACAACTGCGACGAGTCAGTTCACGAAGCATGCCTGTCCTTCGGCAGGCATGCCTCGCCCCGGCCTGCGCTTCTCGCCACCCCGCAAATCGCCCACGCCAGCCGGCCCCGGCCCCGCGCGCTGGGGACGCTGCGTCGATATCGGGACCGGGGAACCGCACGCCCGGTTTTCTGACCGGGCTTCGGCTTCGGCTTCGGCTTCGGCCTGGCCTTGGGCTTTCACTCCTCTCCCCTCTGGGGAGAGGTTGGGTGAGGGGCCGCCCCTTGCCTCATTGACGCCCGACGCTCACCAGCGCCGCAGGCCCTCACCCCAGCCCTCTCCCAGAGGGAGAGGGAGCAACAGCCAGCCGCGGCTGGATCGGCGTGCACGACCGCGGGTCCCATTCCAGAGTGGCCGGCAGCCCGTGGGCGGTGATGCGCCTGTGGCGCGCCGAGGAGCGCAGCGAAGCCGGCCGCAGGCCTGCCGAAGGACAGGCCTGCTTCGGGATCTGACTCGCGGCATTTGTCCGAGCAGAGTGAACGCAGTGAACGTCGTGAGTTATGCCGCGGGCCGGGTTCGCGAGCACCGGAGGGGAGTCGGCGCGCAGCGCCGACCGCGCCATCGAAGCACCGCCGCCCACGGGCTGCCGGCCGCTCTGGCGCACCGTCCTTTCCATCGCTGCGACATCGACGCAGGCACGGACAGGAACATCAAGCGCCAAGCCGTGAACACGCTGATCGACGCTGCCGCCGCCAGCCGCCGCCGGACCCGCAAGCCGCATCACGAGGGGGGCCGCGCATGACGACGACCTCAGCCAAAGCGTCCCGCGAACGCCGCCCAACCAGCCCACCGACCAGCCCGTCCCTCGCTCTCTACGAGCAGGTCAAGGAACACATCGTCCGCCGCATCCAGAGTGGTGAATGGCCCGCCGGGCATCGGCTGCCGTCGGAACACGAACTGGTCGCGCAGTTCGGCATCTCGCGCATGACCGCCAACCGCGCCCTGCGCGAACTGGTGGACGAAGGCCGCGTCAAGCGCGTGGCCGGCGTCGGCAGCTTCGTGGCCGAGACCAAGCCGCAGTCCACCCTGCTGCAGATCGCCAACATCGCCAGCGAGATCCGCGGCCGCGGTCACGACTACGGCTTCGAGCTGCTGGCGGCCGAGCGCATCGCCGCACCCGCGGACATCGCCGCCTGGCTGGACGTGCGCCTGGGCGAATCGCTCTTCCACTGCCTCTGCCTGCACCTGGAGAACGGCACCCCCGTGCAGCTGGAAGACCGCTGGGTCAGTCCGCGCATGGTGCCGGCCTTCCTGGACCAGGACTTCTCGCTCATGCCGCCCAGCGAATACCTGGTGCGCCACGTGCCCTTCGACCAGATCGAGCACCTGGTCGACGCCGTGCTCCCCACGACCGAGCAGGCCGCGCGCCTGGCCATGGACGCGGGCGAGCCCTGCCTGCTGCTCAGCCGCCGTACCTGGTCGCGCGGCACGCCCATCACGCTGGTGCGCTGCCTGCACCCGGCCTCGCGCTACCGGCTGGGCAGTCGCTTTCGCGCCGACGGCAATCCCGGCTGGGGCTGACGGCCCCGCGCTCCCGCTTCGCTTTCGCACGTCACAACCTGTATAGACAACCTGCCATGACCACCCTGCTGACCCTCCATCCCGGCCAGGTCGACCTGGCCAGCCTGCGCCGCATCCACCAGGGCGGCCTCACCCTCGCGCTGGACGACAGCGTGCGTGCGGGCATGCAGGCCGCGCAGGCTGCCGTGCAGCGCATCGTGGACCACGACGACGTGGTCTATGGCATCAACACCGGCTTCGGCAAGCTGGCCAGCACCAAGATCGACCACGGCCACCTGGCCGAGCTGCAGCGCAACCTGGTGCTGTCGCACAGCGTGGGCACGGGCGAGCCGCTGTCGGCGGAGGTGGTGCGGCTGGTGATCGCCACCAAGGCCGTGAGCCTGGCGCGCGGGCATTCGGGCGTGCGGCCGGCGCTGGTCGATGCGCTGCTGGCACTGTTCAACGCCGGCGTCACGCCGCTGATCCCGGCCAAGGGCTCGGTGGGCGCCTCGGGCGACCTGGCGCCGCTGGCGCACCTGGCCTGCGTGCTGATCGGCGAAGGCCAGGCGCGCCTGGCCGACGGCAGCGTGGTGGGCGGGGCTGAGGCCATGCGCAGCATCGGGCTCGAGCCCTTCGTGCTCGGCCCCAAGGAAGGCCTGGCGCTGCTCAACGGCACGCAGGTCTCGACCGCGCTGGCGCTGGCGGGGCTGTTCGGCGCGGAGAACGTGTTCGCCTCGGCCCTGATGTCGGGCGCGCTGTCGCTGGAGGCCATCCAGGGTTCGATCAAGCCCTTCGACGCCCGCATCCATGCCGCGCGCGGCCAGCCAGGGCAGATCGCCGTCGCCGCCGCCGTGCGCACGTTGCTCGAAGGCAGCGCCATCATCCCCAGCCATGCCGACTGCGGCCGGGTGCAGGACCCGTATTCCATCCGCTGCATCCCGCAAGTGATGGGTGCCTGCCTGGACAACCTGACGCATGCCGCCCGCGTGCTGGTGACCGAGGCCAATGCCGCCTCCGACAACCCGCTGGTCTTCTGCGACACGGACGAGGTCATTTCCGGCGGCAACTTCCATGCGGAGCCGGTGGCCTTCGCGGCCGACATCATCGCGCTGGCCGTGGCCGAGGTCGGCGCCATCGCCGAGCGCCGCATCGCGCTGCTGCTGGACACAGGCCTGTCGGGCCTGCCGCCCTTCCTGGTGCGCGACGGTGGGCTCAACTCCGGCTTCATGATCGCGCAGGTCACGGCCGCGGCCCTGGCCTCGGAGAACAAGTCCCTCGCCCATCCCGCCAGTGTGGACAGCCTGCCCACCTCGGCCAACCAGGAGGACCACGTGTCCATGGCGACTTTTGCGGCGCGCCGGTTGGGCGAGATGGTCAACAACACCGCGGTGGTCATCGGCATCGAGGCCATGGCCGCCGCGCAGGGCATCGAACTGAAGCGCACCGAGACCACGCCGCGCAGCTCGACCGCCGTCGAGGCCGAGATCGCCCGCATCCGCCGCCAGGTCGCCTTCGTCGAGCGCGACCGCTACCTGGCGCCCGACATCGAGGCCATGCGCCAGTGGGCGCTGGCCGCCGAACTGCCTGCGCCGCTGCTGACGCTCTTGCCCAGCCACAGCGCCTGAACCGACCGACCGACCGACCTTTCAAGGAGCACTGCCATGAACGCCCCCGAGAACTTCATCGCCCGCACCGCGCCCGCCATCGCCGACCCGCGCGTGGACCCCAGCCGCGTCGTACGCGCCCCGCGCGGCACCGACCTGTCGTGCAGGAACTGGCTGATCGAAGCCCCTTTCCGCATGCTGCAGAACAACCTCGATCCCGAAGTGGCCGAGAACCCGCAGGCCCTGGTGGTCTACGGCGGCATCGGCCGCGCCGCGCGCAACTGGGAGTGCTTCGACGCCATCCTCGACTCGCTCAAGAAGCTGGGCGAGGACGAGACGCTGCTGGTGCAGTCCGGCAAGCCGGTGGGCGTGTTCAAGACCCATGCGGACGCGCCGCGGGTGCTCATCGCCAACTCCAACCTGGTGCCCAAGTGGGGCCACTGGGAGCATTTCCACGAACTGGACCGCAAGGGCCTCTTCATGTACGGCCAGATGACCGCCGGCAGCTGGATCTACATCGGCAGCCAGGGCATCGTGCAGGGCACCTTCGAGACCTTCGTCGAGGCCGGGCGCCAGCACTATGGCAATGACCTATCGGGCAAATGGATCCTCACCGCGGGCCTCGGCGGCATGGGCGGCGCGCAGCCGCTGGCGGCCACGCTGGCGGGCGCCTGCTCGCTGACCGTCGAATGCCAGCAGACCAGCATCGACTTCCGCCTGCGCACCCGCTACGTGGACAAGCAGGCGAAGGACATCGACGACGCCCTGGCCCTCATCGCGCACCACACCGCGAAGAAGGAAGCCGTCTCCATCGCCCTGCTCGGCAATGCCGCCGAGGTGCTGCCCGAGCTGGTGCGCCGCGCCAAGGCCGGTGGTCCCAAGCCCGATCTGGTGACCGACCAGACCTCGGCCCACGACCTGATCAACGGCTACCTGCCGGTGGGCTGGAGCGTGCAGCAATGGCGTGCCGCCTCGCAGGACCCGGCGCAGCATGCGCAGCTCAAGCAGGCCGCCGCCGAAGGCTGCGCCGTGCATGTGCAGGCCATGCTGGACTTCCAGGCCATGGGCATCCCGACGGTGGACTACGGCAACAACATCCGCCAGGTCGCCTTCGACCAGGGCGTGAAGAACGCCTTCGACCTCCCCGGCTTCGTGCCCGCCTACATCCGTCCGCTCTTCTGCGAGGGCAAGGGCCCCTTCCGCTGGGTGGCGCTGTCGGGCGACCCGGAGGACATCTACAAGACCGACGCCAAGATCAAGGAGCTGTTCCCCGAGAACAGGCACACCCACCGCTGGCTGGACATGGCGCGCGAGCGCATCGCCTTCCAGGGCCTGCCGGCGCGCATCTGCTGGCTGGGCCTGGGCGAGCGCCACATTGCCGGCCTGGCCTTCAACGAGATGGTGAAGAAGGGCGAGCTCAAGGCGCCCATCGTCATCGGTCGCGACCACCTGGACACCGGCTCCGTCGCCAGTCCCAATCGCGAAACCGAAGGCATGAAGGACGGCACCGATGCGGTGAGCGACTGGCCGCTGCTCAACGCCCTGCTCAACACCGCGGGCGGTGCCACCTGGGTCAGCCTGCACCATGGCGGCGGCGTGGGCATGGGCTATTCGCAGCATGCCGGCATGGTGATCGTGTGCGACGGCAGCGATGCCGCCGAGCGCCGCCTGGCGCGCGTGCTGGTCAACGACTGCGCCTCGGGTGTGATGCGCCATGCCGACGCCGGCTACGAGCTGGCCGTGGCCACGGCGAATAAATTCGGCCTCAACCTGCCGATGGTGCGCTGACGGGTCCCCCAGCGCCGGGCTGCGCCTCGGCGCGCGGGAGCACGCGCCACAAAAACCGCCGCCCAGTCCCATCGCATGGGACCGGGTGGTGCACATCGCGATGGCTTTTTTTGATACTGAGCGCATGGCCTCGCCTGCGCCCCCCGTTGCTGCTGCTGCTGCCGTTCCTGCCGCCGACCGCGTGCTGCAGGTGCTGGCCGTGCTGGCGCGGCAGGGCCGGCCGCTCACCGCGGCCGAGCTGATGGCCCACACCGGGCTGACGCGCAGCACCCTGTATCGCCAGCTGGCGCGCCTGCGCCGCTGGGGCTTCGTGATCGAGCGTGAGGGCAGCTATGCCCCGGGGCCGCTCAGCCTGCAGATGGCGCTGGGCTTCGACCTGGCGTCCGAGCTCATGCGCCAGGCGCGGCCCACCATGGAAGAGCTGGCCCGCCAGTCCCACGAGAGCGTGGGCCTGATCGTCGCCGTCAACGACCAGGCCATCTGCCTGGACATGGTCGAGAGCCACCAGTCGCTGCGCTGCTCCTTCGAGAAGGGCCGCAGCGTGCCGCTGCGCGCGGGCGCCTCGGCCAAGTGCCTGCTGGCCCATCTGGCGCCCTCCGCCCGGGCCGCCGTGTTAGACGCGCAGTACGGCGCCGGCACCGCCGAACGCGCCGCCGCCGAAGCCGAGCTGGACACCATCCGCCAGGCCGGTCATGCCCTGAGCGCCGGCGAGGTGGACGACGGCGTCTGGGGCTGCAGCGTGCCGCTGATGGGCGCCTCGCACCAGGCGGCCGGCGTGCTGACGCTGATGGCCCCGATCCTGCGTGCACGGCACCAGGAGGCCGCGCTCGTGCAGATGACCGTGGTGGCCGCGGCCCGCATCTCGCGGCGGCTGCTGCTGCATTGAGCCGGGTCGCCCCATCCCGCCCCGCCGTCCCCTTCTTCTTGCGCCTCCCGTTCCTCTCCCTTCCAACGTTCCCGGAGTGATCCCATGATGTCCCGCCCCCTGCCCCGCCGCCTGCTGCTCGCCCTCGTCGGCACCCTCGCCCTGGCCGGCACCGCCGCCCATGCCGCCGAACCGCTGCGCGTTGCCACCGACGCCACCTTCCCGCCCATGGAGTACATCGAGAACGGCAAGCGCACCGGCTTCGACACCGAGATGGTCGAGGCCATCGGCAAGCAGCTGGGCCGGCCCGTCGAGTGGATCGACATCGACTTCAAGGGCCTGATCCCGGCGCTGGTCTCGCGCCGCGCCGACATGGCCGTCTCGGCCATCTACATCACCGACGAGCGCCGCAAGGTGGTGGACTTCACCATGCCCTACTACGCTGGCGGCCTGGTGGTGATGACCAAGGCCGACAACACCACCCTCAAGTCGCCCGCCGACCTGGCCGGCCGCAAGGTGAGCGTGCAGGTGGGCACCAAGTCGGTGAGCTTCCTCAAGGAGAAGTACCCGCAGGCCCAGCTGCTGGAAGTCGAGAAGAACCAGGAGATGTTCAACCTGGTGGAAGTGGGCCGCACCGACGCCGCCGTCACCGGCAAGCCCGCCGCCTACCAGTACGTGCGCACCCGGCCCGGCCTCAAGGTGCTGCCCGAGCAGCTGACCACCGAGGAATACGGCATGGCCATCCGCAAGGACACGCCCGAGCTCACCAAGGCCGTGAACGACGCCCTGGCGAAGATGAAGGCAGACGGCAGCTACGCCGCCATCGTGCAGAAATGGTTCCCCGCGTCGAAGTGAGACACCCCCCATGCCGCTTCGCGGCTCCCCCCTCACTTGCGCCTTCGGCTTGGAGGGGGGCGCACCCAGAGGCCTGGCGGAGCCAGTTCCTCGGGTGCCCTGGCATGGCCTGCTCCGCGGCCGTTCGAGCCCTGCCGCCGCGCCGGGTTCATGCTTTGCAGGCTGTGCGCACAGCGTGGAAATCTGACGGGACTTGATGATGGATCTGGACTTCTCGCCGGTCTGGGCCGGCTGGCCCGACCTGCTGCGCGGCACGCTGGTGACGGTGGAGATCACCGCCTGCGCGCTGCTGCTGGGCTGCGTGCTGGGCCTGGCGGTGGGCATCGGCCGGCTGCGGCCGCAGCGCCGCTGGCTGTACGGCGTGTGCACCGCGTACGTGGCTGTGATCCGCGGCACGCCGCTGCTGGTGCAGCTGTTCATCCTGTTCTTCGGGCTGCCGCACTTCGGACTGTTGCTGCCGGCCTTCCTGTGCGGCGTGCTGGGCCTGGGCGTGTACAGCGGCGCCTATGTGTCGGAGATCGTGCGCGGCGCCATCCAGTCCATCGACCGCGGCCAGACCATGGCCGCCCAGTCGCTGGGCATGACGCCGGTCCAGGCGATGCGCCACATCATCCTGCCGCAGGCGGTGGTGCGCATGATCCCGCCGCTGGGCAACGAGTTCATCGCGCTGATCAAGAACTCGGCGCTGGTGTCGCTGCTCACCATCCACGACGTGATGCACGAGGGCCAGAAGATCATCAGCGTGTCCTACCGCTCGCTGGAGGTGTACCTTGCCATCGCGGCCGTGTACTTCGCCCTCACCGGCACGGTGACGCTGGTGCTCCGCCACTTCGAACGCCGGCTGCGCCAGGGCGGCCTCGTGCATTGAAGTGACACCCGCCCACGGAGACATCGCCATGACGACCCTGCGCCGCTTCGACCTCGCCCAGCTTCCGGCCACGCCGTGGAAGAACGGCGGCGGCCACACCCGCGAGATCGCCTGCTGGCCGCCCGGTGCCGGACTGGAGGACTTCGGCTGGCGATGCTCGGCGGCGAGCATCGCGTCCGACGGGCCCTTCTCCGCCTTTCCGGGGGTGGACCGGCAGATCCTGCTGCTGGACGGCGACGGGGTGCACCTGCAGGGCGAGAACATCGACCACCGGCTGGCCACGCCGCTGCAGCCCTTTGCCTTCGCGGGCGAGTCGGCCCTGGGCTGCACCCTGCTGGGCGGTGCTTCCACCGATTTCAACGTGATGACGCGGCGCGACCGGTGGCGCGCCGAAGTCGCGGTCCATGCACAGGGCGTGCGCCTTGCGGGTTCACCGCACGGGCTGTTGCTGGCCGTTTCGGGCCGCTGGCGGACCGGCACCGCGGCGCCGCTGGCAGCCGGCCAGGGCCTGTGTTGGACCGATGCCATGGCACCTGCCGAGGTGGTGCCGGACGAGGGTGCCGAAGCGCGCCTGATCGCGGTGCGGCTGCTGCCCGCCTGACCCTGCCTTGTTCCGTCCTCCATCTGCCAGGCGCCAAGACCCCGAGCCTCATCCACCAAGGAGCGCCCGCATGACCGCCCTGCCCTTCTCCCAACGCCCCAGCGCCGACGGCCTGTGGACCGGCCTGCGCGGCATCGACGGCCAGCCGCTGGCGCTGACCGTGGCCGACGGCCGCATCGCCTGGCTGGGCGCGCCTGATGCCCTGCCGTCCGGCGCGGACGCCCTGCCCCGCCACGACGGCTGCGGCGCGCTCATCACGCCCGGCCTCATCGACTGCCACACGCACCTGGTCTACGGCGGCCAGCGGGCCAACGAATTCGCCATGCGCCTGGCCGGCGCCAGCTACGAAGAGGTGGCGCGCGCCGGCGGCGGCATCGTCTCCACCGTGCGGGCCACGCGCGAGGCCAGCGAGGACGCGCTGTTCGAATCCGCCAGCGCCCGCCTCGCGCCGCTGCTGGCCGAGGGCGTGTGCGCCATCGAGATCAAGTCCGGCTACGGGTTGGCGCTCGAGCACGAGCGCAAGCAGCTGCGCGTGGCACGCCGGCTGGCCGCCGCCCATGGCATCATCGTGCGCACCACCTTCCTCGGCGCCCACGCCCTGCCGCCCGAATACGCCGGCCGCAGCGGCGACTACATCGACCTCGTCTGCCGCGAGATGCTGCCCGCGCTGCATGCCGAAGGCCTGGTGGATGCGGTGGACGTGTTCTGCGAGCGCATCGCCTTCTCGCTCGAAGAGACCGAGCGCGTGTTCCAGGCCGCAAAGGCGCTGGGCCTGCCGGTCAAGCTGCATGCCGAGCAGCTCAGCGACATGGGCGGCGCGGCGCTGGCGGCGCGCTACGGTGCGCTCTCCTGCGACCACATCGAGCACCTCTCGCCCGCCGGCATCGCGGCCATGGCGCAGGCCGGCACCGTGGCCGTGCTGCTGCCCGGCGCCTACTACACGCTGCGCGACACGCAGCTGCCGCCCATCGACGGGCTGCGCGCTGCCGGCGTGCCGATGGCCGTCTCCACCGACCACAACCCGGGCACCTCGCCCTGCCTGAGCCTGCTGCTGATGATGAACATGGCCTGCACGCTGTTCCGCCTGACCGTCCCCGAGGCGCTGGCCGGCGTCACCACCCATGCCGCGCGGGCGCTGGGCCTGTCGGCCACGCATGGCGAGCTGGCCGTCGGCCGCGCCGCCGACTTCGTGCTGTGGAACGTGCAGGAGGCCGCCGAGCTGGCCTACTGGTTCGGTCAGCGGCCCGTGCGTTGCGTGGTCCGGCAGGGCAGGATCGCGGAGGGCGCGCTGTGAGCGCCGGCAGCCTCTTCGCCGATCACGCCCTGCTGCCCGGCGGCTGGGTGCGCGACGTGCGTGTGGACTGGGACGCCACCGGCCGCCTCACCGCCGTGCAGCCCGGCGCCACGCCAGAGCCCGGCATGCCGCGTGCCGAAGGCCCGCTGCTGCCCGGCATGCCCAACCTGCATTCGCATGCCTTCCAGCGCGGCATGGCGGGCCTGACCGAATACCGCGCCGAGGCGCAGGACAGCTTCTGGAGCTGGCGCAGCCTCATGTACCGCTTCGCGCTGCGCCTGAGCCCATCGCAGCTGGAGGCCATCGCCTTCGGCCTCTACGTCGACATGCTGGAGGCCGGCTACACGGCGGTGTGCGAGTTCCACTACGTGCACCACGACACCGACGGGCATCCCTATACCGACGATGCCGAGCTCGCCCGCGCCCTGCTGCGCGCTGCCCAACGTGCCGGCATCGGCCTGACGCTGCTGCCGGTGCTCTACCAGACCAGCGGCTTCGGCGGCGCCGCGCCGGCCGAGGGCCAGCGCCGCTTCATCCGCAGCACCGAGTCGATGCTGCGCCTGCTCGACGCCCTGCGCCCCGCCTGCGACGCCCAGGGCGCGCGCCTGGGCCTGGCGCCGCACTCGCTGCGCGCCGTGCCTCCGGATGCGCTGCGCGACGCGCTCGCCGGCCTGGCTGCGCAGGACGCGACCGCGCCCATCCACATCCACATCGCCGAGCAGACCAAGGAGGTCGAGGACTGCATCGCCTGGAGCGGCCAGCGCCCCGTCGCCTGGCTGCTGGACCATGCGCCGGTCGATGCCCGCTGGTGCCTGGTGCATGCCACGCACATGGACGCCGACGAATACCGTCGCGCCGCCGCCACCGGCGCGGTGGCGGGCCTGTGCCCCACCACCGAGGCCAACCTGGGTGATGGTTTGTTCGACCTGCCGCGGTGGACCGCCGGTGACGACGGCGGGGATCCTTACCCCACTGCCCGGCAGGGTGCGTTCTCGACGGCCTCCGGCGCCGGCAGGCGGCCCGGCGGCGGCGCCTGGGGCATCGGCTCCGACAGCCATGCCTGCGTCGATGCGGCGGAGGAACTGCTGATGCTGGAGTACGGCCAGCGCCTGGCGCGCCGCCAGCGCAACGTGGCCGCCACCGCGGCGCAGCCCGAGGTCGCCACCGCCATGTGGCTGGCGGCGGTCGCTGGCGGTGCGCAGGCGGCGGGCCGCGCCCTCGGCGGGCTGGCCGTGGGCCAGCAGGCGGACATGCTCGTGCTCGACGCGGCCCATCCGGTGCTGGCCGGGCTGGAGGCGCCGCAGATGCTCTCGGCCCATGTCTTCGCCGCCGGCCGCCAGCGGCCGCTCGCGCAGGCGTATGTGGCAGGCCGGAAGACGGTCGATGCCGGCTGCCACCCGCTGCGCGCCGAGGCTCAGCGGGCGTTCGTCCAGGCCCGGCGCGAACTGCTGGCCGGTGGGGCCTGAGCGCCGGCTCTGCCGCACTGGAGCTCGGCCCATGAGCGCGCCTGAACCGCTTTTCTTTTTCGGTGCCGTGCCCCCGCGCCAGCGCGGGTGCAGGGACGCCTTCACACTTGCTTCTGTCATGACCGCCTTCACCACCACCGAGCCGCCCTTCCGCTTCCGCCAGGGCACGCGACCGCTGCTGATCTCCATGCCGCATGTGGGCACGCATGTGCCCCCCGCGCTGGCCGCGCGCCTGACCGACGAGGCGCGCCACGTGCCCGACACCGACTGGCACCTGGAGCGCCTTTACGACTTCGCCGACGAACTCGGCGCCTCGGTCCTGGTGGCGACGCATTCGCGCTATGTCATCGACCTGAACCGTCCGCCGGACGGCGCCAGCCTCTACCCGGGCCAGAGCGTCACGGGCCTGTGCCCCGTCGACACCTTCGACGACACGCCGCTCTATGTCGACCCGGCCGACCTGCCGCAGGAGGCCGAGATCGCCGCCCGCCGCGAGGCGATCTGGGTGCCCTACCACGCGAAGCTGGCC